>NZ_JBNAGK010000006.1:24647-184963 GCF_049803835.1 Tropicibacter sp. S64 | reverse complement strand
ATTTGGGCCCCGCAAAATTTTTCCCCCGCCCACGGCGGGGGGGCCCCCGGGCCCACGCGGGGCGAAACTCCTCAGACGAGGGATCGCCCCAGCCCGTGCAACATCGCCAGGCACTCCCCGAGTTGTGCGCGCGAGATATACTCGTCCGGCTTGTGCGCCTGCGCGATCGAGCCCGGTCCGCAAACCACGACGCTCATGCCCATCTGCTGGAACAGCCCGGCTTCCGTGCCGAAGGGCACCACATCGCAGGAATTGCCGCCGGTCAGCTGGTGCACCAGGTCGCGGACCGCGTTGTCGGTCATCGGCTCGAGGCCCACGACTTCGCCGATCACGTCCGTGGAGATGTCCGCATGCGGCGAGACCGCGCGCATGGCGGGCAGAAGTTCGGTTTCGACAAAAGCGGCGATTGCCGACTTGACGAAATCCGCGTCACCCCATTCCACCGGGCGCATTTCCCAGTCGACCTCCGCCTTGCCCGGGATCACGTTATGTGCGACGCCGCCGGACAGCCGTCCGATGTTCACCGTCGTCCACGGCGGATCGAAGCGCGAGTCGCGCGGGGCGCGGCTTTTCAGGTCCTCCGCAAGCTCCAGCAGCCGCGCCACGTAGCGCACCGCGTAGGACACGGCATTGACGCCGCGATCAGGGGCCGAGCCGTGGCCTTCGAGGCCGGTGAAGCGCGTCGTGTACTCGCAGCAGCCCTTGTGCCCCTCGATGATCTGCATCGACGTCGGCTCGCCGATGATTGCCATGGCCGGCCGGATGCCTTGTCGTTGCAATTCCGGGACAAGCGCCCTCGCGCCGAGGCAGCCGACCTCCTCGTCATGGGTGAAGCAGAAGTGCAGCGGGCGTGTCAGGCGGCTTTTGGCCCAGAGCGGCGCCATCGCCAGTGTCGCGGCGATGAACCCCTTCATGTCGCAGGTTCCGCGGCCGTACAGCAGGTCGTCGCGTTCGTGGAGGGTGAACGGGTCGCACAACCAGTCCTGGTCAGTGACCGGCACCACGTCGGAATGTCCCGACAGAACCACGCCGCCGTCGCCCTCCGGCCCGAGGGTGGCCCAGAGGTTGGCCTTGGTGCCGCTGTCGTCGTGGAACACCTGGCACCGCGCGCCGAGATCCTCGAGCCGCGAGGCCATGTGCCCGATCATGGCGAGGTTGCTGTCCGAGGATACCGTCGGATAGGCAATCAGGTCGGACAGGATCGTTTCGGTGTCGGCTGTGGTGGTCATCGAATGCGCCTTGTAGTCGGGGGACATGCGAGCGGCCTGCGAGCGACACCGCCGTCCGCGCGGACGTGCCGCCAGATCCGGTCCGGTCCGCGTCTTGCTCTTCATGAAACCCCGCCGCCCCGCGATTGCAAGCGTTCCGATGCCACAATTGTGGCAGTTTGCCCGGAAGCGGCACAATTATTGGGCGCGGTGGCTCCGGATTCTGTGCGAAAATCGGGGAGACTCAGGCCCACATGCCTCCGCGCGTGCTGTTCCGGCCAGTTCGTAGAGCAGGAAATTTGCAATGATGGCGTCCCTTCATGCCGCAAATGACCTGAAATCCGTCGCTTTCCCAGCCAGATTTCCCGGATTTACTGGCAATGTGCAAAAAATCAGGGAACAGGTTGCAACGCTGGCTCGGTCGCGCTTTAGTCCTTGGTATCAAGACAGCGGAGCAAATCCGCGGACATGAAACGGGGAGCCTGTTTTGGCTGATCAAACGAACGGCGACGCTTTCGTCGCCTTTGAGCGTGTTCAGAAGAGCTATGACGGCGAGACTTTGGTCGTCAAGGATCTGAACCTGTCGATGCCCAAGGGCGAATTTCTCACCATGCTCGGGCCGTCCGGTTCCGGCAAGACCACTTGCCTGATGATGCTTGCGGGCTTCGAGACGGCAACCCATGGCGAGATCAAGCTGGACGGGATCAGTATCAACAACATCCCGCCGCACAAGCGCGGCATCGGCATGGTCTTCCAGAACTACGCGCTGTTTCCGCACATGACCGTGGCCGAGAACCTTTCGTTCCCGCTGGAGGTCCGAAAGATCGGCAAGTCCGACCGCGAGGCCAAGGTCAAGCGGGCGCTGGACATGGTGCAGATGGGCGCTTTCGGCGGCCGCCGCCCGGCGCAGCTTTCGGGTGGTCAGCAGCAGCGGATCGCTCTGGCCCGCGCACTGGTCTTCGAGCCGGAACTGGTGCTGATGGACGAGCCGCTCGGCGCGCTCGACAAACAGCTGCGCGAGCATATGCAGTTCGAGATCACGCGCCTGGCCCACGAGCTCGGGATCACCACGGTCTACGTGACGCACGACCAGACCGAAGCGCTGACCATGTCGGACCGGGTCGCCGTGTTCAACGATGGCCGCATCCAGCAGCTCGATCCGCCTGACGTCCTGTACGAGGCGCCGAAGAACAGCTTCGTCGCGCAGTTCATCGGCGAGAACAACACGCTGGACGGCACGATCACCGAGATCGCGGGCGACAGCTGCGTGGTCAAGCTCGACGACGGTCAGATGATCGACGCCATGCCGATCAACGTCAGCAAGGTCGGCGAGAAGACCCGCGTGTCGATCCGTCCGGAGCGCGTCGAATTCAACAAGGATCGTCTCAAGCCGGGGGCGCATACGCTCAAGGCCACGGTGCTCGAATTCATCTACATGGGCGACATCTTCCGCACCCGGCTGCGCGTCGCGGGGCGGGACGATTTCGTCATCAAGACCCGCAACGCACCGGACCAGATCCGGCACGAGCCGGGCAGCGAGATCGAGATCGGCTGGCTGCCACAGGATTGCCGTGCGCTCGATGCGAGCTAAGGTTTACTGAGCATTGCAGCGGGCCGCTCGGGGATGACCGGCCTGCTGGCAAGTCGAGGGGTTGACCGTTGGAACCCGTAACGCCGACCCCCCAGAACGAAACGGGTAGTTTACCAGGGAGCAAGACATGAAACTCACCAAGACCCTCATGACCACCACGGTCCTGACCGTCGCGGCCGCCGGCGCATACGCCGAAAGCCATGGCAACATGGCCAACAGCATGACGCTGGTCAGCTGGGGTGGTGCCTACCAGGCGTCGCAGCAGAAGGCCTATGTCGAGCCGTATCTCGCCATGCATCCGGAAGTCTCCGCGTCGTGGGACGAGAGCTCGAACGAAGCGGTGGCCAAGCTGCGCGCGATGAACGAAGCCGGCAACATCACCTGGGATCTCGTCGACGTGGTGGCCTCCGACGCCATCCGCCTGTGCGACGAAGGCCTGGCGATGGAAATCGACCCGGAAACCGATCTCGCGGCGGCGCCCGATGGCACCTCCGCCGAGGATGACTTCGGCGACCTTCTGGTCTCCGACTGCTTCATTCCGCAGATCGTTTACTCGACCACTTTCGGCTATCGCACCGACATGGTGGGCGACACGCCGCCGACCGACGTCTGCGCCGTGTTCGACCTTGAGACCTATCCGGGCAAGCGCGCTCTGGAGAAGCGTCCGATCAACAACATGGAATGGGCCCTGCTCTGTGACGGCGTCGCCAAGGACGAGGTTTACGACGTGCTGGAGACCGAAGAAGGCCAGGAGCAGGCGCTTGCCAAGCTCGATACCATCAAGGACAGCGTGATCTGGTGGTCCGCCGGTGCCGACACGCCGCAGCTGCTCGCCGACGGCGAAGTGGTCATGGGGTCCACCTACAACGGCCGCCTGTTCTCGGTGATCGAGGAGCAGAAGCAGCCGGTCGCCATGCTGTGGGACGCCCAGGTGTTCGACCTTGACGGCTGGATCATCCCTGCCGGTCTGCCGGAGGATCGTCTGGCCCGTGTGAAGGACTTCCTGAAGTTCGCCACCGACACCCAGCGCCTCGCCGATCAGGCGAAGTACATCTCCTACGGCCCGGCGCGTCAGTCCTCCGCACCGCTGGTCGGCAAGCACGCCGAACTCGGCATCGAGATGGCGCCGCACATGCCGACCGATCCGGAGAACGCCAAGAACACGTTCCTCTACAACTACGAGTTCTGGGCTGACTACCGCGACGACATCGACGCGAAGTTCCAGGCGTGGCTGGCACAATAAGCCGCTGACGCAGTCAGGGTGAGGCGGGGACGAACCCCGCCCGCCGCAAGACAGGAGGCATGGCGGGGCCGGACCCCGCCCTGCCCGCCAACGACAGGGGAAATGGGACATGCCCAAAGGCTATATCATCGGCCATATCACGGTGAACGATCCCGAGGCTTACAAGGAATACATCGAGCGCGACACGCCGATCCTGGAAAGCTACGGTGCCAGGTTCATCGTCCGGGGCGGGCAGTCCGAAACGCCCGAGGGCGAGACGCAGAACCGCCACGTCGTCATTGAATTTCCCGATTTTGAAACGGCGCGCCGCGCGTACAACGATCCCGCCTATCAAGAGGTTGCCGAGATCCGCCGCCGCACCGCGACAAGCACTATCATCCTGGTCGAGGGGGCCTGAGCCATGAGTGATGCATCCACCAACGGCAAGATGCTCGCCGCCGACGGAACGCCGCTGAAGCGGAGCCTTGCGCGCGCCCTGCGCCGCCAGAAGCTCCGCGCACTGATGTTGATCGCGCCGCTGCTGCTGTTCGTCCTGCTGACCTTCATCGTGCCGATCGGCGACATGCTGTGGCGGTCGGTCGAGAACCAGATCGTCTCCGAGACCCTGCCGCGCACCACCGAAGCGCTGAAGGATTACGACGGGTCCGACGGGTCGCTGCCGTCGGAGAAGGTCTTCGAGGCGGCTTATTACGATATCTTCATCGCCGCGGAGAACAAGTTGCACACGCGCCTCGGATCGCGTCTGAACTACGAGATGACCGGCGCGTCCTCGATGTTCCGCAAGTCCGGACGGGGGTTGGAGGATCTGGGCGAGCTGTATCAGGACCAGTTCACCGATCTGGACAAGGACTGGGACAAAGGCGAGCCCTGGGCCGAGTTGATGGGCGATCCGGCATGGCTCGAAGAGCAGCGCGCCTGGCAGAAGGGCGCGGACCAGCCGCCGTTCCAGGTCTCCGGGGAAATCGAGGCCCTGCTGCCGCGCACCGCCGAGCAATACACCGTCTTCGCCCGGTTCACCCAAACCGAGGATGACAAGAGCCCGCTGCGCGAGGAGCCGTGGAGCGCCGTGTACACCGCGCTGTACCAGGACCTCGCGGAGGCGGATGTCTCCGGCTACACCGGCCCGCGCGCAGACATGCTCAAGGCCGCCGACGCGCTGGTGGCGTCCCCGGACTTCGAGACCATGAGTTTCCAGGAGACGTTCGAGGAGACCGACAAGGACTGGGGCAACGCGGAAATCTGGCGCACCATCCAGATATTCTCGCCGAAGTTGACGTCCGGCTATTACCTCAACGCCGTCGATATGCAGAACACGCCGGACGGTGTCGGCCTGCGGGATGAGAGCCAACGGATCTACGGGCTGCTGTTCAAGCGGACGATGTTCATGAGCCTGGTCATCACCTTCTCGTGCATACTGCTGGCCTATCCGATTGCCTACCTGCTCTCTAACCTGCCTGCGCGTACGGCGAACCTGCTGATGATCCTCGTGCTGCTGCCGTTCTGGACCTCGCTCCTCGTGCGGACCTCCGCCTGGAAGGTGATGCTGCAACAGCAGGGGGTGATCAACGACGTGCTCGTCTGGCTCGGCCTCGTGGATGATGCCAACCGCCTGATCATGATGAACAACCAGTTCGGCACCATCGTCGCCATGACGCACATCCTGCTGCCGTTCATGATCCTGCCGATGTATTCGGTGATGAGCACCATTCCACCGACCTACGTGCGCGCCGCCAAATCTCTGGGCGCGACCAACTGGACAACCTTCTGGCGGGTCTACTTCCCGCAGTCGGTGCCCGGCATCGGCGCGGGGTCGATCCTCGTGTTCATCCTGGCCATCGGCTACTACATCACGCCGGCCATCGTCGGCGGTACCACCGGGACGTTCATTTCCAACCGGATCGCCTACCACATCTCGTCGAGCCTCAACTGGGGTCTGGCGGCGGCGCTGGGGGCCATCCTGCTGGTGGTGGTTCTTGCCCTCTACTGGGCCTACGACAAGATCGTCGGCATCGACAACGTCAAGCTGGGGGGCTGAGACATGGCCGTTGAAACCGTAGCAGTCAAGAAACCGATCGCTTTCGCCGCCCCCGTGGTCGGCGCCTTCGGAGCCTTCTTCGGCATGTTCGTCGGGGCCTCCAGCGGCTCGACCCTTCTGGGAATGCTGGCAGGCTTCGTGCTGATGGCGGCGGTGGCCTTCGTGCTGCTCGAAGTCCTGTCGCCCTCGCTGGAGAAAACTGCGAAGGCGGGACTGGTCGCCCTCATGCTGATCGCCGGATTGGTCTTTGGCGGGTTGCCGGGGCTGGTCCTGGGCGCGCTGTTCGGCTGGTTCTTCGGCTGGCTGACGTACTGGGTCGGCATGGGCCGTTACCGTGTGCCGCTGCCGCCCTATCTGACCGCGGGCCAGGTGCTCTGGCACTATACCTTCCGGGTAATCTGCGGGGCGATCTTCGTCTTCCTCATCACGCCCATCCTCGTGGTGATCCCGCTCAGCTTCAATGCCGAGAACTTCTTCACCTTCACGCCGGAGATGCTGCGCTTCGATCCGGCGGGCTACAGCCTCAAGCATTACCGCGACTTCTTCCAGTCCAGCGAGTGGCAGCACGCGATGTGGAACTCGCTCAAGATCGCGCCCATGGCGACGTTCCTTTCGGTCAGTTTTGGCACGCTCGCGGCCATCGGTCTGTCGTCCGAACACGTGCCTTTCCGCCGCGCGATCATGGCGATCTTGATCTCGCCGATGATCGTGCCGCTGATCATCTCCGCCGCGGGCATGTATTTCTTCTACTCGCGGGTCGGCCTGCAGGGGACATACTTCGGGGTGGTGCTGGCGCATGCGGCTCTGGGCATTCCGTTCGTGATCATCACGGTGACGGCAACGCTCGTGGGCTTCGACCGCTCGCTGACCCGGGCGGCGGCGAACATGGGGGCGGACCCGGTCACGACGTTTTTCCGCGTGCAGATGCCGCTGATCCTGCCCGGCGTGATTTCCGGCGGCCTGTTTGCCTTCATCACCTCCTTCGACGAGGTCGTGGTCGTCATCTTCGTCGGCTCGGCCAATCAGCAGACGCTGCCCTGGCAGATGTTCATCGGCCTGCGTGAGCAGATCAGCCCGACGATTCTCGCCGTGGCGACGATCCTTGTGGGAATTTCCATCGCGCTTCTCACCACGCTGGAACTGCTGCGTCGCCGGTCCGAGCGGTTGCGCGGGATGAGCCCGGGTTAAGACGGCGATTTAGGAAAA
The DNA here is from genome assembly GCF_049803835.1 of Tropicibacter sp. S64. Classification (NCBI taxonomy): domain Bacteria; kingdom Pseudomonadati; phylum Pseudomonadota; class Alphaproteobacteria; order Rhodobacterales; family Roseobacteraceae; genus Tropicibacter; species Tropicibacter sp. S64. The sequence continues at coordinate 177,680 of NZ_JBNAGK010000006.1, read as the reverse complement.
TGCTCCGCGAATTGCTGGTAGTTCGCGGGGCGGCTTAGGTAATTCTTAAAGCGGATGAGCGAGATTTCCCGGGAACATTCTTCGGGGGGTCTCATGACCGAACTCAATCCAGACTTCGCCGCCGAGGCGGCCCGTTCCACCAGCACCGGCGAAGTCTCCTTTGCCGTGGGCGAGACGTTCTATTCCCGCACGGACAAGCGCGGCGTCATCCTCTCGGGCAACTCGGTCTTCCAGCGGCTGGCCGGTTACGACTGGTCCGAGTTGATCGGGGCGCCGCACAAGATCATCCGCCATCCGGACATGCCGCGCGGTGTGTTTCACCTGATGTGGGAACGGATCAAGGAAGAGAAGGTCACCGGCTGCTATGTCAAGAACCGGGCAAAGGACGGGCGCTATTACTGGGTGTTCGCGCTGGTTTCGCCGACGGACAGCGGTTATCTCTCGACACGGATCAAACCTGTCAGCGGCCTGCTGCCCTCCGTCCAGACGATCTATACCGAGGCGCTGCGCCGCGAGAAGGAGGACGGGCTGAGCCCCGCCGACAGCGCGGAAAATATCGTCAAGCTGCTGCAGAAGGCGGGTTACGCCAACTACAACGCCTTCCAGTCCATGGCGCTCGCCAGCGAGTTCCGGGAGCGTGAAGCGCAATTGAACAAGCCGATGGACACGATCCAGCTGAAATACCTGGAAATGTCGAAGGCGATTTCGGAGGTTGCGGAAGAGACCACCGGCATGACGGAGGCATTCCAGGCGATCCGCACGGTGCCGATGAACATGAGCATCATTGCCTCCCGCCTGGAAAACGCCGGCGGTCCGATCAGTGCGATCTCGGTCAACTACAGCCAGATGCTCGAGGAAATGTCGAACTGGGTGAACACGTTCGTCGATGGTGACAAATGCGTGTTCTCGCGGATGCGCTCGGCCATCCTCGAGGGGCAGTTCCTCAGCTTTGCACGGGCGCTGCAATGCGAGATGCGGGCGCTGTTCGAAAAAGAGGAGGTGCACTATCCCGACACCGTCAGTATCGCGGATGAGCGTGCGCGCCTGCAGAAACGCGAGGAGGTCTTGCTCGGTCGTACGGTCGAGTCGCTGCACAACGTCGAGGTGGAAGCGCGCCGCTTTGCCCGCAGCGTTCTGGACATGAAACGGTACGTGACCGGCCTCAGCTCCACCCGGATGATGTGCAAGATCGAGAGTGCCTCGCTGGCCCAGTCCGGGACGGAACTGGCGGGCATCGTGGACCAGCTCGACGCCGGGCAAAACGAGATCGAGAAGCGGCTTGCGCGGATCGTGGAGCTCAATGCGATCATTCAGGGCAGCACGGCGATGCTGCGCTCGCTGTTCTGACGACCGCCTCCAGCAGACAATGAAAAAGGCACCGGATCACTCCGGTGCCTTTTGCCGTTTCGCGAAGGCGCGGCGATCAGCTGCGGACCAGCTTCTCGTAGGCCTCGGAAATCTCGCGGGTCAGCGCACCCACCTCGAAGGTGTAATCGCCGATCTGGCCGACCGGGGTGACCTCGGCAGCGGTGCCGGTAAGCCAGCACTGCTCGAACCCTTCCAACTCCTCGGGCATGATGTGCCGCTCGTGCACGGTGATGCCGCGGTCCTTCAGCATACCGATGACGGTCTGACGGGTCAGGCCGTTGAGGAAGCAATCCGGGTCCGGCGTGTGCACTTCGCCATTCTTGACGAAGAAGATGTTCGCGCCGGTCGCTTCGGCGACGTAGCCGCGATAGTCCATGAACAGGGCATCCGAACAGCCCTTCGCCTCGGCGGCGTGCTTGGACGTGGTGCAGATCATGTAGAGACCAGCAGCCTTGGCACGGACGGGGATGGTCTCGGGCGAGGGGCGCTTCCACTTCGAGATGTCGAGCTTGGCTCCCTTCATCTTGGCATCGCCGTAGTAGTTGCCCCAGGACCAGGCCGCGATCGCCAGGCGAACGGGGTTGCGGGCGGAGGAGACACCCATGTCCGGGCCGGCGCCGCGCCAGGCCACCGCCCGCACGTAGGCGTCGGTCAGGCCGTTGGCTTCGAGCACCGCGGCCTTGGCCGTCTCGATCTCGTCGACGGAATAGGGGATCTCGAAATCGAGCTCACCGGCGGAGAAATGCAGCCGCTCCGAGTGTTTGCGCGACAGGAAAATCTTGCCGTTATAGGCCCGCTCGCCCTCGAACACGGAGCTGGCGTAGTGCAGGCCGTGCGTCAGGATGTGCACCTGGGCGTCACGCCACTCCACAAGCTGGCCATCCAGCCAGATCTTGCCATCGCGATCATCATATGCGCCAGTTGCCATTGCACCCTCCTATTGCGCCTTGCCTTTTCATATGTTGCTCAATAAATGTCCGAACCGGACATAAAATTGCGCAAAAACTGGACTTCGCTAACAGTTCCGGGTTGGAATGTCAACAAGGCTGACTTAAAATGCGCGGTGAGAGGTTTCGAGCGGGGGCGGGTATGGCAGACACACAGGGCAACCAGGCAATCGGCGGTGACATGCTGCTCTACCTGACGGACGAGCAACTGCGGCAGGGGATCGAGGCGATGTTCTTTGCCTATCGGGGGTTTACCGCCGATCCCGACCGCATCCTGGCGACACTGAGTTACGGGCGGGCGCACCACCGCGCCCTGCACTTCATCCACGGCGCTCCAGGCACGACAGTCAACAATCTGCTGTCGATTCTGGGCGTCACCAAGCAATCGCTGAACCGGGTGCTGCGCACGCTGATCGAGGACGGGCTGGTCGAGTCGCGGGTCGGGCGGCAGGACAAGCGCGAGCGGCATCTGTTCCTGACCGACGCGGGCATCGCGCTCGACACGCGGCTGTCGGATGCGCAGCGGGCGCGGATGCGGGCGGCCTACAAACAGGCGGGGCCGGAGGCGGTCTCCGGTTTTCGCAAGGTGCTCGAAGCAATGATGGACCCGGAGATGCGACGGCAGTATCACGGTCTCAGGGAGGGCCGGGGATGAGCGAAGCGGATGTCCATCTGCTGATTGTCGACGATGATGAGCGTATTCGTGGATTGTTGCAGAAGTTCCTGATCCGGAACGGATTCATGGTGAGTGCGGCGCGCGATGCGGCGCACGCCCGGCGGCTGCTGGCGGGGCTGGAGTTCGACATGATCGTGCTCGACGTGATGATGCCGGGCGAGGATGGCGTGAGCCTGACGCGGGGGATCCGCGAGGACAGCACAACGCCGATCCTGCTGCTGACGGCCAAGGCCGAAACCGAGGACCGGATCGCCGGGCTGGAGGCCGGGGCAGACGATTACCTCGCGAAGCCCTTCGAGCCGAAGGAGTTGTTGCTGCGGATCAACGCCATCCTGCGGCGGATGCCGGAGACCCCGGCTGAAGAGACCGCGCCCAAGCTGCTGACCATGGGTGATTTCCGCTATGACATCGAGCGGGGCGAGATGTGGAAGGGCGAGGACCTGGTGCGGCTGACCGCGACCGAAAGCCAGCTTATGCGCATCTTCTCGAAGATGCCGGGCGAGGCAATCAGCCGAGCGAAGCTGGTGGAGGACCTGGGCCGCGACAAGGGGCAGGCTCAGGAGCGGGCGGTCGACGTGCAGATCACCCGGCTGCGGCGCAAGCTGGAAACCGATCCCAAACAGCCGCGCTATTTGCAGACGGTGCGGGGGGCGGGGTATATGCTGGCTCCGGACTGAGAGCGGCCCTGCGGGGCTGCTTTGGGTATTTTTACCAAGAAGAAACAGGGAGCGCGCGATGGCGACGGCACTGATCACACATGCGGATTGCCTGAAACACGTCACGCCGCAGGGGCACCCGGAGCGGGTGGCGCGGCTGGAGCATGTTCTGGAGGCTTTACAGGGGCTCGATCTCGTGCGCGAGGAGGCCCCGGTCTGCACCGATGAAGACCTGCGCCTGTGTCATCCGCAGGCCTACATCGACCGTATCGGTGCGGCGGAGCCGGTCACCGGCGCGGCGCAGATCGATTCGGACACCTGGATGTCGCCGGGCTCGATGCGGGCGGCAAAGCGGGCTGCCGGCGGGGCGCTGAAGGCCGTGGACATGGTGCTGGGCGGCGCGGTTGCGAACGCTTTCGTGGCGACGCGCCCGCCGGGGCATCATGCGGAGACGGAGACTCCCATGGGCTTCTGCCTGTTCGGGAACGCGGCTCTGGCGGCAAAACATGCGCTGGAGCGGCACGGGCTGGCGCGGGTGGCAGTGCTGGATTTCGACGTACATCACGGCAACGGCACGCAGGACCTGCTCTGGGCCGAGCCCCGCAGCCTGTTCATCGGCTCGCACCAGATGCCGCTTTGGCCGGGCAGCGGCGATGCGACGGAGCGCGGGGCGCATGACAATGTGCTGAATCTGCCGCTGGCGCCGAACTCGGGCGGCGAGGCGATGCGCAGGGCGTGGACGCCCGCGCTGAAGCGGTTGCGGGAGTTTGCCCCGGAGCTGATCGTCATCTCGGCGGGCTTCGATGCGCATCAGGACGATCCGCTGGCGCAGCTGAACTGGGGCGTCGAGGATTTCCGCTGGATCACCGGGGAAATCTGCACGATCGCTGCGGAAGTCTGCAAGGGTCGAGTGGTATCCGTGCTGGAAGGCGGCTACGATCTGGCGGCGCTGGCGGCTTCGGCCCGGGCGCATGTGGACGTGCTGATGGAGGCAGGGCAATGAACGACAAGCCGGTCACGGAGATGACCTTCGAAGAGGCGATGGCGGAACTGGAACAGGTGGTCGGCCAGCTGGAACGCGGCGACGTGGCGCTGGATGCGTCGATCAAGCTCTACGAGCGTGGCGCGGAGTTGCGCAAGCGCTGCGATGCCAAGCTGAAGGAAGCCGAAGAGAAGGTCGCGGCCATTACTTTGGACGCGGATGGCAATCCGGCCGGTCTCAAGGCGGTGGATGGATTGTGAACCAGACGGTTGCGACAAAGGTGGATTTCCCGGCGGCCCTGAAGGCGGATGCGGTGCGGATCATGCGCCGGGCGAGTTTTCTGAAGGTGGCCAAGCGGCCGCTGACCGATGCGATGCATTACGCGCTCGAAGGGGGCAAGATGCTGCGCGGCTTTCTCGTGATGGAGAGCGCACGGCTGCACGGCGTGCCGGAGGCCGCGGCCTTGCAGGCGGCGCTGGCGGTGGAGTGCCTGCACGCCTACAGCCTCGTGCACGACGATCTGCCTTGCATGGATGACGACGCCATGCGGCGCGGGCGGCCGACGGTGCACAAGACGTGGGACGAGGCGGTGGCGGTGCTGGCGGGCGATGCCTTGCAGACGCTGGCGTTCAGGCTGCTGGCCTCCCCGGAGATTGCCGAACTGGACGCGCCGGTGAAATACGCCGCCTGCTGCAACCTCGTCGAGAGCCTTGGCAAGGCGGCGGGCAAGGAGGGCATGGTGCTTGGCCAGATGCTCGACATGGATGCGGAGCAGGTCGAGGAGCCGCTTTCGCTCAAGCAGATCGAGCGGCTGCAATCGCTGAAGACCGGGGCGCTGCTGCGCTGGTCCTGCACGGCAGGCGCGGTGCTGGCCGGGGCCGACACCGGACCGTTGCATCGCTACGGCGACAAGCTGGGGCTGGCGTTCCAGATCTGGGACGATGTGCTCGACGTCGAAGGGGACGCGGCGGAGGTGGGCAAGGCGGTCGGCAAGGATGCGGGGCGCGGCAAGGCGACCTTTGTCAGCCATCTGGGATTGGACGGGGCGAAACGCCGCGCATCGGATCTGGTGACGGAGGCCTGCGGGGCCCTATCTGTTTACGGTGACAAGGCCGATTGCTTGCGGCAGGCCGCCCGCTTCGTTATCTCGCGCCGAAACTGAAAGACCGGAAGGCCACCGCATGTCCGACAAACCCGCAACCCCGCTGCTCGACCGCGTCACGCTGCCGTCCGACCTGAAGCAATTCAGCGACGCGGAACTGGTGCGTCTGGCGGGCGAGGTGCGGGCAGAGACGATTCACGCGGTCAGCCAGACCGGCGGGCATCTTGGGGCGGGTCTGGGCGTGGTGGAGCTGACCGTGGCGCTGCACGCGGTGTTTGACGCGCCCCGGGACAAGATCGTCTGGGACGTCTCGCACCAATGTTACCCGCACAAGATCCTGACGGGACGGCGGGACCGGATGAACACGCTGCGGCAGGAAGGCGGGCTTTCGGGCTTCACCAAACGGTCGGAGTCGCCGTTCGATCCCTTCGGTGCGGCGCATTCCAGCACCTCCATCAGCGCGGCGCTTGGCTTTGCGGTGGCCCGCGATCTGGGCGGCAGCTGCGACACCGGCCATGGCGATGCGATTGCGGTGATCGGCGATGGTTCGATCAGCGCAGGCATGGCCTATGAGGCGCTGAACAACGCCGGGCATCTGAAGAAGCGGCTGATCGTCATTCTGAACGACAACGAGATGAGTATCGCCCCGCCGACGGGGGCGATGTCCTCCTACCTCAGCCGGCTTTATGCCGAAGCACCGTTTCAGGACCTGAAAGCCGCCGCCAAGGGGGCAGTCAGCTTCCTGCCGGAGCCATTCCGGGAAGGGGCGAAGCGGGCGAAGGACATGCTCAAGGGCATGACCGTGGGCGGCACGCTTTTCGAGCAACTGGGATTCAGCTACCTCGGGCCGATCGACGGGCATGACATGGAGCAGCTTCTGCCGGTGCTCCGCACGGTGCGGCAACGGGCGACCGGGCCGATCCTGATCCATGTGCTGACCAAGAAGGGCAAAGGCTACCGTCCCGCCGAGCACGCCGCCGACAAGGGCCACGCCCGGGGCAAGTTCGACGTGCTGACCGGGGAGCAGAAGAAAGCGCCCTCGAACGCGCCGTCTTATACGAAGGTGTTTGCCGAGGCTTTGCTTCAGGAAGCGGCGCACGATCCGCAGATCTGCGCTGTGACGGCGGCGATGCCCGATGGTACCGGGCTGGACCTCTTTGCCGAACGCTACCCGAGCCGCTGTTTCGATGTCGGTATCGCTGAACAGCATGGCGTGACCTTCTGCGCGGGGCTGGCCGCAGGCGGCATGAAGCCTTTCTGCGCCATGTATTCGACCTTCCTCCAGCGGGGTTATGATCAGGTGGTGCATGACGTGGCGATCCAGCGACTGCCGGTGCGCTTCGCCATCGACCGGGCGGGGCTTGTGGGCGCGGACGGAGCGACCCATGCGGGTTCTTTTGACGTGGCCTATCTCGCCAACCTGCCGGGGTTCGTTGTCATGGCCGCCGCAGACGAGGCGGAGCTCAAGCACATGGTGGCGACAGCCGCGGCGCACAATGACGGCCCGATTGCCTTCCGCTACCCGCGCGGCGAGGGCGAGGGCGTGACCATGCCGGAGCGCGGCGAAGTGCTGGAAATCGGCAAGGGCCGGATGATCCAGAAGGGCAAGGGTGTGGCGATCCTGTCCTTCGGAACGCGGCTGGGCGAGGTGATGAAGGCCTCTGAAGCGCTGCGGGCCCGGGGGATCACCCCGACCGTGGCGGATGCGCGCTTTGCCAAGCCGCTGGACCGGGACCTGATCCTGCGGCTGGCGGCGGAGCATGACGCGCTCATCACCATCGAGGAGGGCGCGGTCGGCGGTTTCGGCAGCCATGTGGCGCAGCTTCTGGCGGAAGAAGGCGTCTTTGATCGTGGGCTGAAATATCGCTCCATGGTGCTGCCCGACATCTTCATCGACCAGGCAAGCCCGGCAGCGATGTATGATGTCGCGGCGATGAACGCGGAGCATATCGAGGCGAAAGTGCTGGACGTCTTGGGCGTGGCCAGCCTCGACAAACGGGCCTGAACCCCACCGGCGCTGATTGGCGGGACGATCCTCGGGGTCTTCCCGGCAATTTCAATGACCGGCCTGTGTCACCGGGACAATCGCACGTGCCGTGTCAGGAGCCGAAGAAACCGCTGAGTCCCGCGCCGAGTCCGCTGCCGAGCAGCCCGCCCCACAGCGCGAGCAGGATCGCGTACAGGGCGATGCCCTGCACGTAGCCCGCGACGACATAAGCTCCGTCGCGGGTCATCATGCCGAACATGATCATGGCAATCGCCCCCGCGCCAAAGCTGGTGACGAAGGGCAGGATTTCCAGCGCGGGCCAGCTGATGGCGATGGCGATGGTGGCACCATAGGCAACCCACTTCATCGGGCGGCGGGTGAGAAAACACAGGCGTCCGTGGCTGTGACGATCCATCCAGGCCGCCGGCTTGCGCAGCCAGTTCACGCCTTTCTGCAGCTTTGTAGCACCGATGCTGCGCCGGGTGAGAAACCCTGGCAACCACAGATGCGTGCGCCCGAACAGCGCCTGGAGCGCGATGATCACCATGATCAGCCCGGCCAGCGTCGGCACGGTCGGAATGCCCGAAACGGGCGAGACCAGCAGCACCGCGGGCGCCAGGATGATCGCGGGAAAGGAACGGGTGCCGATGCGTTCGAGCATGGTCTGAACGGACACCGAGGCCTCGCCGTCGCGCGGCTCGACGCGGTCGAGAATGTCGCACAGGCTGACCGGGTCGCTGTCTGTGCCGGTGCCGCCGGGGGCCGACTTCAGGGTATCAGAGTTGCTCATCCAGCAGGGCTTTCAGTCCGCTTCTGTAATCCGGGTAGATCAACGCGACGCCCAGCTCATGCTTGATGCGGGCGTTGGAGACGCGCTTGCTTTCGGAATAGAAACTGCGGGCCATGGGGGAAAGTTCCGCCTGCTCGAATGGGATTTCCGGCGGGATCGGAAGGCCGAGGAGTTCCGCAGCGTAAGCGATGACGTCCTGCGGCGGCGCCGGATCATCGTCGCAGAGGTTGTAGGCGGCACCGGGATTCGGGGCCTTGATGGAGGCTTCGAGCACCTGCGCGATGTCCGCGACGTGAATGCGGCTGAACACCTGTCCCGGCTTCACGATGCGCCGGGCGGTGCCGCTGCGGACCTTCTCGAACGGGCCGCGCCCGGGACCGTATATCCCGGCGAGGCGGAAGACATGCAGCGGTAGATGCGGGATGGCGCCCCAGGCGGCCTCGGCCTTGACCCGGGCTTCGCCGCGCCGGGTTGTCGGCATGAGCGGCGTGGTTTCGTCGATCCAGGCGCCGTGATGGTCGCCGTAGACGCCGGTGGTCGACAGGTAGCCGGCCCAATGCAGCGCCTCCGCCCGCGCCTCCAGCGCCGGGCCGAGCAGGCGGATCGACGGATCGCCCTGCTCGTCCGGTGCGGCGGAAACCAGCAGGTGGGTCGCCGTGTCGAGGGCTTCGGAGACGGCGACGCGTTCCCAGGGCAGGGGTGTGACCCCATCCGCGCGCAGGGTCTCGGCGCGGTCCGGCGAGCGGGTCGTGCCGAGAACGGTCCAGCCCTGCGGCACCAGCCGCCGGGCGAGGGCATGCGCGGCATAGCCGTGCCCGAGGGAGAGAAGCGTGCCTGTCATACCTGCCAAGGTATCGCGGCGGAGGCGCGATGCAAGTCCCGGTCGCGGCAGACCCATGCGCGGGCCTTTGCCGATGGTTGACCAAGGGACTCCCAAGGTTGCATGACCTGGCGTAGAGGATTTGCGATCGTCAGTCCGGAGAACCCGAGGATGCTGCTCCGCCGCGCCCTTCTGCTTTGCCTTGTCAGCCTGCCCATGGCCTGCGCCGCCCCCAAGGAGGCTGCAACGCCTGCACCCGCGATGGCGTTTTCGCCGCCGCTTTACCCGAACGAGACGCCGGAGTTGCGGGCCTCGATCAACAAGTGGGCGGATTTCTACGAACTGCCGCGCTCGCTCGTGCATCGCCTCGCGATCCGCGAGAGCACGCATCGTCCCTGGGCCCGGAACGGTCCTTACTGGGGCCTGTTCCAGATCCTGCCGCAAACGGCGCGCGGGATGGGGTTCCAGGGATCGAACGAGGATCTCCTGGAAGCCGAGGTGAACCTCAAATACGCTCTGAAGTACCTCAAGGGCGCCTATCTCGTTTCCGAAGGCAACCCGGATGCGGCGATCATGTGGTACGCCAAGGGCTACTATTACGAGGCCAAGCGGAAGGGCCTGCTGGAAGAAACCGGGCTGCGGTGACTGACGGTGAGGATAATTTTAGTCTAAAATTATCCTCACGCCCGCGCGGCGTCAGCTGGCGTAGCTGTCGCCCTCTTCATCCAGAATGAGGCGCAATTCCTCGAGGAAACGCGCATCCTGCGGCACCGGGTAATCCTCGATTTCCTGCGCGGTCTTTTCCGCCACCTCGTCGGATAGCACGTCCAGCGGCTGCCCGGTCTGCAGGGCGCGGATATAGGTCTCCGCGGCACGCTCGAAATAGTAGAGCCGGTTGAAGGTCTCGGCCACCGTATCGCCGATCACCATGACGCCATGGTTGCCCATGATCATCACCTTCTTCTTCGGATCGCTCATCAGCCGCGCACAGCGTGCGCCCTCGTCCTCGAAGGCCAGCCCGCCATAGCCCTCGTCGATGACATACCGATTGAAGAACATCGCGCAATTCTGCTCGATGGGCGGCAGGCGCTTGTCCTTCAGCGTCGCCAGCACGGTGGCGTGGACCGAATGCACATGCATGGCGCAGCGGGCATGGGCGCAGGCCTTGTGGATGCCGCCGTGCAGGCCCCAGGCGGTCGGGTCCGGCGCGTCGGGTCGGTTCATGCTTTCGGGATCGTTGGCGTCCATCAGAACCAGGTCCGACGCGCGGATGCGACTGAAGTGCTTGAGGCTCGGGTTGATCAGGAACTTCGAGCCGTCGTCGTTCACCGACAGGCTGAAGTGGTTGGCCACGCCCTCGTGCATGTTCATCCGCGCCGTCCAGCGGAAGGCGGCGGCAAGGTCGCAGCGCTCTTCCCAGTACTCGATGTTGGCTATGGCTTTGGGTGCGTTCATGGGGGCCTCCTGTTTGCCCGCGCATTGAGACAGCCCCCGCCACCGGAGTCAATCTGGGCCGGCCCGGTGAACGGACGCCATCGTCCCCTTGCGGCCCTTGTGGCAAGCTGTCACCCTGCGCGCATAACAAGAACACAGAACCGGACCGGAGGCCGTCATGCAGGATCAGACATCGGGATTGGAACTCGTCGTGCCCGAGGCGCCGGGGCCGGAAATGTTCGACACGCCGAAGGCAGCTGTGGACCGGCTCTGCGATCTCTACGACGCGGCGGCGGCCTTCCTGCGAGACAGGTTTCTCTGCGCCATGGCAGAGGGCCACCCGGGCGTGCGCATCCGCGCGTACTATCCGGAGGTGCGCATCACCACGACCAGCTTTGCCAAGACCGACAGCCGCCTGAGCTTCGGCCATGTGACGGCCCCGGGCAGTTACGCGACGACGGTGACACGGCCGCGCATGTTCCGGCACTATCTGGAACAGCAGATCGGACTGTTGATCGGCAACCACGGCGTGTCCGTGCAGGTGGGCCTGTCCGACACGCCGATGCCGGTGCATTTCGCCGTCGCCAACTTCCCGGACATTACCGTCCCGCATGAGGGGGCGGCGGATTTCGTGCTGCGCGACGTGTTCGACGTGCCGGACCTCGCCAGCACCAACGACGATATCGTCAACGGCGTGGCCGGGGCGGCGGCCGATGGCACGCTGCCGCTCGCGCCGTTCACCGCGCAGCGGGTGGATTACTCGCTGGCGCGGCTGGCCCATTACACCGCGACCGCGCCGTCGCACTTCCAGAACCACGTGCTGTTCACCAACTACCAGTTCTATGTCAGTGAATTCGAGGCCTATGCCCGCGCCATGCTGGCCGATCCCGCAAGCGGCTACACTTCCTTCGTCAGCACCGGCAACGCCGAGATAACCACGGCGGACGGGAGTCTTCCGGACGCGGCGCGGATGCCGCAAATGCCGACCTACCACCTCAAGAAACCGAACGGGGCGGGGATCACTTTGGTGAACATCGGCGTCGGACCGTCGAACGCCAAGACCGCGACGGACCACATCGCGGTGCTGCGCCCGCACGCCTGGCTGATGGTGGGGCATTGCGCCGGGCTCAGGAATTCGCAATCGCTGGGGGACTTCGTGCTGGCCCATGCCTACCTGCGCGAGGACAAGGTGCTCGACGACGATCTGCCGGTCTGGGTGCCGATTCCGGCGCTCGCGGAAATCCAGATCGCGCTGGAAGACGCGGTGGAGCAGGAGACGCAACTCGAGGGCTACGACCTCAAGCGGGTCATGCGGACCGGCACTGTGGCCAGCGTCGACAACCGCAACTGGGAGTTGCGCGACCACACCGGGCCGGTGCAGCGACTCAGCCAGTCGCGGGCGATCGCCCTCGACATGGAAAGCGCGACGATCGCGGCGAACGGTTTCCGCTTTCGCGTGCCTTATGGCACACTGCTTTGCGTCAGCGACAAGCCGCTGCATGGTGAATTGAAGCTTCCCGGCATGGCGTCTGAATTCTACCAGACGCAGGTGACACGCCACCTGCGCATAGGGATTCGCGCGATGGAAACCCTGTCCAAAATGCCGCTCGAGCGCATCCACAGCCGCAAATTGCGGTCTTTCGAGGAAACCGCCTTCCTTTGACGCCGGGGAAATTGCGTGAAAATGCCGTAAAACAGGGGTTTCGGGCCGCTAACAGTTGTGTTTGCCCGCTACATACGGTTTTAATGCGCGCCAGAGGCCCCAAAGGTGGGCAGTAAGGAGATAGAAAAAATGTCCAAGCCGATGACGAAAACCCAGCTGGTCGCTGCACTGGCAGAGAAAATGGACAGCGACAAGAAGACCGCGGGCGCGGCTCTGGATTCGCTGGTCGACATCATCACCTCGGAAGTGTCGGGCGGCGGCGCCGTGACCCTGCCGGGCGTGGGCAAGATCTACTGCCGCGAGCGTCCGGAGCGCATGGTGCGCAACCCCGCGACCGGCGAGCAGTTCAAGAAGGAAGCCGACAAGCAGGTCAAGATGACCATCGCGAAGGCCCTGAAGGACAGCGTCAACGGCTGATACCCTGTTACGATCGACAGGTTCGGAAGGGTCGCCCTCGGCGGCCCTTTTGCTTTCTGTGTGTTCGGACGCGGGCCGGGGACGGCGCTCGTCCTGACGGACATCGCCCCGCCCACCATCCCGCGGGTTTGCCTCCGGCGGGGATATTTGCGGCAAGAGGAAACGGGAAGGTCAGCAGTCCTGCAGGCGGCGCTTCTGGTTCCCGGCGTCGTCGAAGTTGGACGGATCGAGCCAGGCCGTGAAGCGGGCCTTGACCGCGGGCCATTCGCCATCGAGAACCGAGAACCAGGAAGTGTCGCGGTTCCGGCCCTTGTAGTGCATGGCCTGCCGCAAAGTGCCTTCGTAGGTGAAGCCGAGTCGCTCTGCCGCACGGCGGGATGGGCCATTGAGCGAGTCGCATTTCCACTCGTAGCGCCGGTAGCCGAGATCGTCGAAGGCGTGCGCCATCAACAGGAATTGCGCTTCTGTGGCGGCGGTGGTGCCTTGCAGGGCCGGGGCCAGGTGAATGAAGCCGACCTCGATGCGGCCCGACCAGAGCGCAATGCGCAGGTAGGAGAGAAAACCCACGGGTTTGCCGCCCACCAGCGCGGTGTAGTAGAGCGGGTCCTTGCTTTCGGCGGCCGCGTCGGTCCAGGCCTGCGCATCGGCGAGGTCGGTGAAGGGACCCCGCGGCAGGTAGGTCCAGCCGGATGGATCGGTGAAGGCTTCGAGGAAGCCCGCTGCGTGTTCCGGGACGAGCGGAACCAGCGTGACATGCCTGCCCTGCAGCACGCTGTGCGGCGGCGGCGGGCAGGGCACGCGGGAGGTCAGGGCCGGCCCGATGGGCTGGCCGTACTCGTTGAGGACCGGCTCCACAGGCTTAACCGAACACGCGGGTCAGGGCACCGTCGACAGCGTCGAGGATCTGGTCGATGTCGTCCTTCGTCGCAATGAGCGCTGGGGAGAAGCACAGCGTGTTATTGTAGCCGGGCACGGAGCGGTTCGTCGCACCGATGATGACGCCCTGCGCCATGCAGTCGCCGACGACCGCCTGTACCTTGGCTTCGGCGGCGGGGGTGCGGCTTTCGCGGTCGGAGACCAGCTCCGCGCCGAGGAAGAGACCCTTGCCGCGCACGTTGCCAATGATCTGGTGCTTGTCCTGCAACTCGCCAAGCTTGCCGAGCATGTAGTCGCCCATCTTCGTGGTGTTGCCGAGCAGGTCCTCGTCCTCGATGATACGCATGTTCTCCAGCGCGGCGGCGGGACCGGCGGTGCAGCCGCCGAAGGTGCTGATGTCGCGGAAGTAGTTCAGCGGATCGCTGGCGTCGTCCTTGAACAGGTCGAACACCGCCTCGGTGGTGGTCAGGCAGGCGATGGCGGCATAGCCCGACGCGACGCCCTTCGCCATCGTCACCATGTCCGGCTCGATGCCGTATTGCTGGTAGCCGAACCAGGTGCCGGTGCGCCCGACGCCACAGACCACCTCGTCGATATGCAGGAGGATGTCGTACTTGCGGCAAATCGCCTGCACCTTCTGCCAATAGCCGGCGGGGGGCGTGATGACGCCGCCGCCCGCGGTGACAGGCTCGAGGCAGAGCGCGCCGATGGTGTCCGGGCCTTCACGCAGGATCACCTGCTCGATCTGGTCCGCCGCCCATTCACCGTAGTTCTCGGTCGGCGCACCCTGGTCGGCGGCGCGATATTCGAGGCAGTGCGGGACGCGCACGAAGCCCGGTGCAAACGGCCCGTACTGCGCGTTGCGCTCGTCCTGACCGCCCGCCGACAGGCAGCCGATGGTGGTGCCGTGGTAGTCGCGGTCGCGGTAGAGGATCTTGTGCTTCCTGCCGCCGTAGCGTTTGTGGGCGATCTGGCGGACCATCTTGAAGGCCTTCTCGTTGGCCTCCGAACCGGAGTTGCAATAGTAGACGCGGCTCATGCCCGGCATCTTCTCGATCAGCTTCTCGGCGAACAGCGCGCCGGGAACGGAGCCCGCGGCGCCTGCGAAATAATTCAGCTTCATCAACTGGTCATAGACAGCTTTGGCGATCGACTCGCGGCCGTAGCCGACGTTCACCGTCCAGACGCCGCCGGAGACCGCATCGAGATGTTCCTTGCCCGCCTGATTCCAGACGCGCATGTCCTTGCCTTCGATGATGATGTTCGGGTCCTTGGTCTCGAAGGCCTTGTGCTGGACGAGATGGTGCCAGACGTGGGCCTTGTCGGCCTCGACGATGTGGCTCAGGTCGTTCTGGGAAAGCGTGCCGTCCATGAAATCATCTCCTTCGTGGCGCGGGAATTTGGATTGCCCGCAAGATAGCGGGTTTTGCCGGCACATCAGCCAGAAAAGCGGGCAGCCGATAGGGCCAGAGAGGGTGCGCGTGTATGGCCAGATACCAGGGCCTTTGAGTGTGGTGGTGAAGGAATGGATGCATTTTTTCTGGGTTTTCAGATCGTTGGAGGACCCTCGCGCAGGTTGGGGGCGCTGCCGCTGTCCATGGGCGAATGCCAAGCCTTTGAAAAATCGTTGATCGGTTGCCTGTTTTCCGGTCGGATCAGGCCAGAGCGCTTTCAAGGCGCCGGATCAGGGGGCTGTCCTCGGATGGCCGGAATGAACCTCGCGCCGGGTTTGTCCGGAGCGCAACAGGGGAAGACAAGACAATGACTTTCAAGACATCCTTGAAGACCGCCGTGGCCGGGATCGCGCTTCTGACCGGCGCACAGGCGGCGCTGGCCGAGAGCCATGGCGGCATCACCGTGGGCTATTTCCTCGAATGGCCGATGCCCTTCGAATACGCCAAGGTCGAGGGCATGTATGACGAGGCGCTCGGCATGCCGGTCAACTGGGTCAGCTTCGACACCGGCACCGCGATGAGCGCGGCGATGGCCTCGGGCGACGTGCAGCTGAGCGTGTCGCAGGGCGTGCCGCCCTTCGTTGTCGCAACCAGCGCCGGGCAGGACCTCCAGATCCTCGACGTGGCGGTGAGTTACTCGGACAACGACAACTGCGTCGTGCGCGAGGCGCTGGAGATCGACAAGGACAGCGCCGGGGAACTGGCGGGCAAGAAGGTTGCCGTGCCGCTCGGCACCGCCGCGCACTACGGGTTCCTCAAGCAGATGAACCATTTCGGGGTCGATCTCGCGTCGATGGAGATCGTCGACATGGCGCCGCCCGATGGCGCGGCGGCGATTGCGCAGGGCTCGGTGGACATGGCCTGCGGCTGGGGCGGCTCGCTTCGCCGGATGAAGGAGCACGGCAACGTGCTGCTGACCGGGGCGGAGAAGGAAGAGCTGGGCATCCTCGTGTTCGACGTGACCTCCGGCCCGGCGGGCTGGGTTGCGAACAACAGCGATACGGTGGCGAAGTTCCTCGCGGTCACGGCGAAAGCCAACGCCATGTGGGCGGATGAGGCAAACCGTGCGGAGATGCTGCCGGTGATCGCCAAAGACGCGGGCATGGACGAGGAGGCCACCATGGCGACCATCTCGACCTTCGTCTTCCCGACTGTGGAAGACCAGTTGTCGGCCAAGTGGCTCGGCGGCGGCGCGCAGGAGTTCATGAAGGGCGTGGCGGACGTGTTCGTCAACGCCGGCTCGATCGGCTCGGCCCTGGACAGCTATGCCGATCACGTGAACACCGGTCCGCTGCAAGCGGCGTCCGGGATGTGAGACGGCCGCGCGGCTCCCTTTCGGGGGCCGCGCAAATTCCGTGGACGGAATCTGCGAAAGCCGTCGACGGCTCTTGACCGCCCTTGTCGCGGTCTTGCCCGGACTTTCAGGGGGTACGCCTTGACCGAAACAGGCCTTTCCATCCAATCGCTGTCCATGCGATTCGACTTGCCGAACGGCTCGTCGGTGCAGGCACTCAAGGATGTCTCGCTCGACATTGCACAGGGCGAGCTTGTCAGCGTGCTCGGCCCGTCCGGCTGCGGCAAGACCACGCTTCTCAACATCGTCGCCGGCTTCCTCGCCCCGACCTCGGGCAGGATTACCCTGAACGGCCACCCGGTCAAAGGCCCGGACGCGGAGCGCGGCATGGTGTTCCAGCAGGGGGCCCTGTTCGAGTGGATGGACGTGCGCGCCAATGTCAGCTTCGGACCGCGCATGGCGGGCAAGTCCGAGCGCGAGTGGTCAGGGACGGTCGATCACCTGCTCGAGGTCGTCGGTCTGCGAGATTTCAAGGAAAAGGCCGTCTATGAGCTCTCCGGTGGCATGCAGCAGCGCGTGGCGCTGGCCCGTTGCCTCGCCAATGATCCGGACGTGATCCTGATGGACGAGCCTTTGGGCGCACTGGACGCGCTGACCCGGGAGAAGATGCAAAGCCTCGTGCTGAAGCTCTGGAAGGAGACCGGCAAGACGATCATCCTCATCACCCATTCGGTGGAGGAGGCTCTGCTCCTTGGCGAGCGGTTGATCGTCATGGCCCCGCGCCCGGGTCGCATCCATCGCGAGTACCGGCTTCCCTTCGCCGATCTCGGTGTGAATGCCGACCTGCGGCAGGTGAAGAAACACCCGGAGTTCGCCACGAGGCGCGAGGAGATTCTCGGCATGATCTGGGACATGGAAGAGGAAATCATGGGACGCGCGGAGGAGACCGCATGATCGTCCTCGGCCTCTATGTCCTGATCTTCGTCGCCGCCTTTTTCATCGTGAAGGTGGCCGTGCAGCGGAGCCTGCACGATTATACGTCGCTCAAGACCGTCACCTTCGGCGACGAAAGCGCGGTGCGACCGAACCGTATCGCCTCGGTGGTGTCGATCCTGGTCATATTCCTGCTCTGGGGCGCATTCACGGGTTCGAAACTGATCCCGTCTTTCCTGCACGCGCCGGGGCCGTTCCTCGGCGACGCCGTTTTCACCTACACCGCCACCGCGGATGGCGTGGAGCCGGACGACGCAACGGTGACCGTGCGGGTCTTCGAGGTCGGCACGGAGGTCACTGCGCCGGAGGTGGCGCCGGGCGAGGGGTGGGCGAAGAACGACAGCGACACGGTCGGGGCCTGGCGCTCCGGGCTGGTCCGGGTGGACAACAACGATGAGCTGGGCCGCGATCAGGGGCACAGGGTGGTTGCCGTCAATGGCACCCCCATCGCGCCGGGCGAAACCGTCAAGACGGACTTCGGCCAGGTGAGCATGAGCCAGAAAGGATCGCTCAATGTCGAGCCGGCAAAGGGCTGGCAGATGGAGCCGATCTGGCTGCCGGCACCGGAGACAGTGGTCTCACGCTTCTTCCAACTCTGGAACGAAGGGTTCCGGGGCACCCCGCTCTGGGCGCATCTCGGCTGGTCGCTGCTGCGGGTACTCGAAGGTTTCCTGCTGGGGGCGCTGGTCGGCATCCCGCTCGGCTATGCCATGGGGCTGTCGGACTGGTTCCGCGGCTGGTTCGACCCCATCGTCGAGTTCATGCGCCCGGTGCCGCCGCTGGCGCTGATCCCGCTGGTCATCCTCTGGGCGGGTATCGGGGAAGAAGGCAAGGTCATCCTGCTGTTCCTGGCCGCGCTCTGGATCATGGCCATCGCGGCACGGGCCGGCGTTTCGGGCGTGAACATCACCAAGGTCCACGCGGCCTATTCGCTGGGCGCAAGCAAGGCACAGATCATGCGGCACGTCATCGTGCCCAACTCGCTGCCGGAGATATTCACCGGGGCGCGGGTTGCCATGGGCGTGTGCTGGGGGACCGTGGTGGCCGCCGAGCTGGTGGCGGCCGAGGAAGGCGCGGGCATGATGATCATGGTCGCCTCCAAGTTTCAGAACACCGACATCGTCCTGCTCGGGATCATCCTCATCGGCGTCATCGGCTTCAGCATCGACGTTCTGATGCGGCTGGCGGAGAAGGCGCTGGTGCCGTGGAAGGGGCGAAGCTGACCCTTCGGCCCAGTCGCGGGCGGCCGGTGTGGTACGGTGAGTATTGTTGAAGAGAAGAAAGCCGGGACGTGGCGCGTTTCTCCGCACGCGGCACGCCGTTTGGTCCGCAAAGGTGCCTTCTGCGGCGGCGCGGCCTCTTCTTGTGGATGCATTTTGTCGGTATGATCCGGAGCAAAACCGGAGCAGATCCATGATCCCCGCAGACACCCTTGGCCGGTTCACCTCGGCCCTGCCGTTCTTCCTGTCGTTCACCCTGGTTCCGCTGCTCTGGACCGGGGCGCTCCTGGGCGGATGGTGGATCGTGCTGACCCCTCTGTGCACCTGGTACCTGTTCTCGGCCATCGACGTGCTGGTCGGGCTGAACAAGGAGAATGCCGATCCGCAGACCGGGGAGGAGCATCTCGGCTGGTACAAAGCCCTGACGCAGGTCTGGGTGCCGGTGCAGATGGTGACGCTGTTCGGTCTGATCACCTATGTCAGCGGGGCCGCGCACCTCGGAGGCTTGGAGCGGCTCGGGATTTTCTTCGGCGTCGGGGTGATGTCCGGGACCGTGGGGATCGTCTATGCCCACGAGCTGATGCATCAGAAGACCGCGCGGGAGCGCTGGCTCGGCGACATCCTCATGGCGATGGTCCTGTATTCGCATTTCCGCTCCGAGCATCTGCTGGTGCATCACCGGTATGTCGGCACGCCGCGCGATGCGGTCACGGCGCGGTACAACGAGGGGTTCCATCGCTTCTATCCGCGGGTGCTTCGGGAGAGTTTGCTGTCGTCCTTTCAGGCGGAGAAAGACATGCTGGCGCGCAGGGGGCGCTCGTGGCGCGATCGAAGCAATCCTTTCTGGCGGTACTGGGGCTTGCAGCTGGCCATGCTGGCGCTGGCGTTTTCCCTTGGCGGATGGGTTGGTCTCGGGCTCTTCGTGGTGCAGGCAGGGGTGGCGATCTGGCAGCTGGAAGTCGTGAATTACGTCGAACATTACGGGCTGACACGCAAGCACCTTGGCGATGGCAAGTACGAGCACGTCCTGCCGCGCCACTCGTGGAACGCGGCGCACCGGGCGACCAACTGGCTGATGATCAACCTACAGCGCCATTCGGACCATCACTACAAGCCGGACCGGCGGTTCCCGCTGCTCCAGACCTACTCCGAACAGGAGGCCCCGCAATTGCCCTTCGGCTATCCGCTGATGGGGCTGAGCGCGATGGTTCCCCCCCTCTGGCGCCGGGTGATGAACCCGAAGGTGCGGGCGTGGCGCAAGCGGTATTACCCGGAAATCGAGGATTGGTCGGATTACAACAAGGGCCGCACGCCATTGCCACGATAAGGGTCTGAACGCCTGACTGGCCGCCGTGATGGTCAGTGCGATGCGCGCTTGATCGCGGGTGGGCGTGTGTTTTACGATCCTGCCATTCTCTTGCGGAGCGCCGGCATATTTTCAAGGCGTGTCGTGGGATGCCAAACCGGCCTCCCGTCCGCACCGATTGCAGGAAAAAACATGACACGTCTGTCTTTCATGATACCCGTTCTGCTTGTCACAGCCTCCGCCGCACAGTCCGAGACCGTGACGTTCGACTATTCTCTCAATCTGACCCGGACCGTCGTGGATGTCACGCCCGGGTCAGGAACTAGCAGCACCTCAGGCCTGTTTCCCCTTGCCCTGGACGCGTTCGACAGCGGCCTAGGGGCGCTGAACTTCGCACGGATCACCGTCCATGTGGATTACGCGATGACCTGGATGCTCGACGACGCGGGAACCGGGGCGTCCGGCACCTCGTTTGCCTCGCTGACGACCGGGTTCGATGGCTTCACCATCATCGCCAACACCCAGACGGTTTCCGTGTCCTGCAACGCCAGCACGTTTTCGCCGCCGACCTGCCCGCAGAGCGACACGCTCGATTTTCACAGAACCGGGACGCGGACCTACTCGGCAGCCGCCTGGGACACGGCATACGCGGCCTCCAACATGCTGACCGGACAATTCAGCCTGTCCAGCACGCTCACCTCCGGGAGCCGTCTGAGCACCATGATCGACACGGCGTATGATGCGCCGGTGTTCAGTGGCTTCAATGACGGCATCTGGTCGGCGGTCCTGACCTACGACTACACGCCGTCGCAGGTGCCGCTGCCCGCTGCGGGCGGGCTGCTGCTGGCCGGACTTGGCGGCATCGCGGCTTTGCGGCGGCGCAGGGGGTGAGAATGATTTTAGTCTAAAATCATCCTTACCGTCACGCGTGGTCGCACCCTGCGCAAGGCGGGGTGACATTCTGCGCTTGCAAAGGTAAAGGGGCGTCAAAACACGACCTTTGACATGAGGATTCCCATGACCACGCAGGTTTTCGGCCACAAGAGCCCCGACACCGACAGCACCGGCAGCCCGATCATCTGGGCCTGGTATCTCAATGAAATCAAGGGCGAGGCCGCCAAGCCCGTGCTTCTCGGTGAGCCGAACACCGAAGCGGCCTTCGTGCTGACCCGCTGGAACCTCGACAAGCCGGAGATCATCTCCGACGTGGCCGAGGGCGCGCCGGTGGTCATCGTCGACACCAACAACCCCGCCGAACTGCCGGCCTCGATCAACAGCGCCGACATCCGCGCGATCATCGACCACCACAAGCTGGTCGGCGGTCTCGAGACCAAGGGTCCGATCGACATCACCGTGCGCCCGCTGGCCTGCACCGCGACGATCATGCTCGACCTGATGGGCGACGATGCGGCGAAGATGCCGGAAGCGATGAAGGGGGCTGCGCTGTCCTGCATCCTCTCCGACACGCTGGAATTCCGCTCGCCGACCACCACGGCGCATGACAAGGCCGTGGCCGAGAAACTCGCGGCCGATCTCGGTGTGTCGATCCCGGATTATGCTGCCGAGCTGTTTGCGGCGAAGTCGGACGTCTCCGCCTTCTCCGACGCGGAGCTGATCCGCATGGACTCCAAGGAATACGAGGTCGGTGGCACCAAGTTCCGCGTCTCCGTGCTCGAGACGACCGCGCCGTCGATCCCGCTGGACCGCAAGGCCAGCCTGATGGAGAGCTTCAAGACCGTCTGCGCCGAGGACGGCTGCGACGAGGTCCTGCTGTTCGTCGTCGACATCATCAAGGAAGAAGCCACGCTGCTCGTGCCGAACGACCTGGTGAAGACCGTGGCGGAGAAGAGCTTTGGTGCGAGCGTGTCCGGCGATACCGTCGTCCTGCCGGGCATCATGAGCCGCAAGAAGCAGATCATTCCGAATCTCAAGGTCTGATCTGTCGCCGGAATGCGCCTGCGGCGCATGCGGGGGCTTTGCCCCCACGGCCCTTCGAGCCTCCCCCAGGGGTATTGAGACCAAGAAGAACAAGGGGTCGGCGCATCAGCGGCGGCCCTTTTCCTACGCGATGAAGGGGAGCGGTTTGCCCAAGGTGACACCTTCGGGGCTTATGCCGCAGTTGAAGCAGAGGATTTCGACGCCGGTGGCACGGGCTTTTGTGCAGGCTTCGGTGTAGGCCGGGTCGATGTCCGAGGCGAGGGTGACTTCGGCGCAGTCGGTACGCTGAACGAGGTAGAGCATGACGGCACGGTGGCCGGTCTGCGCCATGGTGGCCAGTTCGTGCAGGTGTTTGGTGCCGCGTGCCGTGACGCTGTCGGGGAACTCGGCAAGGCCGGGCTTGCGGGAGAGGGTGACGGATTTGACCTCGACATAAGCGTCAGGTCGGCCCGCGCCGGTCAGCAGGAAGTCGATGCGGGAGTTTTCACCGTATTTCACTTCCGGGCGAACGAGATCATAGCCGTCCAGTCCCGGGACTTCGCCCGCCATCAGGGCAGCCTTCAGCATGCGGTTCGGCACGCCCGTGTCGACGCCGGTGAAGTGGCCGCCGCCGTGGTCCACCAGCCGCCAGGCGTATTTCAGTTTCTTGCGGGGATCGTCATTCGGCTCCAGCCAGATCTTCAGCCCTTCGTCCTTCAGTCCCAGCATGGAGCCGGGATTGGCGACATGGGCGGTGATCTCCGTTCCATCCGCCAGCAGGCAATCGGCCAGGAAGCGTTTGTAACGACGCAGCAGCGTGGCGGGGATCAGTTCGGATTGAAAGCGCATGAAGAGGGGCTATACCGTGGGGCGACACCGCGCAAGGAGACCGCCATGCCCAACCCCACCGCCGCCATGCTCGTCATCGGGGATGAAATCCTCTCCGGGCGCACGCGCGATGCGAACATGCATTATCTCGCGCAGGAGTTCACCAAGCATGGCGTCGATCTCAGGGAGGTGCGTGTGGTCTCTGACGACCGCCCGGCCATCGTTGCGGCGCTGAACGCTCTGCGCAAGGGTTTCGACGTGGTGGTGACGAGCGGCGGGATCGGTCCGACCCATGACGACATCACCGCCGATTGCGTGGCCGAGGCCTTTGGGGTGCATATCGACGTGCGGGACGATGCCCGCGCTCTGCTGGCTGCGCATTACGAACGGCAGGGGGTGGAGTTCAACGCCGCTCGCCAACGGATGGCGCGGATTCCGGATGGGGCGACGCTGATCGACAACCCGGTGAGCATCGCGCCCGGCTTCACCATGGAGAACGTGCATGTCATGGCCGGGGTCCCGGCGGTGTTCCAGGCCATGGTGGCCAGTATCCTGCCACATCTCACCGGCGGCGCCCCGCTCCTGAGCCAGAGCTTGCGGATCATGCGGGGCGAGGGAGAGATCGCCGAACCGCTGGCAGCCCTGGCGCAGCGCTATCCGGATTTGTCCATGGGTTCGTACCCGTTCCAGCGCGATGGCGTCTATGGCGCAAATGTCGTGATCCGCGGCAGCGACGGCGGCAGGGTGGAGCGGGCGATGGCAGAGCTTGCGGGGTTGTTTCCGGCGTGACGGGGGCAGCGCATTCAACCGATGGACAGCGCCCCAACCCCACGCCATAAACGGGGCATGATGGACAATCGCCCTACTGACGATCGGCTTTTTGCAACGATCAACGCCACTTGGCCCGCCGCCGCGACGGTGAAGGCCGGTCCCTGGCTGCTGCGAGAGGGGCGGGGCGGGGGCAAGCGGGTCTCGGCGGCCTCTGCGTTTGGTGACTGGCAGGAGGACGACATCTCCGCCGCCGAGAAGGCGATGCAACTGATGGGGCAGACCCCGCTCTTTACCCTGAGGCCCGAGGACGGGAAGCTGGACGAAACGTTGGCCGAAATGGGCTATACGGCGGTCGATGCCACCGTGATCCGACTGGTTCGCGCCCGCGATCTGACGGACCGTCCCTTGCCGCGCGTCTGCGCCTTCACCATCTGGGAGCCGCTCGCCATCATGCGCGAGATCTGGGAGGTCGGCGGCATCGGCGAGGCCCGGCAGGCGATCATGGAGCGGGTGAGCGTTCCGAAGACCGGCATTTTCGGCCGCGTGTCGGACAGCCCAGGTGGCACGGCCTTCTGCGCAATCCATGATGGCATCTGCATGTTGCACGCGCTGGAAATCCTGCCGCATCAGCGCAAGAAGGGGCTCGGCGGCTGGATGATGCGCGCCGCGGCCTTCTGGGCGGTGGCGAACGGGGCGGAATGGCTGGCGATCCTCGTGACCAAGGGCAACGTGGGCGGCAATGCCCTCTATGCTTCCCTCGGTATGGAGATCGTGGGAGAGTACCACTACCGAATGCTGCCGCAGAGGGAGGAGGCCTGAGATGGCAAAAGACACCGTGACAAACCCCACCGCGCTCGACCTGCCGATGGTCGATCCCTTGCCGCCGGAGACGCAGAAGTATTTCGACGTCTGCCAGGACAAGCTCGGCATGGTGCCGAACGTGCTCAAGGCCTATGCCTTCGACATCGACAAGCTGAATTGCTTCACCGCGCTCTACAACGATCTGATGCTGGCCCCCTCCGGGCTGACGAAGCTGGAGCGCGAGATGATCGCGGTGGTCGTCTCCTCGGTCAACAAGTGCTTCTATTGCCTCACGGCGCATGGCGCGGCGGTGCGGCAGCTGTCGGGCGATCCGAAGCTCGGCGAGATGATGGTGATGAACTGGCGCGTGGCGGATCTGGATGCGCGGCAGACCGCGATGCTGGCCTTTGCGGAGAAGATGACGAAGGCGAGCGCCGAGATCGTGGAGGCGGACCGGCAGGGGCTGCGCGATGTCGGCTTCACGGACCGCGACATCTGGGACATCGCCAACGTGGCGGGGTTCTTCAACATGACAAACCGGGTGGCCAGCGCGACGGACATGCGACCGAACGATGACTATCACGCGGCGGCTCGCTGATCTGGCTGTCTGCCTGCTGGCGGGCGCGGCGCAGGCGCAGGACCTGTCCCTGCCCGCCGGGGCCAGCCTGACGCGGGAGGTCACCCAGGAGGCGGGGGCCTATGACCTGCCGATCGCGCCCTGGACCGCGGATGGTGGCCTGCCGACGCGGCGGATCGAGGGCGCGGTGACAGCGCAAAGCTGGCGCATCGAGGGTAGCGGCCTGACGCCCCTGCAACTGATCGCGCCCTTGCGGGACCAGCTGACCGGGGCGGGGTACGAGATCGTGCTCGACTGTCTCGCCCGCGCCTGCGGCGGCTTCGACTTCCGGTTCGACACGCTGGTCCTGCCGGCACCGCAGATGTTCGTGGACCTGACGGATTACATCGCGGTGTCTGCGGTGAGCGAGACGGGCGGGGCGGTGTCGCTGATCGCCAGCCGCGATGCGACATCGGCTTACCTCCAGATCATCCGCGCCGGAACCGGCGGGCAGACCCGGGCGAACGGCGCGCCGGTGAGGCCGGCGGTATCGCAGAGCCCCGGGACCGCCGAAACAGGAGACGTGGTCACGCGGCTCGAAACTGCAGGACACGCGATCCTGCACGACATGGTGTTTCAGACCGGCTCCTCTTCCCTCGGGGACGGCACGGTGCCTTCGCTCGACACCATCGCGGCGTATCTCAAAGCCAATCCGGCCCGCACCGTGCTGTTCGTCGGGCATACCGATGCGATTGGATCTCTCGCGGGCAATCAGGCGCTGTCGCGCAAACGGGCGGCCTCCGCGGTGACTTACCTGCGCCAGCGTCATGGCATCCCGGAGAGCCAGATCGGCGCGGAAGGGGTCGGCTACCTGTCCCCCGTGGCGAGCAACCTCACCTCGGAGGGGCGGGAGGCGAACCGGCGGGTGGAGGCGGTGCTGATCTCCACGGAATGATCATGCCCGGCGGCGCGGGGCGACAAGGCGCTTCAGGCTCGACAGCCCGCCGACGAGGAAGGCGAGCAGCGCCGTGATCCCGAGCCATCCGCCAAGGAATCCGCTTCCGGCAAAGACAGCGCCCTCGAAGGTGATCGGCGCGGCGGGCTTGTAGGTCTCCAGTGCCCGGCGTGCGATGTCCCGGTCCCCCAGATGCGTGGCCAGTTTCGCCCGCATGAACGGTCCGGCCCCTTCCAGCGCCGCCAGGTCCGCCTGAAGCGTGTCGTGCCGGGCGATGTCTGCCCGGATGTTCGCCGCCTGCATGGCGCTGAGGTCGCCCTCCGCGCCCAGCTGCTCGATCAGCCCGTCGAGGTCCAGCCCGACTGTCGCGGCGTCGCGTTCGTAGCGGGTGATCTGCCGTGACAACTCATCGACCGCGCCGCCGAGGCGCTGCATGTACTGCTGCGAATATTCCGGAAACTGCGAAAAGGTGGCAGCGCCGCTCAAACCGCCCGCAAGGGCCAGGGCTCGTCCGATCATGCCGTGCACTCCTGCTCTGCAGCGTCCCGCTTTTGACTTGAATCATCCAGTGGCGCCGATGTCCCGAGAATGCCGAAGGCATGGAAGGGTAGCGGCGTCTCAAGTTCAAGGCGGGGCGCTTTAACCGGCGTTCTGACGACGCCTGCGGGCACAGTATCACAATCCGCGCGGGCCTGTCCAAACTGGCTTGGGTGCGGCCCGCCGGGGTTACTCGCTGGCGGGAGCCGTGGTCTGGTCCGGTTCCGGCATGGCTTCGGAACTCATGCCGTCCAGCGACGTCATCAGACTGGTCACCTCCCGGTCGAGCCAGATCCGAAGCCCGTCGACCCAGGCGACGTAACCGTCCACCATCGGCGCCACCTGCGGAATGGCGGACTTGATCTGCGGCGCGGAGACGTAGACCGCGACCAGGACCGCGAAGAGCAGCACGATGAAAAAGAACCCCCGGGCAAAGCCGCCGCCGGATCTGACCGGCTTGCTGTCGCTCACGGTCACGCGGCCCTCGTCGGCATCGGTGACCCGGCTGCGCGGTTCGGAACTGGCCCGGAGCGTCTGGTTGATCTCTTCCACGTCCGGCAACAGCTCACGCCGGGATTCCGCCACGGCGGCGGAGGCCGCGGCGGCCGCGCGGCCCGCGCCTTCCTCGGTCGGGCGGCTGCGTCTGCGGCGCGGCGATTGCTCCGGGTGCTCCTCGGGCGCGGCCTCGGCGGGCGTCTCCGCCTTCAGGTCCTCGCCCCGGATGTGTGCCATGCGGGCACGGGCTTCTCGGGCACGCCGCGCGGGGGCGTCCTCGCTCGGCTCTTCCAGTCCGAGATCCTGTTGCATCTCGAAAGTCTCGGCCTCGGCCTGACGACGGCGGCGCTCCCGCTCTGCCTCCTCGCGGAGCACCTCGGCAACCTGCGGGTCAAGCTCGCGGCGACGCGGCTCCGGCGCAGCCTCCGGTTCCCAGTCGTCCTCGTCCTCGTCGTCGTGGCCAGCCTCGTCCCGTGCGGCGGGCTGCACCAGGGCGCGGTCGCCCTCGTCCTCGTCTTCCTCCGGCTCCCAGGTTTCGGGCTCCGGCGCGGCACCCTGTTCCTCGGCAAGGGCGGTGTCATGGTCGGGGTGCGCCTGGAACCAGGTATGCGCGCAATTGGAGCATTGCACGTCGCGCCCGGTGTCGGGGATCACCTCTGCGGGCACCTCGTATTGGGCGCCGCAATTGGGGCAGATCAGCCGAATTCTGCTCACGTCCTGTCCTTCTGTTCTTCGAGGCACGGATTCTTCTGCATAAGTTGCCCGGCTACAGGGGAAATGTCCAATCCTTAACCGCGGTACATTGAAACCGGCTCCAACCTGTAGCAAATAGGGGCAACCACGACAAAAGGGTGCGGGGCAGACCGGCGTGATCGAGCTTGAAAACGTGGCCTATGCCTACAGCGGCGAGGCGCTGCTGACGGACATCAGCCTGAGCCTGCCTCCCGGGTCCTTCCACTTCCTGACAGGCCCCTCCGGCGCTGGCAAGACGACCTTCCTCAAGCTGTGCTACGGCGCGTTGCGCCCCACCTCCGGATCGCTGCGGCTGTTCGGCGAGGACCTTGCAGGGTTCGACCGTGACGCGGTGGCGATGGCACGGCGACGGATCGGAGTGGTGCACCAGGACTGCCAGTTTCTCGATCACCTTCCGGTGATCGAGAATATCGCCCTGCCGCTGAGCGTCTCCGGCCATGCGGTGCAGGACGAGATGGACAACCTGCACGAGTTGTTGACCTGGGTTGGCCTGACCGGACGCGCCGATGCACTGCCGCCGGAGCTTTCCGGCGGTGAGCGGCAGCGGGCGGCGCTTGCCCGCGCCCTGATCCTCTCGCCGGACATCATCCTCGCCGACGAGCCGACAGGCAACGTCGATTGGGAGATGTCGCAACGGCTGCTGCGGCTGCTGGTCGAGCTGAACAAGATGGGCAAGACGGTGATGATCGCCACCCATGACCTTGCCCTGATCCGCGCCGCCAAGGCGCAGGTGCAGGCGCGGGTGCTGCGCATCTCCGACCGCAGCATCCTCTCGGCGGGGGCGGACCTGTGAACGGCTGGATGCAGATGATGCGCGCGGTGCTGACCCGCGACGCGGGCGCCGACCGAGTTGTGCCGCCCGCCGGGTTCACCGTCTGGCTGACGGTGTTCACCAGCGGGGCCATGGCCTTCCTGACGGTGTTTGCGCTGGCGCTGTCGCTGGCCTCCGGCCGGCTCGCGTCGACCTGGGATACCGAACTGGCCCGCTCCGCGACGCTGCGGATCTCCGCGCCCGCCGGGCAGATGGCGGAACAGACCGCCGCTGCGCTCAAGGTGCTGGAACAGACCCCCGGCGTCGCCTCCGCCCGGGCGCTGAGCGCCGACGAGCAGAAGGCCCTGCTGGAGCCTTGGTTCGGCCCGGACCTGCCGATCGAAAGCCTGCCGGTGCCGCAACTGATCGAGGTGCAGGAAGACGGGAGCGGTTACGACAGCGAGGGCCTGCGGTTGCGCCTGCAGGCCGAGGTTCCCGGCGCCGTTCTCGACGAGCACACCCGCTGGCGCCGCCCCCTGATCGCCGCCGCGGCGCGGCTGCGGTTGCTTGGATGGACCTCGATCCTGCTGATCGGCGCGGCGACGGGGGCCATGGTGATCCTCGCCGCCAATGCCGCGCTCTCTGCCAACGCCCGGGTCATCGCGGTGCTGCGCCTCGTCGGCGCGACAGACGCCTATATCGCCAGCGCCTTCGTCCGCCGCTTCACCCTGCGCACGCTGATCGGCGCCGGGGCGGGGGCGTTGCTCGGGCTGATCGCGATCCTCTTCATGCCCGGCGCGGGCGATGCGGGGGCGTTCCTCACCGGGCTGCGCTTCCAGGGGCTGCACTGGGTCTATCCGGTCCTCGTGCCCCCATTGGCGGCGCTGGTGGCGTTCCTGGCCACCGGCTATGCCGCCCGCCGCGTACTGGAAAGGCTCGACTGATGCTGCAATGGGTCCGTTCCTGGATATTTCTTTTCCAGATGTATCTCGCCATGGCCGTCCTCGGCATCCTGTTCTTTCCCTTCGCGGTGTTCTCGCGCCGGGCGGCGCGTCTTGCCTGCCGGCTCTACGCCAAATGGGTGCGCTGGAGCGCGTCCTGGCTGGTCGGTCTCAGGAGCGAGATCCGGGGCGAGATCCCCACCGGCGAGGTGGTCATCGCCGCCAAGCACCAGTCCTTCTTCGACATCATCCTGATCTTTGGCGCGGTCCCCGCCGCCAAGTTCATCATGAAGCGCGAGCTTCTGTGGACACCGTTCATCGGCCTTTACGCCTGGCGCATCGGCTGCGTGCCGGTGAACCGGGGCAAACGGGCGCAGGCCATCACCCGCATGATGCGCGACGTGGAAAAGGGCACCGCCGAGCCGGGGCAGTTGATCATCTACCCGCAAGGCACCCGCGTCGCCCCGGGAAAGCACATCCCCTACAAGGTGGGTGCCGCCGTGCTGTACAAGCAATTGCAGCAGCCCTGCGTGCCCGCCGCCACCAATGTCGGCGTGTTCTGGCCGCGCACGGGAATCTATCGCAAGCCGGGTCTGGCGGTGGTCGAATTCCTGCCGATGATCCCGCCGGGCGTCCCCCAGGCGGAATTCGTCACCCGACTTGAACAAGAGGTGGAACACGCGTCCAATGCGCTGATGAAGGAGGCCGGATTCGATGCGGGTACTGCAAACGCTTGACGATCTGCACGCGCTCTACGGCGAGCCCGTGCCGTTGTCGCTGACCAAGGTGGCGGATCACCTCACGCCGTCCTATCGCGCGTGGATCGAGGGCAGCGTGTTCTGCGTCCTCTCCACGGTCGGCCCGGAGGGTGTCCATGGAACCCCGCGCGGCGATGATGGTCCGGTGGTGCGGGTGACGAATGAAAAGACCATTCTGATGCCCGACTGGTGGGGCAACAACCGGCTGGATGCGCTGCGTGACATCATCCGCGACCCGCGGATCGCGCTGCTGTTCCTCGTGCCGGGGAGCACCACCACGATCCGGGTCAACGGCCGTGCCGTGTTGACCGACGATGCGGAACTGCGTGAGAGCTTCCGCAAGAAGACCCGCCTACCGGCAACGGTGATGGTGATCACGGTCGACGAGGTCTACAGCCAATGCGCCAAGGCGCTGATCCGATCGCGCCTCTGGACCCGCGACGACAAGGATGCGGTGCCGACGGTTGGCCAGATCATGGCGGAACTGACGGACGGGCGCGAAGGCGGCGCGGAATATGACCGCACCTACGTGGAACGGGCGCAGCCGAAACTCTGGTGACTTCGGCGCGGCGGAGGTATCCCGCTTGACCGTCGCACCCTCACAACCGTCGCAACCCCACCCAACCCTCCCCACAGGGGAGGGCATGGCGCCGCGTAGACCCGTGCCGTCGCGGAAGGGCGCTTCGCGCACAGCGAGCTGAACCATAGCGCCGATGGAGAGGGCGCGCAGCTGGGGTTCACGCCGGCTTCGCATGACAGGCGTGGTGCCGATCTCCGAACCGGTGCGTTCTCCCCGCATCTCACGCGCCCTAGCGAAGAGGAACGGGCTGATCTCTCCAACCTGTACGCAGAGGCACGCTGGAAGAGCGGCAGGCCCGTATTGCCTCGACCAGGCGTTCGTTTGCGCCGACATTGCCAAAACGGCGCGGGCAGCACGAGCCGATCAGCTGCACCGCGCACATCCACGAGAAAATCTGGCTGGGCGTAGAGAGTGTGCTGACCGGTCAGGCCCTTGCGCGCAGTCTCCGTGTGGCCCTGTTGCGGCCCCGGCCATGGGCGAAGGCCGCCAGTGCAAGCAGCGCCGCGACGAGCGCAAGCGCCCCTTTGGTTTCCGGACCCGGCTTCAGGTTTTCCGTGGCGTTTGCGTTCACTGGCGGCGCGGGCAGCAGTCCGTCCGCATCGAGCCGGGCATAATCCGCCGCGGTCAGCGGCAGCACGTCCTGCGCTTCGCAGCTTTGGACTGCCAGCGTGTGGCCGGTCACTGTCTCACGCAGGGGCCAGGAAAACACGCTGAGCATATCGGTCTCCGCGCAGAGCAGCATCGGTGCGCCGTCTGCGCCAGGCACGCCACTTTCGCCGACGAGGACACGGCTATGCTGCGTCTGGATCGGCGCGGCTTGCACCGCCCCGGCGCAGACGCAAATCGCCACGCCTATGGCCCCCATGACCCCCAGGTCCTTCATGATACCGACTCACCACTTCTTGCCCGTTGTTGTCCTGGCAGGGACATCGGGCGAAACTGTTGCACGGATAAGGTTAATTCGCGGCGGTGCACCGGCAAGAAAAAACCGGGAGACTGGTGTCTCCCGGTGTATTATCTTGTGGATAACCCTATGGATCAGGCGTGGATCGCGCCGTCGCCGCAGGCGAGGGCCGCCTCGCGCACCGCTTCCGAGAAGGTCGGGTGCGCATGGCAA
The DNA here is from genome assembly GCF_049803835.1 of Tropicibacter sp. S64. Lineage (NCBI taxonomy): Bacteria > Pseudomonadati > Pseudomonadota > Alphaproteobacteria > Rhodobacterales > Roseobacteraceae > Tropicibacter > Tropicibacter sp. S64. The sequence continues at coordinate 145,935 of NZ_JBNAGK010000006.1, read as the reverse complement.
GTCAGCGCGATGTCCTCGGCCGAGGCCCCGAATTCCATGCCGACGCAGATCTCGTGGATCAAGTCGCCCGCGCCCGGGCCGATGATGTGGCAGCCGAGGACGCGGTCCGTTTCCTTGTCCGCGAGCAGTTTCACGAAGCCTTCACCCTGGAAGACGGCCTTGGCGCGGCCGTTGCCCATGAAGGAGAACTTGCCGACCTTGTAGGCGACGCCGTCCTTCTTGAGCTGGTCCTCGGTCTTGCCGACGGACGCCACTTCCGGCGCGGTGTAGATCACGCCCGGGATCACGCCGTAATTCACGTGGCCGTGCTTGCCCGCGATGACCTCGGCGACGGCCATGCCCTCGTCTTCGGCCTTGTGCGCCAGCATCGGGCCTTCGATGGCGTCGCCGATGGCGTAGATGCCCTTGGCGGTGGTCTGCCAATGGTCGTCCGTCTTGACCTGTCCGCGCTCGGTCAGCTCGACGCCCACGCCTTCGAGGCCGAGACCATCGGTGTACGGACGGCGGCCGGTGGCGCAGAGCACCACGTCCGCTTCGGTCGTGTGCTCGCTGTCATCCTTGCGGAGCTTGTAGGTGACGGTGGCCTTGCCGCCCTTGGTTTCGACCTTTTGCACCGCCGCGCCCATGGTGAATTTCAGGCCCTGCTTGGACAGGATGCGCTGGAACGTCTTCTGGACCTCGCTGTCCATGCCGGGGGTGATGGCGTCGAGGAATTCGATCACCTCGACCTCCGCGCCAAGGCGGGCGTAAACGCTGCCCATTTCGAGACCGATCACACCGGCACCAATGACGACCATGCGCTTCGGAACCTTCGGCAGCGCCAGCGCGCCGGTGGAGGTCACGACGACCTTCTCGTCGACGGTCACGTCCGCGCCGGGCACCGGCGAGGGCTCGGAGCCGGACGCGATCACGATGGCCTTGGCCTCGTGGATCTCGTCACCGACCTTGACCTTGCCGGCCTCGGGAATGGAGCCCCAGCCCTTGAGCCAGTCGACCTTGTTCTTCTTGAACAGGAATTCGATGCCCTTGGTGTTCTGGCCGATGACGTCATCCTTGTAGGCGAGCATCTGTTTCCAGTCGACCTTCACCTTCCCTGCGCTCAGGCCCATTTTCTCGAAGTTGTGCTCGGCCTCGTGCAGTTGGTGGGACGCATGCAGCAGGGCCTTCGACGGGATGCAGCCGACGTTCAGGCAGGTGCCGCCGAGAGTCTCGCGGCCTTCGACGCAGGCGGTCTTGAGGCCGAGCTGGGCGCAGCGGATGGCGCAGACATAGCCGCCGGGGCCGCCGCCGATGATGATCACGTCATAAGATGCCATTTTGATGTCCTTTCCTTGAGGCGGGAAGAGGGCTCCGCCCTCTCTGGGCCTTCGGCCCATTCACTCCCGGGATATTTGAAGCACAAAGAAATCGGGCGGTCATGTCAGAGCCCGGATGAGCAGGTAGACCGTGGCGAGGAAGCCGACGATCCAGATGTAGCTGCGCCAGGGGCTCAGCCCGAAGAGGTAGGCGGGCAGATAGAGCACGCGGGCGATGAGATAGACCACGGCGACGGCGCCGGTCGAATGGGTCGCCTTGTCGGCGTAGGTGATGACCAGCGCGGCGATGGCGAAGAGTATGAGGCCCTCGAAATGGTTGTTCATCGCCCGCTGCGCCCGGCCCGCGACGCCGGTGAGCGTGCGGGGCGTGTCGCGCGGGGAGAGGGCGTAGCCCGTGCCGACCTGCATCTGCGCCGTGACCGAGTAGATCAGGAAATGCACCACCTGCAGGAGGGCTGCGAGAGTGAGGGCGGTGAGTTCGGGGGTCATGACAGCAGGCTCGCGATGATCATGACGAAGCAGGCGAGGAAGCCGAGGATGAAGATGTAGCTGCGCAAGGGCACCCAGCCGAAGCGGTAGGCGGGCAAGTAGAGGGCGCGCGCCAGGACGAAGGTCCAGGCGGCCAGCGCGGTGATCCAGCTGTTCGTCTCCGTGAAGGAGACGAGGACCACGGCGGTGACGAAGAGGCCGGTGTTCTCGACATGATTGCCGAGAGCGCGGCGCAGGCGGAGCGTCTCCTCGGAGAGACGCTCCTCCAGTCCTTCTCGGGTGCCGACGTTGCCCGCATGGCCGATGTCACGCTCGAGCGACCTCTGCGACCAGAGGACAGCGACGAGATGGATGAGGGCCGTGGCGGCCAGCGCGGCAAGCTCGTAGGTCATGCGGTCCTCAGGAAATGCGCGGCGGCGGGGGCGTGGCCGAGGGCGGCGGACTTGTCGAGCCAGGCCTTCGCCCTTGCCTCGTCGGCGACTTCGTAAAGCTGCCAACTGGCGCTGCCCTCGGTCCAGCGTTGCAGCAGGGAGAGGCCCGCATTGGCGCGGTTCTCCGCCTCGCTGTCGAAGGCGGAAGCGTCGAATGTGTCGTGGCGGGTGAGAAGTTGCAGGGTCATGGCGTGGTCTCCGGTCTGGGGTGCCCGGCGGTGTCGTCGTTGAACGGTTTGCCCCGGATCGCCTCGTAGCGATGATGGAACAACGCCGCCTGGCCCGGTCGGTTGCACGTCATGTCCTTCAAACCCAGCCGCATGTCCGCGAGTGCGGAGTGGACCCCCGCCGCGATCTGCGAAGGAGTGGAATTTCCCTCCGCGATCCAGGACAGCATCCGGTCGCGCGTCGCGACGTGATCGGCAAGAAGCTCACGCTCCCACATGGTGCCAAGTCCCTGAAATGCCTCGATGGCGGCCTCGAAACAGTCGTAGAGCCGGTGGAATTCGGCAAGAAGCTGGTCTCGGGTGCGGCGCGGCATGAAGCCTTCTCCGAAGGGAAAGCCGGGCGGAACGGGTCCGCCCGGCGATGGTCGATTACAAATCCATCAACAACCGGCGCGGGTCTTCCAGCGCTTCCTTGACACGAACAAGGAACGTCACCGCGCCTTTGCCGTCGACGATGCGGTGATCGTAGGACAGCGCGAGATACATCATCGGGCGGATCTTGATCTCGCCGCTGATGACCATCGGGCGGTCCTGGATCTTGTGCATGCCGAGGATGCCGGACTGCGGGGGGTTGAGGATCGGCGAGGACATCAGCGAGCCGTAGACGCCGCCGTTCGAGATGGTGAAGGTGCCGCCCTGCATTTCCGCCATGGAGAGCTTGCCGTCGCGGGCGCGTTTGCCCTTTTCGGCAATCGCCTTCTCGATCTCCGCAAAGGACATCTGGTCAGCGTCGCGGATCACCGGCACCACGAGACCCTGCGGCGTGCCCGCGGCAATACCCATGTGCACGAAGTTCTTGTAGACGATGTCCGTGCCGTCAATCTCCGCGTTGACTTCGGGCACCTCTTTCAGCGCGTGGCAGCAGGCCTTCGTGAAGAAGGACATGAAGCCGAGGCGCACGCCGTGCTTCTTCTCGAAGAGGTCCTTGTATTCGTTGCGCAGGGCCATGGTCTCCGTCATGTCCACCTCGTTGTAGGTGGTCAGGATCGCGGCGGTGTTCTGCGCGTCCTTCAGACGGCGCGCGATGGTCTGGCGCAGGCGGGTCATCTTGACGCGCTCCTCGCGGGCGGCGTCATCGGCGGGAACCGGGGCGCGCGGCGCGGAGGCAGGAGCCGAAGCGGCCGGAGCGGACTTCGCGGCAGCCACGGCGGCGGCGACGTCGGCCTTCGTGGCGCGGCCATCGCGGCCGGTGCCGGTCACCTGATCGCGGCTGATGTTGGCCTCGGCCATGGCCTTTTCGGCGGCGGGGCCGTCCTTGATGTCGGCCTTCGGACCGGCGTTGCCCGCGGGCGGCGTGCTGTACTGGGTGTCGGCCTTGGCTTCGGCCTTCGGCGCGGCGGCACCCTCTCCGGCGGAAATCACCGCCAGCTTGCCATTGGCCTGCACCGTCGCGCCTTCCCCGGCGACGATCTCGGTCAGGGTGCCGGAGGCGGGCGCCGGAACCTCGACGCTGACCTTGTCGGTTTCCAGCTCGCACAGCATTTCGTCCTGGGTGACGCTGTCGCCAACCTTCTTGAACCAGGTCGAAACGGTCGCTTCGGTCACGCTCTCGCCCAACGTCGGGACCATGACGTCCACCGCCTCGCCGCCGTTCGCGGGTTTGAGGCCGACTTCTTCCTTCTGCGACCCCTCGGCCCGTGGCTTGGTCTCTTCCGGGCCGGCGGCGGCGCCTTCCGAGATGTTGGCGAGCAGGGCGTCCACGCCCACGGTCTCACCCTCACCGGCGACGATGTCGGCCAGCGTGCCGGCGACGGGAGAGGGCACCTCCACCGTCACCTTGTCGGTTTCCAGCTCACAGAGCATCTCGTCCACGGCGACAGCATCACCCGGCTTCTTGAACCAGGTTGCCACGGTTGCCTCGGACACCGATTCCCCGAGCGTGGGGACGCGCACTTCGGTCATTGTCTCATTTCCTTCTTCTGGCCCAGCCTTTTCGCTGCGGGCGTTATTCGATGGTCAGCGCTTCGTTCACGAGCGCTTCTTGCTGGGCCTTGTGGTTCGAGGCGAGGCCGGTTGCCGGGGAGGCGGATGTGGCGCGGCCGACGTAACGCGGACGCTTGTGCGCCGCGTCGATGCGGCCGAGCACCCATTCGAGGTTCGGCTCGATGAAGGTCCAGGCACCTTGGTTCTTCGGCTCTTCCTGGCACCAGATCATCTCGGCGTTCTTGAACCGCTCCAGCTCCTTGACGGCGGACATGGCCGGGAAGGGGTAGAACTGCTCGAAACGCAGGATGTAGACATCGTCGATGCCTCGGGCGTCGCGCTCTTCCAGCAGGTCGAAGTAGACCTTGCCCGAACACATGACCACGCGCTTGATCTCGGTGTCCGGCTTGAGCTTCGTATCCGAGTTGCCCTTCTCCGCATCGTCCCAGAGGACGCGGTGGAAGGAGGAACCGGGCAGGAAATCCTCGGCCTCGGAGATGCAGAGCTTGTGACGCAGCAGCGATTTCGGCGTCATCAGCACCAGCGGCTTGCGGTAGGAGCGGTGCAGCTGGCGGCGCAGGATGTGGAAGTAGTTCGCCGGGGTCGAGCAGTTGGCCACGATCCAGTTGTCCTGGCCGCACATCTGCAGGAAGCGTTCGAGGCGGGCGGAAGAGTGCTCCGGCCCCTGACCCTCGAAGCCGTGCGGCAGCAAGCAGACGAGGCCCGACATGCGCAGCCACTTCGACTCGCCCGAAGAGATGAACTGGTCGAACATGATCTGCGCGCCGTTTGCGAAGTCACCGAACTGCGCTTCCCAGAGCGTCAGCGCGTTGGGCTCCGCCAGCGAATAGCCGTACTCGAAGCCGAGCACCGCGTATTCCGACAGCGCCGAGTCGATCACTTCGTAATTTGCCTGCCCCTCCCGGATGTGGTTGAGCGGGTAGTAGCGCTCTTCCGTTTCCTGGTTGATGAAGCCGGAGTGCCGCTGGGAGAAGGTGCCACGGGTGCTGTCCTGCCCGGCGAGGCGCACGGGATAACCTTCGGTCTGCAGCGAGCCGAAGGCCAGCGCCTCGGCGGTCGCCCAGTCGAACCCCTTGCCGCTTTCGAACATCGCCGCGCGGGTCTCCACCAGCCGGCCGACGGTCTTGTGCAGCGGGAAGCCGTCCGGCACGCGGGTCAGCGCGGTGCCGATCTCCTGCATCGTCTCGGGTTTGATGGAGGTCTTGCCGCGCTGGTACTTGCCCTGCTTCTGCTTGTCGAGATGTGACCAGCGGCCGTCGAGCCAGTCCGCCTTGTTCGGCTTGTAGGTCTTCCCGGCCTCGAACTCCTCGTTCAGATGCGCCTGGAAGGCGGCCTTCATGTCCTCGATCTCGCCTTCCGGGATCAGCCCGTCCTTTACCAGCCGCTCGGTGTAGAGCGTCAGCGTGGTCTTCTGCTTCTTGATCTTGGTGTACATGATCGGGTTGGTGAACATGGGCTCGTCGCCCTCGTTGTGACCGAACCGGCGGTAGCAGAACATGTCGATGACCACGTCCTTGCCGAATTTCTGGCGGAACTCGGTGGCCACCTTGGCGGCGTGCACCACGGCCTCCGGGTCATCGCCGTTGACGTGGAAGATCGGCGCCTCGACCACCAGAGCGTTGTCGGTGGGGTAGGGCGAGGAGCGCGAGAAGTGCGGCGCAGTGGTGAAGCCGATCTGGTTGTTCACCACGATGTGGATGGTGCCGCCGGTGCGGTGACCACGCAGGCCGGAGAGCGCGAAGCACTCCGCCACGACGCCCTGTCCGGCAAAGGCGGCATCGCCGTGCAGCAGGATCGGCATGACCTTCTTGCGCTCGGAGTCGTGCATCTGGTCCTGCTTGGCGCGGACCTTTCCAAGAACCACCGGGTTCACCGCCTCGAGGTGCGAGGGGTTGGCCGTCAGCGACAGGTGCACCGTGTTGCCGTCGAACTCGCGGTCCGAGGAAGCACCGAGGTGATACTTCACGTCGCCGGAGCCGTCGACGTCCTCGGGCTTGAAGCTGCCGCCCTGGAATTCGTTGAAGATCGCCTTGTAGGGCTTCTGCATCACGTTCGCCAGGACCGACAGGCGGCCGCGGTGCGGCATCCCGATGACGATCTCCTTGACGCCGAGGTTGCCGCCGCGCTTGATGATCTGCTCCATCGCCGGGATCAGGCTTTCGCCGCCGTCGAGACCGAACCGCTTGGTGCCCATGTACTTGACGTGCAGGAACTTCTCGAAGCCCTCGGCCTCGACCATCTTGTTCAGGATCGCCTTGCGCCCCTCGCGGGTGAAGGCGATTTCCTTGCCGAAGCCCTCGATGCGCTCCTTGAGCCACGCACTTTGTTCCGGGTCGGAGATGTGCATGTATTGCAGCGCAAAGGTGCCGCAGTAGGTCCGCTTCACGATCGACAGGATCTCGCGCAGCGAGGCGATCTGCAGACCGAGCACGTTGTCGATGAAGATCGGGCGGTCCATGTCGGCCTCGGTGAAGCCGTAGGACTTCGGATCGAGCTCCGGGTGGCTGGAGTTGTCGCGCATGCCCAGCGGGTCCAGATCAGCGGCGAGGTGGCCGCGGATGCGGTAGGCGCGGATGATCATCAGCGCCCGGATGCTGTCCAGCACCGCCCGTTGGATCGCGTCGTCGGAGACGGTCACGCCCTTGGCTTCGGCGGCCTCCTTGATCTTCTTGCCCGCGCCCCGGGCTTCGGCGGGCACCGCCGGCATCGGCCATTCGCCGGTCAGGGCGCCGGTGATGTCATCCGCCGGGGCAGGCGGCCAGTCGGCGCGCGCCCAGGACGGGCCGGAGGCCTCTTTCTTGACGTCCATGCCGTCGTCGCCGAGCTGGGCAAAGAACTCCTGCCAGGCCGCGTCCACGGCATTCGGGTCATTCGCATAACGCGCGTACATCTGTTCGAGATATTCCGCGTTGTGCCCCTGCATGAAGCTGGAAGCGTGGAAGAGGTCGTTGGGGCTCTGGTCGTTCATTGGAACACCTCGGGGTTGCGCATCACGGATCGGCCTTGGTCTTGGTTGAAGCTTCGGGAAAGGCGGCCGGCCCGTGGCCGCCTGTCGCGGAGCTTCCTTCTCTGCGCGGAGGGCCGGGTTCGAAAACCCGGCCTTCCTCATTCGTGTCAGGGATGTATGACGGGCGGATGCCCGGCACCAATCACCCCTTGTTGATCGCTTCCATGACGGCCTCGCCCAGCGTGGCGGGGCTGTCGGCAACGACGATTCCGGCGGACTTCATCGCTTCGATCTTGTCCTCTGCGCCGCCCTTGCCACCGGCGACGATGGCACCGGCGTGGCCCATGCGGCGTCCCGGAGGGGCGGTGCGGCCCGCGATGAAACCGGCGGTCGGCTTCCAGCGGCCCTTCTTCTTCTCGTCGGCGAGGAACTGCGCCGCTTCCTCTTCGGCGGAGCCACCGATTTCACCGATCATGATGATCGAAGTGGTCTCCGGGTCGGCGAGGAACATCTCGAGCACGTCGATATGCTCGGTGCCCTTGATTGGGTCGCCGCCGATGCCGACTGCGGAGGACTGGCCGAGGCCCATGTCCGTGGTCTGCTTCACCGCCTCGTAAGTCAGTGTGCCCGAACGGGACACGACGCCGACGGAGCCGCGCTTGTGGATGTGGCCGGGCATGATGCCGATCTTGCAGGCGTCCGGGGTGATGACACCGGGGCAGTTCGGGCCGATCAGGCGGGACTTGGAGGTCTCCAGCGCCCGCTTCACGCGCATCATGTCGAGTACCGGGATGCCCTCGGTGATGCAGACGATCAGCTCCATCTCCGCGTCGATCGCCTCGAGGATCGAGTCGGCGGCAAAGGGCGGCGGGACGTAGATCACGGAGGCATTCGCCTCGGTGACGTGCTTGGCCTCATGCACCGAGTTGAAGACCGGCAGATCGAGGTGGGTGGTGCCGCCCTTGCCGGGCGTCACGCCGCCAACCATCTTCGTGCCGTAGGCAATCGCCTGCTCGGAGTGGAAGGTGCCCTGGGATCCCGTGATCCCCTGACAGATGACTTTGGTGTTTTCGTCTACGAGGACTGCCATTTTTAGGCTCCTATCCTGATTTCACTTTCGCGGGCATGCGGTTTGGCTCAGCAATGTGGCTCGAACCAAAGGGACGCTTCCGCGCGTGTCACTCTCAAGCTGCAGGGCGTTTGTGCCGTTTGGCCACGTCAGAACTGCAGCAATTTGTTTGTTGGGATGATCCTGTACCTTCGCGGAGCTTCTTACTGTTGCTTCCAGAACGGCCGTTGCGGTTGCATTCGGGTTTGGTGCGACAAGTGTTGTCACGCAAGCGCACCCCTGTTCCGTCGGGAAGACATCGACACGCGCCGCGGCATCCTTCAAGTAGAATGAACCATCGTTTTTGCGAAACCCATTTTGCTTGGCGAGTTTCGCGTAGCCAGAAAAATCTGGCGCCGCTTTCAGGCATACAGCTTGATACCCCTTGATTGCCTGCGGCAGCACCTCTTGGGAAGAGGCGTTGCCCGGAATGAAGCCGAGCGCCGCTATTAAGGAGATCCGCAACACCAGGCTTACCCCTTGACCGCCTTAACGATCTTCTGCGCGCCGTCCTTGAGGTCGTCCGCGGCGATCACGTTGAGACCGGAGGTCGCGATGATCTCCTTGCCCTTCTCGACGTTGGTGCCTTCGAGACGCACAACCAGCGGAACCTGCAGGCCGACTTCCTTCACAGCCGCGATCACGCCTTCGGCGATGACGTCGCAGCGCATGATGCCGCCGAAGATGTTGACGAGGATGCCTTTGACGTTCGGATCGGAGGTGATGATCTTGAAGGCTTCGGTCACCTTCTCCTTGGTCGCGCCGCCGCCCACGTCGAGGAAGTTCGCCGGCTCCGCGCCGTAGAGCTTGATGATGTCCATCGTCGCCATGGCGAGGCCCGCGCCGTTCACCATGCAGCCGATCTCACCGTCGAGCGCGATGTAGTTCAGGTCATACTTCGACGCCTGAAGTTCCTTCGCATCCTCTTCCGTCTCGTCGCGCAGTTCCGCGACGTCCGGCTGGCGGTACATGGCGTTGCCGTCGAAGCCGAGCTTGGCGTCCAGCACCTTGAGCTCGTTGCCGGGCATGACGATCAGCGGGTTGATCTCCAGCATCTCCATGTCCTTCTCCATGAAGGCCTTGTAGAGGATGCCCATCAGCTTCACGCATTGCTTCACCGCCGTGCCTTCGAGGCCGAGCGAGAAGGCGATGCGGCGGCCGTGGAACGGCTGGTAGCCGGTGGCCGGATCGACGGAGAAGGAGAGGATCTTCTCAGGCGTCTTCGCCGCCACTTCCTCGATGTCCATGCCGCCCTCGGTGGAGCAGACGAAGGAGACGCGCGAGGTCTGGCGATCCACCAGCAGCGCGAGATACAGCTCACGCTCGATGTCCGAGCCGTCTTCGATGTAGATGCGGTTGACCTGCTTGCCTGCCGGGCCGGTCTGATGCGTCACCAGCGTCTTGCCGAGCATCTTCTTGGCTTGCTCGGCGGCCTCTTCGACCGACTTGGCCAGACGCACGCCACCCTTCTCGCCGGCTTCGGCTTCCTTGAAGGAGCCTTTGCCACGGCCACCGGCGTGAATCTGTGCCTTGACCACCCAGAGCGGGCCATCGAGTTCACCGGCGGCGCGCTTGGCGTCTTCGGCCTTCAGCACAACGCGGCCGTCCGAGACCGGAGCGCCGTATGAGCGCAGAAGCGCCTTGGCTTGATATTCGTGGATGTTCATGGGTCGTCTGTCCCCGCTTTGCTACGATTTGGTGACGGTATAGGCTCGCTTACAGGGCCGGGTTAAACAAAAAATTGCTGCGGAGCGGAAAATACCCCGCTTTTTCGACATTTGTGATCACACGTTTGCAGGGTGTGATCACAAGTTGATTTCCTGTTAGCGCTTGGCAGGGATTCGCCTTGCCGCTAGGCTTTCGGCTGTTAGCGAAACCGGGGTGCGGGCGTGCAGAGCTGGGCCATCGTGATGACCGTATGCGAGCCGCCCGCGCTGGTTCTCGCCAATGTCGCCTGGCACCTCGCCACGGGCGCGGCGGAGGTGCACGTCTATCTCGATGATCCGGACGATCCGGTGGCCGTTCTGCTCAGGGATGTGCCGGGTGCTCGGGTCACCTGCTGCAATCCCGGGCACTGGCGGGACGTCGCCCTCCGCCGCAAGCGCCCGGAGTCGATCAACCGGCGTCAGGCGCTGAACGCGAACCATGCGCTGGCCCGGACCGAGGCGGACTGGCTCTTTCACATCGACGCCGACGAATTCCTCTGGCAGGAGCGGTCGCTCGGCGAGGAACTCGCTGTCGTCTCGGAGTTGAACGTCGAGCTGCACCTGCCTGTCGCAGAACGCCTCTACCGCATCGGCGCACCGCGCGAGACCATCTTCGACGGTCTCTTCCGCACCTCGACGAAGGGCCTGAACCGCTGTGCCGACGGTGGGACACACGACGCCAAAATCTTTGGCGACCATCTCGCGGTCCTGCTGCACGGTGTCCTCGGCCATTCGGCGGGCAAATGCGGCGTCCGCCCCGGGGCGGGGCATCGCCTGGGCATTCACTGGTCTTATCAAGGGGATACTCGGCATCGCGTCGACCGGTACCGCAGCACTTCCACGCGACTTTTGCACTTCGACGGGCTGACGCCGCTGCATTGGCTGTCGAAGCTGGTCCGCTACCGCGACACCGACCCGGATGTCATGGGCGTTGCCGACCACCGCAAGGAACAGATTGCGCTGATGACGGCGATGGTGGACGAACCCTGCGGGCTCATCCAACTCCACGATGAACTCCGCGTCTTCGATGACAGCCGCCTCCAACGCCTGCGCGCCTTCGGTCTCCTGCACGAAGTTCCCTTCGATCCGCGCCCGGCCATTGCGCCGCTGCTGCCAGAGCTGCCGGACCTCAGCCCGGCGGCCTTCGACGCCGCGTTGATCGCACGCACCCCTGTGCTGGCCAGTCAGATCGGTGAGACGGCCCATGCCTGACTTGCCGACCTGGGGCACCGTCTCGACGGTTCTCGAACCCCCGCAGGCCCTGCTCGCCTTTGCCGCGCATCACCTGCACGCCGGGGCAGGGGAGCTCCACCTCTACCTGGACCGCCCCCTTCCGCAGTTCCAGCACTGGGTTGCGGGCAAGCCCGGCGTCTTCGTCACGGTCTGCGATGACCGATACTGGCGCGAAGAGCACGGCCGTGACAGACCCTTCGACAGCCGCTATCGCCAGGTCTACAACGCCAACCATGCCTACAGGCGGGCCAGGGTCGACTGGCTCGCCCATGTGGACGGCGACGAATACATCATCCGCGTCCCGCAGATCCTCCGCTTCATCGCAAGCCAGCCGGACCACGTCGAGGCCATCTCCCTGCACAACGCCGAATTCGTGCAACGGCGCGGGCGGCAGCCGAACCGCATCCTCGATGGCTACTTCCGCAAGCCCTTTCACGCGCCCAATGGGCCAAGGCAACAGCGCGTCTACGGCGACGGCGCACCTTTCCTGCTGCGCGGCTTCTCCGGTTACGCCATTGGCAAGACGTTGTTCCGCACCGGGCGCGATCTCTTCGTCGACATCCACCAACCGGCTCCGCTGGAGCAATGGTACACGCCGAAAAACAAGCGCCGCCAATGGTTTCCGCGCATCGGCTTGTTGCACGTCGATGGCTTTACCCGGGCGCATTGGGAGGCAAAGATGGCAGGCCGCATCGCCAAGATCGTCGAAGGAGAGTTGCAGGGCTACAACCCAGCACGCAAACGCCAGGTGGAGGCGGTTCTCGGTCTGGGTGACGGTGGCCCGGACCTGCATTGGCTCCATGACGCAACCCGCACGCTGACGCCGTGGCAGATGCTGCTGATGGTGCGCTACCGGAAACTCCTGCCGATGCGGCTCAACGTGCTTCCCGCGCTCCGTGCCGAGTTTCCGGATGCCCGCCCGGACCTCTCCCCCGAGGCCGTGGACCGCGAGATCGCTGCGCTGCAATTCGCGGCCTGAGCAAGGAAAAACCCGGGCGCAATCGGCACCCGGGTCTGACATCGGAACAATCTGAGAGGCTTAGGCCAGCGAGCTGTCGATGGCCTTGCAGGCCTCGACAAGGCCCTTCACCGCGTCGACCGACTTGTCGAACATCTCCTGCTCGTCCTTGTTGAGCTTGATGTTGACGATCTTCTCGATGCCACCAGCGCCGATGATGGTCGGCACACCGACATACATGTCCTTCACGCCGATCTCGCCGGTGCAATAGGCGGCGCAGGGCAGCAGGCGCTTCTGGTCCTTGAGATAGGCCTCGGCCATCTCGATCGCGGAGGTCGCGGGGGCGTAGAAGGCCGAACCGGTCTTCAGCAGGCCGACGATCTCGGCGCCGCCGTCGCGGGTGCGCTGGACGATCGCGTCCATCTTCTCCTGCGTGGTCCAGCCCATCTCGATCAGGTCCGGCAGCGGGATGCCGCCAACGGTCGAGTAGCGCACGGAGGGAACCATGGTGTCGCCGTGGCCGCCGAGCACGAAGGCGGTGACGTCCTTCATCGACACGTCGAATTCGAGCGACAGGAAGTGGCGGAAGCGTGCGCTGTCCAGAACGCCAGCCATGCCGCAGACCTTGTTCGCCGGCAGACCGGAGAACTGCTGCAGTGCCCAGACCATCGCGTCGAGCGGGTTGGTGATGCAGATGACGAAGGCGTCCGGGGCGTTGGCGGCGATGCCCTCACCCACGGACTTCATGACCTTGAGGTTGATGCCCAGGAGGTCGTCGCGGCTCATGCCCGGCTTGCGCGGCACACCGGCGGTGACAATGCAGACGTCGGCGCCGGCGATGTCGGCGTAATCCTGCGTGCCCTTGAGCTTGGCGTCGAAGCCTTCGCTCGGGCCGGATTCGGCGATGTCGAGCGCCTTGCCCTCGGGCGTGCCCTCGGCGATGTCGAACAGGACGACGTCGCCCAGTTCCTTCATTGCGGCGAGGTGCGCGAGCGTGCCGCCGATCTGACCTGCGCCGATAAGGGCGATTTTGGGTCTGGCCATGGATATCTCTCCAGTCCTTCGTGAAATTTGGAGATTGCCTAAGCCTTAAGTCTGCGTCGCGCAAGGGCGCTGCACTGCGGCAGATGCCCTGTTAGGGCTATCACTTTGCCGTCGCACGGGATAATGGCTGATTATTCGACAGCTTACGGGGGTGCATCGTTGGAACTGTTCAGCCTGTCCGTCTTCGCCTTTACCATCCCTGCGGTGATTTTCGCTGGCATTTCAAAGGGCGGTTTCGGCTCCGGCGTGGCCTTTGCGTCGTCTTCGATTCTGGCGCTGGTGCTTGATCCGGGCGTGGCGCTTGGCCTCATGCTGCCGCTTCTGATGCTCATGGACGTCAGCAGCCTGCCGGCCTACTGGCGCAAGTGGGACTGGCCTGCGGCCAGGGTGCTGCTGCTCGGCGGCATCCCCGGCACGATCCTCGGCGCGGTGTTCTACGCCTGGGCCGATCCGGACGCGATCCGGCTGATCATCGGGCTTGTCGCCGTGCTGTTCGTCGCCTGGCAGGGCGCACGAAAGTACGGGCTCATTCGCCTCGGCAGCACAAAATTCGGTCCGAAGACCGGCCTTCTCTCCGGTCTCGTTCTTGGTTTCACAAGTTTCGTCAGCCACGCCGGGGGGCCGGCGGCGGCTGTTTACCTGCTGGGGCAGGGGCTCCAGAAGACTGCCTACCAGGCAACGACGGTCCTGATATTCTGGGCCGTCAACCTGTTCAAATCCGGTTTCTACGCCGGGATGGGGATCTTCACGCACGAGACGCTTCTGATGGACCTTGCCCTTGCACCATTCGCGATCCTCGGCACCTGGCTCGGGATCAAGGCGCATCACAAGGTTCCCGAACGTCTCTTCTTCACGATCACTTACGTTGCCCTGACCATAACCGGCCTGAAACTGATCTGGGATGCGCTCACCTGACACGCGGGTCTCGCGTTTTTCCCTGCATCAAACACTCCGGGGAGTCGCGTCAGCGTCGGGGGCAGCGCCCCCATGCGGTTTTAGCTTCAAGAACGTCTCCCCGGCAGGTTCACGCATCGTCGCCCTTCGGCGGCAGCACCTCGGCCAGTTCCTCGAACGCCTGGCCGCTGGCCACGAGGCAGGTCACGCCCTGCGCTGTCGTCACGGTGATCGTCCACGAACCGGTCTCCAGCGAGGCGAACACTTCCATCATGTTGTTGTTTGAGCCGAGGCCCATGGACTGGCGGGTTTCGCCGTACTTGTCGGCGAGGCGGGAGATCACCATGTCGCGCGGTGCACAGTTCTGCGCGCCTTGCGCCTTCACCATGGTTGCCGCACCCAGCAGGATGCCCGCTGACAGCATGGTCAGTTTCACGAATTTGTCCGTCATCACGTTGCCCTTTTGGCTGTGTCCCGGGTGTGCCGCGGCTTTGCCCCGGCCCGGGTTGGATTGGATCCTCTCATGTTTGTCGGGCGATCCCTCGTGCGCCCGGGTTCTGCCATTGTTCGGCTTGATCCCAGCTTCGGCCCGAGGCTCCAAGAAAAGGTTAATGCTGCGTACGGTCCTTCCAATCTGACACATTTCCCACCGGAACCTGGAGAAAATCCGGGCATTTCTGCGTCGCGGCATTTTCGACCTTGAACTTTCCGCCAAAAAATGCCCTGTCTCGCGCAACAATATTTCTCGGAGAAATCATCCATGGACATGGCCGCCCGCCCGTATCGCTCGGTTCTCTATATTCCCGCGTCGAAGGATCGCGCGCTGGAGAAGGCCCGCACGTTGCCCGTAGACGCCATCATTTTCGACCTCGAAGATGCTGTCGCGCCTGCGGAAAAGCCCGGCGCACGGGACACGCTGGCCGCCGCCCTGGCTTCGTCCTACGGCAACCGCACCCGAATCGTCCGCATCAACGGGCTCGACACCGAGTGGGGCGAGGCTGACGCCAAGGCCGCCGCAGCAATGGACTGCGACGCCATCCTCCTGCCCAAGGTCGAAACCGCGGCGCAACTCGATGCCCTCGCCGCGCTCGCCCCGGGCAAGCCGCTCTGGGCGATGATGGAAACGCCCAAAGGCATGCTCGCTGCCGCCGAGATCGCTGCCCACCCGGCGCTCAAGGGCTTTGTCATGGGAACCAACGACCTTGCCAAGGAACTGAATTCCCGCTTCCGCGCTGACCGTCTGCCCATGCTCTCGGGCCTCGGCCTGTGCCTGCTCGCGGCAAAGGCTCACGGCGTCATCATCGTCGACGGCGTCTACAATGCCTTCAAGGATGAGGACGGTCTCAAGGCCGAATGCGAACAGGGGCGCGACATGGGTATGGACGGCAAGACCCTGATTCACCCCGCACAAATCGACATCGCCAACACCGCCTTCGCCCCGTCTGACGCGGAGATCGACCTCGCTCAGCGTCAGATCGCGGCCTATGAGGAGACCGTCGCGCAGGGCGGCGGCGTCGCCGTTGTCGACGGCAAGATCGTCGAGAACCTGCATGTCGAGACCGCCCGCAAGACCCTCGCCAAAGCCGAGGCCATTGCGGCGCTTGCGGAATAAGGGCAGGGTCGCCGCAGCACAGCAAAGGAGACAGCCATGCTGCTTTTGACCCTCGGTGTCGCGCTCTGGTGGGCCGCGCATCTGTTCAAGCGTGTCGCGCCCGAAGCACGGGCAAACATGGGGGACAAGGGAAAGGGTCTGGTCGCTCTCGCGCTGGCCGTATCGATCCTGATGATGATCTTTGGCTACCGTATGGCCGATGGCGCCTTCTTCTGGGGGCGCCATCCCGCCACTGTCGGGATCAACAACCTCCTCATGATCGCCGCCATCTTCTTTACCTCGCCGGGGCCGCGGAAGGGTGCGCTCTTTTACAGGATGCGGCACCCGATGCTCACCGGCTTCCTGCTCTGGGCCATCGCGCACCTTCTGGTGAATGGTGACACGCCCTCCTTCATCCTCTTCGGCGGTCTCGGTCTCTGGGCCATCGTCGAAATGATCGTCATCAACCGCGCCGTGCCCGCCTGGACACCCCCCGCCAAAGGCAGCATTGCGAAGGATGCGATCTTCCTTGTCGCCTCTCTCGTGCTGCTGGGCGTGATCGGCATGATCCACACCTGGCTCGGCTACCCAACCTTCGGATAACCTGATGAAACTCTACCGCTTCCTCTCCGCCGACGACACCTCGGCCTTCTGCCACAAGGTGACCGCAGCCTTGAACAAGGGCTGGGAACTCCACGGCAATCCCACCTACGCCTTCGACGCTGCCAACGGCGTGATGCGCTGCGGGCAGGCGGTGGTGAAGGACGCGCCCGGCGAGTACACCCCGGACATCAAGTTGGGGGAGCAGTGATGGCCAAGACCAACCCGGGACGCTTCTTCGAAGATTACAGCATCGGCCAGGTCCTAGAACATGCGGTGCCGCGCACGGTTTCGGGGGGCGAGCGGGCGCTCTATCACGCGCTCTATCCGGCGCGCCACGCGCTCTATTCGTCGGACCAGTTCGCGCAATCCTGCGGACTGCCCGCTTCGCCGATCGACGATCTTGCCGCCTTTCACGTCATATTCGGCAAGACGGTGCCGGACGTCTCGCTGAACGCGGTGGCCAATCTCGGGTATGCCGAAGGCCGCTGGCTGAAGCCCGTCTATCCGGGCGATACCCTGCGATCCGTCTCCGAAGTCATTGGTCTGAAAGAGAACTCAAACGGCAAGACCGGCGTGGTTTATGTCCGCACACGCGGTCTGAACCAGCGTGATGAAACGGTGATGGAGTATGTCCGCTGGGTCATGGTCCGCAAGAACGACCCCGCCGCCCCCGCGCCGGAAACCGTCCTGCCGGATCTCAAGAAGACCCTGAGCGTAGGCGATCTGACTATCCCCGAGGGGCTCGACTTCTCGGGCTACGACTTCACCCTCGCAGGCGAGCCGCACCGCTGGAGCGATTATGCCATCGGAGAAAAGATCGACCACGTCGACGGTGTGACGATCGAGGAGGCCGAGCACATGCTTGCCACGCGCCTCTGGCAGAACACCGCCAAGGTGCACTTCGACCTGACCTTCCGACCGGAGGGCCGGCTGATTTATGGCGGTCACATCATCTCCATGGCGCGGGCGCTGTCCTTCAACGGGCTTGCAAACGCCCAGATGATCGTTGGTCTCAACAGCGGCGCCCATGCCAATCCCTGTTTCGCCGGACTAACGGTCAAGGCGTGGTCCGAGGTGCTGGACAAGGCCGAAACCGCCGCGCCCGGTGTCGGGGCCATCCGCCTGCGCCTCGTGGCGACGAAAGGTGGCGATCCGTTCACGCTCAAGAGCGAAGACGGGAAATATGACGGAAACGTCTTGCTTGACCTCGATTACTGGGCCTTGATGCCGATGTAATGCTCAAAGCGCGCCTCGATAAGCTGCACCACAAACTCGGCGAGACAGTGTTCCTCGACGCGCTTCAAAGCCATGTGACGGGGCAGCGCAAAACCCGGGTCGACGGGGCTGTGACGCTGCTTTCCCTGCTCATCCTCCTGATCCCCGTGCTGCTGGCGGTGGCGGGGATCTACCTGGCCTGGATCGGCTTTCCGCATGTGCTTGTGCTGATCGTCGCGGGCTTGCTGATTGCTCTGGCGGTGTATCTCGGACCGCGCCTTCACCGGATTCCAAAAGACGCGCTCGGCCCGGACGAGTTGCCGCAAACCTTCGCGCTGATCGACGCGGTCGGCGACCGGCTCATCGCGCCGCCGATCCGCTACGTGGTCTTCGACGGCCTTCTGAATGCCGGCGTCTCGACCATCCGCAACCAGCATGTGCTGCATATCGGTCTGCCGTTGTGGCTGAGCCTGCCCCGCGAGGGCCGTATCGCCGTTCTCGCGCACGAACAGGCGCACCTCGTCAATGATGACCCCCGACGCAGCGGGCTGCTGGGCCGGGCGCTCGAACAACTCGATCACTGGGATGCCTTGTTGGCGCCGGACATTGCGCGGGACTGGTACACGGACGAAGAAATCCGCGTCGGTCGCGGCATCATGTCCGACATCATCACTGGCGCGGTGCAAGGCGTGATCGACCTTCTGCGCTTTACCTTGCTGCGGCTCTCTTACGTTCGCGCGCAGCACGCCGAGTACCTCGCCGATGCTCTGGCCATGAGGGTGGCGGGGCGGGACGCCATGCTGGCCGAACTTGACACGCTCATCGGGATCGAAGCCGTCGCGACGATCTGGCGGCGGGCCGAGCCGCTGCCCGGCGAGAGCGGGCGCGATTTCCTGTACCGCATCGCCGCCGACTGTCGTGCGCTGGACCCGGACACCCGCGCCGCGGCCCGGGCGCGCGGGCTGGAGCAGAAGCTCGCCCTCACCGACACCCATCCGCCCAGCCATTACCGCATCGCCTTTCTCAAGTCGCTGGAAGCGCCCGCCGTGCAGCCGTTCACCTGGGACAAATGGCGGCGCGTGGAGGCGGAGATCGACAGGCACGTGGCAAAGATCGGCGACCGCCTTCTGCTTTCGCTCGAACGTCAGTGATCGCCAAGCCCGCAGACCGCAGGGACAGGGGGCATCGGCACCCCCGGGATTAAAAAGAGTCACATATCCGCCCCCTTGCCGGTATCATCCGCGCGGGGAAGGGAATCGTCTGCTTCGGGGGTTGTCATGACACACCACACCTTGCCACTGGCTCCGATCGACGTTCTGGACATACCGGAACAGGAAATCTCGGAGGTGATCCGCGCGCTCATCGGGCACCGGCAACTCACGCCTCTGATGCGCCGGATCAACGCTGATCTGCACTCGGGCAACCGCACTCTGCGCCAGCAGAGCCGGTCCGCGTTGCAAAGGCTCGGATTTCCCGAGTAAATAAATCAGACTTGGAATCAAAGGCATCCTGCGCGGGGCGCCCATTTCCCGTGCGTATCCCTGATTTGTGATCACACATTTTCAGCCGTGATCACAAATTAACGGAAAACATCGGAATCGCGCCAAAAAACCGCGGTTGTTAGCGCTCAGCCCTCGTGACTTGTGCTGCAAATGCATTACAAGCGGGCCAAGGGAACTCAGCAGGGATCATTCTCATGGCCGACGTCAACCGGGGCAACCGCCCGCTTTCTCCTTTCATGATCGGACAGTACTACCGTCCGCAAATGACCTCGATCTCTTCGATCATGGTCCGCATCACCGGAATCGCCTCGCTCGGGACCGCCTTCCTGCTGGTCTGGTGGCTGCTCGCCGCCGCGACTTCCGAAGGCGCCTTCGCCGTGGCGGACGGCATCCTGCGCAGCTTCGTCGGTGACATCATCCTGCTGCTTGCGACCTGGGCAATCTGGTATCACATGCTCGGTCGACTGCGGCACGTGATCTGGGATCTCGGCTACTTCGTCGAGGTGGAGATTTCCGAGAAGATGGGCATGGGCATGTTCATCGGGGCAACCGTCCTGACCCTCTTCACCGCAATCGTCGTATAAGAAGGAGACCGCGACATGGCATTCCTCACCGATCGCAAGCGCGCAACAGGTCTCGGTTCGGGCCGTCGGGGCACCGAGCATCATTGGAAGATGATGATCTCCTCCGTGGCCCTCGTGGTCCTTGTTCCCCTCTTCGTCTTCACCTTCGGCGCGGGCATGGGCGGCACCTACGAAGAGGTGCTCGCCTACTTCTCCCGCCCGTTCCCGGCCATCGTCACCGCGCTGACCGCCGTTGTCGCGATCCTGCACTTCAAGGCAGAAGCCGAGGAGGCGATCATCGACTACGTGCACGGCACAGCGGGCAAGCTGGCGCTGGTCGCGGTCACCGCCTTCTCCTGGGCCCTGATCGTCTCCGCGCTCTTCGCCCTCGTGAAACTCGCCCTCTGATCCGGACGCGGCAAGGATAAAGAAAAATGACAGCAGCTTACCAATACGAGACGCATGACTATGACGTCGTGGTGGTCGGGGCCGGCGGCGCTGGCCTTCGCGCGACCCTCGGCATGTCCGAGCAGGGTCTGCGCACCGCCTGCGTGACCAAGGTATTCCCGACCCGCTCGCACACCGTTGCGGCGCAGGGCGGCATTGCCGCCTCCCTGTCGAACATGGGCCCGGACAGCTGGCAGTGGCACATGTACGACACCGTGAAGGGCTCCGACTGGCTCGGCGACACCGACGCGATGGAGTACCTCGCCCGCTCCGCGCCCGCCGCGGTCTACGAACTGGAGCACTACGGCGTTCCCTTCAGCCGCACCGAGGAAGGCAAGATCTACCAGCGTCCCTTCGGCGGCCACACCACCGAATTCGGCGAAGGCCCGCCCGTGCAGCGCACCTGCGCGGCGGCGGACCGCACCGGCCATGCCATCCTGCACACGCTTTATGGCCAGAGCCTCAAGAACAACGCCGAGTTCTACATCGAATATTTCGCCATCGACCTGCTGATGGAAGACGGCGTCTGCAAGGGCGTCCTGTGCTGGAAGCTCGACGACGGCACCATGCATGTCTTCAACGCGAAGATGGTCGTGCTGGCGACGGGCGGCTATGGCCGCGCCTACTTCTCCGCTACCTCCGCGCATACCTGCACCGGTGACGGCGGCGGCATGGTGGCCCGCGCGGGTCTGCCCCTGCAGGACATGGAATTCGTCCAGTTCCACCCGACCGGCATTTACGGCTCCGGCTGCCTCATCACCGAGGGCGCACGCGGCGAGGGCGGTTACCTGACCAACTCCGAAGGCGAGCGTTTCATGGAGCGCTATGCGCCGACCTACAAGGACCTCGCCCCCCGTGACTACGTCTCGCGTTCCATGACCATGGAAATCCGCGAAGGGCGGGGTGTGGGCGCCGAGGGCGACCACATTCACCTGAACCTCTCGCACCTGCCCGCCGAGGCGCTGGCGGAGCGTCTGCCGGGCATCTCCGAAAGCGCGAAGATCTTCGCTGGTGTCGACGTCACCAAGGAGCCGATCCCGGTTCTGCCGACCGTGCATTACAACATGGGTGGCATTCCGACGAACTACTGGGGCGAAGTGCTGAACCCCTCGTCCGAAGACCAGAACGCCATCGTTCCGGGCCTGATGGCGGTGGGCGAGGCGGGCTGCGCCTCAGTGCACGGGGCGAACCGCCTCGGCTCCAACAGCCTTATCGACCTCGTGGTCTTCGGCCGCGCCGCTGCCATCCGCGCCGGCAAGGTTGTCGATCCAGAGGCCGCCACGCCGAAGGCCCCGAAAGCCGAGATCGAAAAGGCCTTCGCCCGCTTCGACCACCTGCGTCATGCCAAGGGCGCGATCCCGACCGCGGACCTGCGCCTCGAGATGCAGAAGACCATGCAGCGCGACGCCGCCGTCTTCCGCACCGCGAAGACCATGGCGGAGGGAGTCGAGGCCATGACTGCCATCGCTGGCAAGATGGGCGACCTCAAGGTCACGGATCGCAGCCTGATCTGGAACTCCGACCTCATGGAGACGCTGGAGCTGACCAACCTCATGCCGAACGCCTTGGCGACCATCGTCGGCGCCGAGGCGCGCAAAGAAAGTCGTGGCGCCCACGCGCATGAGGACTACACTACCCGGGATGATGAAAACTGGCGCGTGCACACCATTGCCCGCGTCGATGACACCGCGGTCGAGCTCAGCTATCGCCCCGTCATCACCGATCCTCTGACCACGGAGGACGAGGGTGGCATCGAACTGAAGCGGATCGCGCCCAAAGCGAGGACCTTCTGACATGCGCCTGCCCCTGATCCTGTCTGCCGCCGTTGCCCTCTCCGGCGCGTTCCTGTCCTCCGCCGCGATGGCGGACGACACCTCGGCGGCCTCCGAACAGGGGCAGCGCGAAATCCTCGTGGCCTGCAACGATCGCCTGTTCGGCGTGCCCTACGGCGGGCAGGAGATCGTCATGGAGACCACTTGGCGCAACAACATGCCGATGGTTCGGGTCATCGCGGGCGGTGCCCGCACCGCGAACGAAGCCTATGAAGTCAACGCCTGCGCGGCACGTCATCTCGGCCTGAATGCCGTGACACGCGGGGTGGGCGGCATGAGCTTCGGGTGCTACCCGGGCGCGCCCAAGCTGTACCGAGGCACGAATTATTGCTGGAACTGACCCGACATACGGTGGCGCTTCTGGTCGGCGTGCTTCTCCTGTCGGCCTGCGACACGCAGACCCAGGACCAGATCGCCCGCGAGGCCGCCCGCTCGACCGTGACCCGCGTCGTGACAAACCGCTTCCCCGGCGTGCCGGTGGAGCCTGCGATTGACTGCGTGATCGCGGGCGCCAACGCCTACCAGATCCGGTCGCTTGCGCTGGACACCCTGGGCGGCCCGACGGAGTCGAGCATCGAGATCGTTACCCAGATCGTCTCCAAGCGCGAGACCCTGACCTGCCTGGCGGCCAATGGCCTGCCCCCACTGCTTCGATAAGGAGAGAGAGATGGTTCAATTCACTCTGCCGAAAAACTCCACCATCCGGGTGGGCAAGACCTGGCCCAAGCCGGACGGCGCAACCAATGTCCGCAAGTTCCAGATCTACCGCTGGTCGCCCGATGACGGCGAGAACCCGCGTGTCGACAGTTACTTCCTCGACATGGACAAATGCGGGCCGATGGTTCTGGACGCGCTGATCAAGATCAAGAACGAGATCGACCCGACGCTGACCTTCCGCCGCTCCTGCCGCGAGGGCATCTGCGGCTCCTGTGCAATGAACATCGACGGCATCAACACGCTCGCCTGCATCTACGGCCTCGACGAGATCAAAGGTGACGTGGTCAAGATCTACCCGCTGCCGCACATGCCGGTGGTCAAGGATCTCATTCCCGACCTCACCCATTTCTACGCGCAGCACGCCTCCATCATGCCTTGGCTGGAGACGAAGACGAACCGCCCCGCGAAGGAGTGGAAGCAGTCCATCGAGGACCGCAAGAAGCTCGACGGGCTCTATGAATGCGTCATGTGCGCGTCGTGCTCGACCTCCTGCCCGTCCTACTGGTGGAACGGCGATCGTTACCTCGGACCGGCCGCGCTGCTGCACGCTTACCGCTGGATCATCGACAGCCGCGACGAGGCCACCGGCGAGCGGCTCGACAACCTCGAGGACCCGTTCAAGCTCTACCGCTGCCACACCATCATGAACTGCGCGAAGACCTGCCCGAAGGGTCTGAACCCGGCCAAGGCCATCGCGGAGATCAAGCAGATGATGGTCGACCGCGCGGTCTGATGCCGGACGATCCGCTGAAATTCCAGAGCCCCGAGGAGTTGGAAGCACTTCTCGGGGCTTTGTCGTCCCGGCTGCATTACATCAACCGCGTCGCCGCCGGGGAGAGCGGCTATTACTGGTGGTACGCAGAGCTTCTCCGCGCCGCGGCCCGCCTCGCTCCGCTGTTGAACGACGAGGAGATGCGCAAGACATTCGGCGATGGCTGGACCCCCGGCACCGATCCCGATCCCCGCGCCCGCATGCTCGTCTTGCTTGAGGAAAAGCTGCCAAGGCGTTGACCTTACGACATTTGCACGGAAGGCAAACCGACCATGCGAACATGGGCCGTGTCATCGGCGGCTTGCGGGTCTATGTCAGTGGGCAGGGAGGGGTAGCCAGATCCGAAAGGCAACTCCGATGAGTGAGCAGCAGCAAAACCCGCAATTCCAAGCCGCCAAAGCCGCGCTTGAAGCCCTCGATCAGGCCTGGGCCTACTTCATCCCCGAGCCGCGCGAGCCGGTGCAGACCCCGGTCTACGAGGACATCCCGCTCGCGGCGTAACAGCGCCCGGCACGAAAAAAGGGCCGCGCAACGCGGCCCTTTTCAAGTCTGAGAACCAAAGGCTCAGGCGCGCTTGCGCCGGCGCAGGGCGCCCATGGCACCGAGCCCCGCAATCATCAGCCAGCCAGCGGCCGGCAGCGGTACTTCGGAACTCACGCCCGGCAGCGGGCTGCCCGGATCGGCACCGTTGATGGTCAGCACGGACTTCGAGAGGGTCAGCAACCAATTTCCGGAATTGGTGGCGTCAATGTCGACGCGCACCTGAAGACCGTTTGCGATCTCGTCGTAGAAATCGCTGGAAATGGTGAATTCAGCAAAGCTGAACTGGTCGTTCACGCCGGTCATCGCGCCCAGCAGGACCCACATGCTGTTGGTCGCGTCCCAGATCTCGATATTGTCGACCTCGCCGTTGATACCGTCGACGTAATCCACGTCATAGCCACTGACGTAGAGCGACGCAGAACTGATCGGGTCGGTCAGAGCGCCATGCGTCCAGCCCCAGTCCATGGTCATGTTCCGATAGTAGGGGTTGGTGAGAAAAGAGGTGCCTTCCGGCAGGAAGAAATTGTCCACGAACGATGTCGTCGAATCGACCGTGTCGGACGCGCCCAGCGCAAAGGCGGATGTCGCGGACACCGCCACCACCGCGGCCGCGGCAAGGGTCTTCAAGAGAGTCATCGGTCACTCCAGCCGATAAGGTTTAATAATGTGTTAACAAGTCGGATTGCCTTGAAAATGTCAAAGTTTAACTTTCGTTAACCAGGAAATGGGTCCCGAAACCATCAGTTCCCTGTGACCCGTGTCACGCTATTCCTGTTTGGGTTGTGGCTTTCGCGTGCGCACTAATGCATTGAGGGAGGGGGACCCTTTCTCTGACTTCTTGGCTTCCCCTAGGGAAACTTGCTATGATTCGCAAATGCTTATCGTTGTCGGCCTGATCATTGCCTTCATCCTCGTCGCGGTCTTCTCCAACCGTGCGACCCGCCGCTGCCGGTGGCGTGAGTATCGTGCAGATGAGGGAAGCCGCTGGACCTGTGTCGCCTGCGGACGGGAAACAGCCGGGCCGATAGGTGTCGCGCCAAAGGCCTGCCTGTTGGACAATCCGGGATCATGATGTCGATCACCTTTCTTTGCCCGCCCGAACTCGATGGCCTGATCCCACGCCCAGTGCCCGCCGGGCAGGCGCTGCCGGATTGGTTCCGGGACATGCCCCGCGCACTCAGCCCGCACATGCCCGCCAGCACCGTGCGTGCCTGCCTGCCTGTAACCGACGCCCTGACGCTGGGCTGGATGCTGCCGCTGCCAGTGGACCTGACCGTCACACGCGACCCGACCAGCGGCGCGTTGAATTTCGGCTGGGACACATCGGCCCCGATCGAACCGCTGGCCCTCCACCACCCGGCCCAGATCGGTGCCGACAAACCTCCGTTCCTCGGACGGCAACCAATGAAATTCATCAATCCCTGGCGCGTGATCCTGCCACCAGGCTGGTCGGCACTGTTCGTCCAACCCATCAACCATTTTGAGCTGCCCTTCCAGACCTTCGCGGGCGCAGTTGACTGCGATGCTCTGGATGTGCCGGTGAATATTCCCTTCCTCTGGACCGATCAGTCCGCCCGGTACAGTCTCCCGGCCGGCACACCCATCGCGCAGATCATTCCATTCGAACGCCGCGCTCTGAAGCTGAGCGCCGAGAGTCGTGCCGAAACCGCCGCCGAGGCAGAGGCCCGCGCCACTGCGAAGCACCGCAAGCACACGGAAGAATCGGTTTACGCGCGCGAATGGCGGCGGCGGCACGAACGGGAAGGGTAGGGCAGGCCGGCAAGGTCTTTCGCCCGGCTTGCGCCGGTCGACCAACGCGCCTGCCCTGCGGTCAGGCGCGTGCGGGGGCTCTGCCCCCACGGCTTTGCAAGCCTCCCCCGGAGGTATTTGGAAAGAGAAGAAACAAGGGGGCTTGTTCACGAGGCTTTAACCATCCCAGGCGTTCTATGAGTGCGCGGTACAGGCTGGAGAGCCGATGACCGCAAGAGGAGAAACCCCACTGTCCCCTGCTGATCGGGCCGGGACGGTGGGGTGGACCGGATCCCGGTCTCTTCGATTTCCAAGTGCTCGCAGGCACGCCAGCCGGGGCCGCGGCCTCTGGACAAGATGTTCCGACAGTCGCCATACAGGAGCGAAAGCCCAGGTGACCGCCATGACCCAACCGCCGCCCGACGCCGCCGCTCGCCGCGCCATCCCGCCGGTGATCTGCTATCCGACCGAAACACTGCCGCAACCAGACCTCGACCTCTATACGCGCGCCTTGTCCACCGCAGAGGTCACCGCAACCCACACAGCCGCGCCCCGCGATGCCTGCGCGTTTCGGGTCCGCGCGGGGCAGTTCTTCCGCATTGCCTGTACGACAGGGTCACAGGTCGGGGATCTCAACCTGTGGCATGCGGACGACCTGTCCGAGCGCTTCTTCTCCGGCAAGACACGGGCGCTGCACGGCACCCATGTGACCACCGGCGACCGGCTGTGGAGCGCCTTGCCGCACCTGCGCCCGATGGCCACTCTCGTTGCCGACAGTCTCGACTGGTACGGCATCGACGCCCACGGCGGCGCGGTGCATGACGTGATCGGCACCCGGTGCGATCCCTACACGCACAGGCTGCTCAGCGAGGGGGACGACTACCACCACTGTTGCCACTCGAACCTCACCCGCGCCCTTGCGCGCGCCACGGGGCTTTCGTGCGCGGAGGCGGAGCCGCACGTCCATGATGTCCTCAACGTCTTCATGTGCACCGGCTTCACCCGCGACACATCCCGGTATTTCATGAAGGCAAGCCCGGCACGCCCGGGCGACCACCTCACGCTGTTTGCCGAGATAGACCTCCTCGGAGCGCTCAGCGCCTGCCCCGGCGGCGATTGTAGCGCCGAGCATAGTTCCGACGTCGCGGTCTGCCATCCTCTGCGGGTCGACATCCTCACGCCGGATCCGGCTGTGCTGGCCGGTTGGGGGCCGCCGGAGCGGAGCGGTTACGACCGCAGCCACGGCCTGTAGGGCGGGGCTTTGCCCCGCACCCGGGCACGAATGAACCGCAGGACGGCACGGCGCCCTGCGGTTCGCGATAGGGCAGGAGTTGGCAGGTCGGGGTCAGGCGAAGGCCGCCTCGAGAGCGATCTCGACCATATCGCCGAACGACCGTTCCCGCTCGTCCGACGGCAGCGCCTCGTGGGTCAGCAGGTGGTCCGATACCGTCAGCACCGCGAGCGCCCGGACTCCGAACCGCGCGGCCAGATTATACAACTCCGCCGCTTCCATTTCTACACCCAGTATTCCGTGGCGCTCCATCTGGTCATTCAGATCCGGTCGTTCGTCATAAAAGACGTCGGAGGAATATATGCCGCCAACGTGATGTGGAATGGAACGCCGCTTTGCAACCTCCGCGGCATTGCGCAGCAATTCGAAATTCGCGCAGGGCGCAAAATTCAACTCCCGGAATATACCGCGCGACGGCGTGGAAAGCGACGAGGCCGTCATTGCCAGAATGACGTCACGGATGTTCACGGACTTTTGCATTGCGCCACAGGATCCAATTCGGATCAGCGTCTTGGCACCGTAGTCGCGGATCAACTCGTTGACATAGATCGAAAGGCTCGGCATCCCCATGCCCGAGCCGTGGATCGTCACCCGGTTGCCTTTGTACGTCCCGGTATATCCCAACATGCCCCGCACGCGGTTGACGCATTCGGGATTGTCGAGAAACGTTTGTGCGGCCCATTCTGCCCGCAGCGGGTCTCCGGGCAGAAGCACAGTCTCGGCAATCTGCCCCGGTTTTGCGCCAATATGAACTGTCATGACCGCGCGCCGATCAGAGGCTCAGTTCGTCCAGCGAAGTGCCGGCCTTCAGGGCGGCGATCACCCAATTCGGCTTGCGGCCGCGGCCCGTCCAGGTCTGGCTCGGGTCTTCGGGGTTGGCGTATTTCGGCGCACCCTTGGAACCCTTGGCACCGGCGCCGATAACCTCGTCCAGAGAATAGCCGAATTTCTTCGCCGCATCTTCCGCAGCGCGTTTCGCTTCTGCCCGGCGACGCGCGTCCACCGATTTCAACGCTTTTTGCGCGTCCTTGATCAGTGTTTGCAACTCTTCCCGGGACAGGCTTTCCAAGTCGATTGTCATGTTTGGACTCCATTTCTGTAATGAGACAAATAAAAAAATTCTCTGCATTCACAAGAGGACATTTGTGTCAGGATGTTAACCACAGGTTAAAAGCAGAAAAATGGTCTATAAACGGCAAAAAGCCGCTCACCAATTAAGGGAGCGGCTCGTTAACTATTCTTACCAGAGTTGAGATTTACTCGGCGGCGACGGCTTTTGGATCGGCGAGGGTGACCACGTCGCGCATGATGGCGTTCAATTCGAAATCCTTTGGAGTGTACACCTTGGCCACGCCCATCGCCAGCAGCCGTTTCGCGTCTTCGTCGGGAATGATTCCGCCAACCACAACAGGAATGGTCATGCCCGCTTCCCGCAGGCGTTTCATGACGTCCTCTAGGAGCGGTATGTGGCTTCCGGACAGGATCGACAGACCGATCACATGGGCGCCGTCCTTGGCCGCCTCGACGATCTGTTCGGGCGTGAGCCGGATGCCTTCGTAATCAATCTCCATGCCGCAGTCTCGGGCACGGAATGCGATCTGTTCGGCGCCGTTGGAATGCCCGTCGAGGCCCGGCTTGCCCACAAGAAACTTCAGCCGTTTGCCCAGGCGGCTGGACACCGCGTCGACCATTTCGCGAATATCCTCAAGGCCTTCGGTCTTGTTGGACACCGCCTTGCTGACCCCGGTCGGACCCCGGTACTCGCCATGCACGCTGCGCATCTCGCCGGCCCATTCGCCCGTCGTCACACCCGCCTTGGCGCAGGCGATCGACGCGGGCATGACGTTGCGTCCCTCCTGTGCCGCGGCCTTCAGGTCGGACAGCGCCGCGCGCACGGCGCCTTCGTTGCGCTCCGCGCGCCAGGCGTTCAGGCGTGCCACCTGCTCCTGTTCGACCGCCGGGTCGACGACCATGATTCCGCCGTCCTCGCCCACGAGCGGCGAGGCCTCACCCTCGGTCCAGCGGTTCACGCCAACCACCACCGTCTCATTGCGCTCGATCCGGTTCAGGCGGTCGGCATTGGACTCCACCAGGCGACCTTTCATATAGTCGATGCCGCCAATCGCGCCGCCCATGCTCTCGATATTCTTCAGTTCGGCCCGTGCGCCCTCTTTCAGCGCGTTAACCTTTCTTTCCACTGCCGGGTTGTTCTCGAACAGGTCATCGTATTCCAGCAGGTCGGTCTCGTAGGCCAGGATCTGCTGCATCCGCATCGACCATTGCTGGTCCCAGGGTCGCGGCAGGCCAAGCGCCTCGTTCCAGGCCGGCAATTGCACCGCCCGGGCGCGTGCCTTCTTGGACAGCGTGACCGCCAGCATCTCGATCAGGATACGGTAGACGTTGTTCTCCGGCTGCTGCTCGGTCAATCCGAGCGAATTGACCTGCACGCCATACCGGAACCGTCGGAATTTGGCGTCCGCCACGCCATAGCGCTCCGCCAGAATCTCGTCCCAGAGATCGACAAACGCCCGCATCTTGCACATTTCCGTAACAAACCGGATGCCGGCATTCACGAAGAACGAAATGCGGCCGCAAAGCGCCGGGAAATCCTCTTCCGCCACCCGCGGTTTCAATTCGTCGAGCACGGCAATGGCGGTGGCCAGTGCGAAGGAAAGCTCCTGCTCCGGTGTCGCGCCGGCCTCCTGCAGATGATAGGAACACACGTTCATCGGGTTCCATTTCGGCACATTGTGATAGCAATACTCCGCCACATCCCCGATCATCTTCAGGCTCGGTTTCGGCGGACAGATATAGGTGCCGCGCGACAGGTATTCCTTGATCAGATCGTTTTGGACCGTGCCCTGCAACTGCGCCACGTCTGCGCCCTGTTCCTCGGCCACCGCGATATAAAGCGCCAGCAGCCAGGGTGCCGTCGCGTTGATCGTCATCGAGGTG
Organism: Tropicibacter sp. S64; assembly: GCF_049803835.1. Classification (NCBI taxonomy): domain Bacteria; kingdom Pseudomonadati; phylum Pseudomonadota; class Alphaproteobacteria; order Rhodobacterales; family Roseobacteraceae; genus Tropicibacter; species Tropicibacter sp. S64. The sequence continues at coordinate 115,858 of NZ_JBNAGK010000006.1, read as the reverse complement.
TTCATCTGCTCCAGCGGAATATCCTGGAACAGCGTCCGCATATCACCAAGGTGGCAGACCGGCACGCCGACTTTGCCAACCTCGCCCCGGCTCAGGATATGATCGCTGTCGTATCCGGTCTGGGTCGGCAGATCGAACGCCACGGAAAGGCCGGTCTGCCCTTTGGCCAGGTTCGCGCGATAGAGCGCATTCGATTTTTCGGCGGTCGAATGGCCGGCATAGGTACGAATGAGCCAGGGCTTGTCGCGGGTGGGAGCGGTCGTTTCGGTCATCGGGGCCTCCGTTGGGCGGAAAACGTCACGGCAATCATCTTGCGTTCGGGGATGGGTACACGAAATTTTATGACCCTGTCAATTCGCCGCGATGCAGCGTCCCGCGAAAGATACCGCAGCTGCAGCATCTTGGGGAGTCGCCGCGCTGCGGCACAAGGCGGGGCAGGGGGAATTTGTACGAAACTCGGCGCATTTTGTACCAAACTCCCGGCGTTCGGCGCGTCAACCCGGGCACGACACCTCCGACGCGACGTCATTTACCGCGAGGCGGCCAAAACGGCCCGAGTTCGGTACGATTCGATCCGAGTTTTGTACAGAATGCCCCTCTTGCCCCCCGTTGCCACCCCTGCGACGCTTGTTAACCATGACTCACCCGGTGACGCTCCCGCTCTGGCTCTTCGTGCTCATCCTGCTCTTCGCAGCGGTGACATTTGCCTCGCATTTTCTCTTTCCCTCTGTCCGCTGGTTTTTCCGCCGCCGGATGGAGCGGGCAGTGGCCCGTCTCAACACGCGCCTGCAACGTCCGATCCAGCCCTTCAAACTGCTCCGTCGCTACGATCTGATCCAGAGGTTGTGTTATGATCCGGAGGTGACACAAGCCATTGTGGATTTCGCGCAAGAGCACGGTGTCCGCGAAGACGTCGCCTTCCAGCGCGCCCGGCGCTATGCTCGGGAGATCGTACCGTCGTTTTCTGCGTTCGCCTATTTCGGATGGGGGGTGCGCGGGGCACGTTTCCTGTCCAACGCCCTCTACCGCGTCCGCCTCGGTCACGCGGACGCGGCCAAACTGGCGGGCGTCGATCCCGATGCGACAGTGATTTTCGTTATGAATCATCGCTCCAACATGGACTATGTCCTTGTCACCCATCTCGCCGCCGACCGCACAACCCTGTCCTACGCGGTGGGGGAGTGGGCGCATGTCTGGCCGCTCTCCGTCCTGATCCGCGCGATGGGGGCCTATTTTATCCGCCGCCGGTCCCGCGATGCACTCTACCGCAGGGTCTTGCGGCGCTATGTCCAGATGGCCACAAGCGGTGGTGTGACTCAGGCGATTTTCCCCGAGGGCGGTCTCAGTCTGGACGGTGCCCTGCGCCCGCCGAAACTCGGCCTTCTGAGCTATATCCTCGAAGACCTCGACCTTGACGCCCGCGATGTCGTCTTCGTTCCGGTGGCGCTGAACTACGACCGTGTTCTTGAAGATACGGTGCTGATTGCAAAGGACAAATCCGGGTCCGAGCGTTTCGGGGCGTCGATCAGCCACGTCACGTTTGCGATCCTGAAACAGCTCTGGCTGCGGATCACCGGGCGGTTCCACCGCTTCGGATATGCCGCCGTGAGTTTTGGCGCACCGCTCTCGCTTCGTCGGCATCCGGAAATTTCCGAGAATCCGGAAGCGCTTAGCGCCGCTCTGATGGCGCGTATCGCGGCCATCGTGCCGGTGCTGTCTGTGCCGCTCGTCAGTCATATCCTTCTGAAGGCCCCGATGACCCGCGCCGAGATCGAGGTCTCCTTCTCCAAGTGCCTGAAAGATCTGGAGGAAAGTCACGTTCACCTGCCAAGGGACAACCGCGATTACGCGGTCGAAACCGGCCTGCGTGCGCTGATGGAACGGGGCGTGGTGAGCGAACGCCAAGGCCTTTTCCAGATCGGCCCGGACAAGACCGACATTGCGAAATTTTATGCCAACTCCATCGCACATCTGCTGATAGCCAAGGAAACCTGATGGTTTTCTGCAAACGCACGGAGTTTTCTGCGTTCGCTCGGTTATAAAATTTCAAAAACAAACTCCAAGGTGTTGCAATGTTGCGCGGCCATGCGTATTCAGGGCTTCAAACCTTGATTCTGCGCTGCAGAGGCGAAAGGTTAACAAATTGATAAACAGGAGGCCGCCATGGCACTTGATCTGCAGACGGGCATTGCCCAATACGACGCGCCGGAGAAAGACCTCTACGAGCTCGGAGAGATGCCGCCCCTGGGTTACGTGCCCAAGAAGATGTATTGCTGGAACATCCGTCGCGAGCGCCATGGCGATCCGGACACGTCCTTCCAGCAGGAAGTGGTCGACACCTGGGAGATCGACAGCCACGAGGTGCTGGTTCTCGTCATGGCGGCGGGCGTCAACTACAACGGTGTCTGGGCAGGCAAGGGCGTGCCGATCAGCCCCTTCGATGTGCATGGTCAGGAGTACCACATCGCCGGGTCCGATGCCTCCGGGATCGTTTGGAAAGTCGGCTCTGCGGTGAAGACCTGGAAGGTCGGCGATGAGGTGGTTATCCATTGTAATCAAGACGATGGTGACGACGAGGAGTGCAACGGCGGCGATCCCATGTTCTCGCCCTCGCAGCGGATCTGGGGCTACGAGACCGGTGACGGCTCCTTTGCCCAGTTCACCCGCGTGCAGGCGCAGCAGCTGATGCCGCGGCCCAAGCACCTGACCTGGGAAGAGGCCGCCTGCTACACGCTGACGCTGGCCACCGCCTACCGGATGCTCTTCGGCCACCACCCGCATGAGCTCAAGCCGGGCCAGAACGTGCTGGTCTGGGGTGCCTCGGGCGGTCTTGGCTCTTACGCGATCCAGCTGGCCAACACGGCCGGCGCCAACGCCATCGGCGTGATCTCCGACGAATCGAAGCGCCAGTTCGTCATGGACCAGGGCGCCAAGGGCGTCATCAACCGCAAGGATTTCAACTGCTGGGGTCAGCTGCCCACGGTCAACACGCCCGAATACAACGACTGGCTGAAGGAAGCGCGCAAGTTCGGCAAGGCGATCTGGGACATCACCGGCAAGGGCGTGAACGTCGACATGGTCTTCGAACACCCCGGTGAAGCGACCTTCCCGGTCTCCACGCTGGTGGTGAAAAAGGGTGGAATCGTCGTGATTTGCGCCGGGACCAGCGGGTTCAACTGCACCTTCGACGTGCGTTACATGTGGATGCACCAGAAGCGCCTGCAGGGCTCGCACTTCGCCAACCTCAAGCAGGCCGCAAGCGCCAACCGCCTGATGATCGAGCGGCGTCTTGATCCGTGCATGTCCGAGGTCTTCCCCTGGGCGGAGATTCCGGCGGCGCACATGAAGATGCTCCGCAACGAGCACAAGCCCGGCAACATGGCGGTGCTGGTGCAGGCCCCCCGCACCGGGCTGCGTACCTTCGAGGACGCGCTCGAAGCCGGCAAGTAACCACAGGCCGACTCACGTCCGACGCCCGCGAATCGCCTCCCGGCTTTCGCGGGCGTCTTTCGTTCCAGGCTCGGTCTACGGAAAACAATCACTTGGAAAATCGGACCCTCGCAGTTTTTGGGGAGTGAAAACTCGCGAATATTTACCGAAATGGCCTCATGCTACAGTTGTTTTAACGCTTCATTAACCACCCAGGAGAGAGGTTCACCATGGGACATGATTGGATACTCGACGTACTGACCGACCTCGAAACGTTTGCCCGTTCGAACGGCTTGCCGACGCTCGCGTCGCAGCTGAACGAAGTGCAGCTCGTTGCCGAAGCCGAGTTGGCGTCCCGTGTTGAGGGGACCAAAGGTGGCATTTGCGGAAACCGTACCGCAGCTGGAAGCGCTGATCGAGCGTTTGGAGTGCGCGGATTGTCTTGATGACCTGCAGGGGATCATCGAGACGCTGCGTGATGCCTTCAGCGTCGATCACCTGATCTATCACTGGGTCAACAGCGACGGGGATCAATATGGATGCGGCACCTATGACATGGTCTGGGTCGAGCGCTACATCGCGAAGGGCTATCTGCGCATCGACCCGGTCATCATCGGCTGCTACCAGCATTTCCACCCTGTCGACTGGAAACAACTCGACTGGTCCAGCAAGGCGGCGCGCGCCTTCATGCAAGATGCCATCGCGCATGGTGTTGGAAATCAAGGATATTCCATCCCCATCCGCGGCCCGAACGGGCAGTTTGCCCATTTCACCCTCAACCACTCCTGCAGTGACGAAGACTGGGAGGCCTTTACCCGCAAACACCGCCGAGACCTGATCCTGATCGCGCATTCGTTCAATCAGAAGGCGCTGGAGTTCGAGCCGGGCCGCAAGCCCGAAGCCTCCCAGCCCCTGTCCCCCCGCGAGATCGAGGCCATGACCCTCCTGGCCATCGGATACAACAGGGCGCAAGCGGCGGACTCGCTGTCGATCTCCGAGCACACGCTCCGGGTCTACGTCGAAAGTGCGCGCCATAAACTCGGCGCGATGAACACCACCCACGCGGTCGCCCGGGCGCTGAGCCGGGGATTGATCGTTGTATAATTGTTAAGCTGGATGAATTCCGGCTTAACCATCCGTGCGCCGCAGTGAAGTCTCGTTAATCGGGCCAGCGCAGATTTTCCCCATCGACGATCCAGAGATCAGGGGAAAAACACAATGATCCGTTACGTTTACGGCGAAGACCTCCACAAGTTCCCGCGCCTTGCCCGCACCATGTTCGAAGACCGCGCGGCGCAGTTCAAATCCCGCCACGACTGGGATGTGTCGGTGGATGCCGACGGCCTCGAGCGCGACGAATACGATCACCAAAACCCGCTCTACATCATCTGGCAGAATGCCGATGGCTCGCATGGCGGCTCGCTGCGGCTGATGCCGACCATGGGGCCGACCATGGTGAACGACCATTTCACCCATCTGACCGACGGGGTGACGATCCAGTCGCCGCTGATCTGGGAATGCACCCGTTTCTGTCTCGCCCCGGGCGCCCGCCCCGGTGTCGCCGCAGCGCTGATGCTCGCGGCCGGGCACATCATGGAAGAGTTCGGCGTCGAGCACTTCGTCGGCGTCATCTTCGCCCACATGGTTCGCGTCTTCCGCCGCATCGGCTCCTGCCCGGAAGTGCTCGGCACCATCGGCGAAGGCCGCGAGGCGATTTCCGTCGGTCTGTGGGAATTTACCGAGGACACCCAGCGCGCCGTCGCGAAAAGCGCGGGCCTCTCCATCGACCTCTCCAAGCGCTGGTTCGAGCTGTCCTTCGGCAATGCCATGACCACCCAGGAACTCGCCGCCGCCTGACCTGCGCAAGGCCGGACAGGGCGCTTTCGCTGGCGCCCGTCCGGCGGCCCGGCTAGGGTGCGCGCATGAACGCCCCGGCCCTCATTCTCTCCGACGATCAAGCCCATGCCTACGACCAGGTCACGACGCTGCTGCGCGGCGCAGGTGTCGATCTGGACGAAGGGCTCTGCCTTCCGGCGCAGGAAGGCCGCCAGCGGTTGATGGCCCTGATGGGCAAGGCGGGCAGCGGCAAGACGCTGCTTCTGGCGGAGCTGGTGAAGGCGCTGGAAGCGGTCGGGGTCGAGATCGTCTCGGGCGATTACGAAAGCCGCCGCCGCCGCGAGAAGCGCACCCTCGCCATTCTCGCGCCCACGAACAAGGCCGCCAGCGTGCTGCGCATGCGCGGCGTTCCGGCGACGACGATCCACCGCATCATCTATACCCCGGTCTACGATCCCGAATACGAAAAGCTGGCGGAATGGCTCACCGGCAATGGCGAGAAGCCGGAGCTGGAAGAGCTGTCGGACGAGGCCTACGCGCGGGCCGTGGCCAGCTACGAGGCGCACAAGTCCATTCCGGCGGCCCTCGCGGCGGCCGGCCTCAGAGGCAGCGACTTCATCACCGGATGGAAGCGGCGCGACGAGCCACTCGACATCGGCTTCGTCGACGAGGCTTCGATGCTCGACGACAAGCAGTTCGAGGACCTGCAGGAAATCTTCCCCAACCTCGTCCTCTTCGGCGACCCGGCGCAGCTTGCCCCGGTGAACCAGTCCGGCAAGCTTGTCTTCGATTCCATCGACGACAAGCTGAAGATGGAGCTGCACCGCATCCACCGGCAGGCCGCCGACAACCCGATTCTCGACCTCGCCCATGCGTTGGCGGACCCGGACCTCGGTTTCGAAGATTTCGAGCGGCTGGTCGAAGAGACCGCCCGCAAGGACGACCGCGTCGTCTGGGCGCAGCGCGTCGAGGTCGACCTGATGGCCCGCTCCCCGGTCCTCGTCTGGCGCAACGCCACCCGCATCCGCCTGATCAACGCCTTCCGTGCCGTGCATGGTGCACCGGAAACCGAGCTCCTCCCCGGCGAGCCGCTGATCTGCGACGGCATCGAACTGCCCCTCAAACACCGCAAGAAACGTCTGGATCTGGAGGCCCGGGGTCTGATCAAGGGGGCGCAGGTCATCTACCTCGGACCGGGCCGCAAACCCGGTTTCTCCAAGCTGCACGTCATGGGTGCGCTGGAGCCGCAGGTCTCCGCCGCCTCCATCGTCAAGATCGAGAAACCCGACGAGGAAGAGCCCTTCATCCCCTACGCCGCCCGCATGGGCGCCACCTTCCTGCACGGCGCGGCGGTGACGATCCACAAGGCGCAGGGCTCGCAGTGGGACGACGTGCAGGTCTTCGCCCCCGATCTCTACGCCGCCGCCCGCATGGGCCGCACCGAAGCCGGGCAACCGCTCTGGAAACGCCTGGCCTATGTCGCCATCACCCGCGCCCAGTCGCGCCTGCTCTGGGTCGTGCGCAACCGCCTGTCCCGCCCCACGGACGGTCTCCGGATCGACGACCTCGGCGGCACGCCCGCGCCGCTGGCTCTGGAAATGGAAGAAGACGGCCCACCGCTGCTTTGACCGGCAGAAAAACAGTCCCTCATCCCTTTGGTCCAGAAATACCCTCGGGGGAGCCGCTGAAGGCGGCGTGGGGGCAGAGCCCCCGCATGCGCCGCAGGTGCATTCCGCGCGTCCCACAGGGACGCGCCGGTCGACGCGCGAATCGCGGCGAAACCTTTATCGGTTCAGCTTCTCCAGACGCGCGGTCACGCTCAACCCATGCGCCTCGAGGCTCTCGGACTTCGCCAGCACTTCCGCCGCCGGACCAATCGCCCGCAAGGCCTCCGGCGACATCCGCGCCAGTGTCGTGCGTTTGAGGAAATCCATCACCGACAGGCCGGAACTGAACCGCGCCGAACGCGCCGTGGGCAGCACATGGTTCGGCCCGCCGATGTAGTCGCCAATCGCCTCCGGCGTCCACGGGCCGAGGAAGATCGCCCCGGCGTGCACACATTTCGCCGCCAGCGCCTCCGGGTCCGCCACGCAGAGTTCCAGGTGTTCCGGCGCGATCCGGTTCGACAGCGCCGCCGCCTCATCGAGATCGCGCACCGTGATGACCGCGCCGAAGTCGCGCCAGCTTGCGCCCGCGATGGCCCGCCGCTCCAGCGTCTCCAGCCGCGCCTCGACCGCCGCCACCACGGTCCGGCCAAAGGCCGCATCGGTGCAGATCAGCAACGATTGCGCGCTTTCGTCATGCTCCGCCTGGCTCATCAGGTCGAGCGCCAGCCAGTCCGGATCGTTGTCCGCGTCGGCAATCACCAGAATCTCCGACGGCCCGGCGATCATGTCGATGCCGACCTTGCCGAACACCCGCCGCTTCGCCGCCGCGACAAAGGCGTTGCCTGGCCCGGTGATCTTGTCCACTGGCGCAATCGTTTGCGTGCCATAGGCCAGCGCGGCAATCGCCTGCGCCCCGCCGATGCGGTAGATCTCGTCCACCCCGGCGATTTTCGCGGCCAGCAGCACCGCCGGGTTGGCCACGCCGTCCGGCGTCGGCACGGTGATCGCCAACCGCTGCACCCCGGCCACCTTCGCCGGAATCGCGTTCATCAGAACGGAGGAGGGATAGGAGGCCAGCCCGCCCGGCACATAGAGCCCCGCCGCCGAGACCGCCGTCCAGCGCCAGCCCAGCGTCGCGCCTTCTGGGTCGGTCCAGCTGGCATCCTCCGGCATCTGCCGCACGTGGTAGGCGCGGATGCGCTCGGCGGCCACTTCCAGCGCTCGCCGTTCGTCTTCCGGGACCTGCGCGCAGAGCGCCGCGATCTCCGCCTCGGAGAACCGCATCCCCGCCGCATCGAGCGTCATCCGGTCGAATTTCGCCGTCAGATCCAGCACCGCCGCATCGCCGCGCGCGCGCACATCGGCAATGATCCCGGCGACCGTGTCGTCCACGTCCGGGCTGTCTTCGCGCTTGGCATTGAGCAGCCCGGTGAAGGCGCGCTCGAAATCGTCCTGGGAACTGTCCAGAAAGACCGGCATGGCAGTGTCCTCGATAAGGGAAAGACGGCGCGTCAGCGCCCTTTCTTCGGCGGCTTGATCTTGCGGGCACCCTTCGCGGCGGCAAGGAGTTCCTCGGCGATCTCCTCCGCTTCCTCGGGCTCGAAATCCATCGGGATTTCCAGCCCGTCGCCATAGATGAACAGCCGCACCATGCCCTGATCGGTCGGCCCGATCTGCAGGTTCGCCTCGATGTCGCGTTCGTCGTTGATGCCCATGGGGTGGTCCACCTTGTTTTGACTTGGACAGGTAGCCGGGCGGGGCTTGCTTTGCAAGGCGGGGCAGGGTCATGCTGCGCCATGACCGTCACACTCGACCCCTTCAGCCCGGAGGACATCGGCTGGCTCGTGGAGCAGCACGGCACGCATTACGCACAGGCCGAGGGCTTCGATTCGAGTTTCGGCGCGCTGGTCGCGAGCATCCTGCGGGACTTCGCCGCGGGGCACGATCCGTCGCGGGAGCGCGGGTTCATCGCATGGGAGGACGGTGTGCGGCTCGGCAGTATCTTCTGCGTCAGGCTGGACGAGGAGACGGCCAAGCTGCGCCTGTTTTTCCTCAAGCCGGAGGCGCGGGGCAAGGGGCTGGGCAAGCGGCTGCTGCATGCCAACATGGCCTTCGCGCGCGCCGCCGGGTATCGCAAGATGGTGCTCTGGACCCACGAAAGCCACCGCGCCGCCTGTGCCCTCTATGCCGCGACCGGCTGGACGCTGACCCGCTCCGAGCCGGTGCACAGCTTCGGTGTCGACCTCGTGGAGCAGGCTTGGGAAATCGCGCTCTAGCTGCTAGAATTTTGCCCGGAGACGTCGGGATTCGGTCTTGCATTCGCGATTTGCAGATTGTATCCCGCCGCCAGTGCCGCCTTAGCTCAGTTGGTTAGAGCGCCTGATTGTGGATCAGGAGGTCCCCCGTTCGAGCCGGGGAGGTGGTACCACTCCCCACCCGAGACTGGTGTTTTGCGCTGTAACCCGGCGGGATGCCGTGCTTTTCTGTTTGCGAACAGGGAAGAGAAGGGCACGCCATGTGGCAGCAATCCGAATGTTATCCGGACCCGAGGATCGAGGTGCTGGACGAGCGGTTTCGCCCGCTTCTCGTCACCCATGCCGCCGTCGAGCGCCTGCACACGGGCATGCGCTGGGCCGAGGGGCCGGTCTGGTTCGGCGACCTGCGCTGTCTGCTGGTCAGCGACATTCCGAACAACCAGATCCTGAAGATCGAGGAGGAGACCGGCGCGGTCTCCGTCTTCCGGCGCGGTCCGCACACCAACGGCAATACCCGGGACCGGCAGGGGCGGCTGGTGTCCTGCGAACACGGGCACCGCCGTGTGACGCGAACCGAACTGGACGGCACGGTGACGGTGCTGGCGGACAGCTACCGGGACAAGCGGCTGAACGCGCCGAACGATGTGGTGGTGAAGTCCGACGGCTCCGTCTGGTTCACCGACCCAACCTTCGGCATTCGCGATTATTACGAGGGCTACAAGGCCGCGCCGGAACTGCCGACGAACGTCTACCGCATTGATCCAGAAGGGGAATTGACGGCGGTGATAGAGGATATCGACCACCCGAACGGGCTCGCCTTCTCGCCGGACGAAAGCGTCCTCTACGTGGTGCAATCCGGCGTGCCGCGCTGCATCCATGCCTTTGACGTCTCTGCGGACGGCCGCTCCGTCTCGAACGGCCGCCGCCTGATCGAGGCGGGCGAACAGGGTACGCCGGACGGCTTCCGGCTCGACACGGACGGCAACCTCTGGTGCGGCTGGGGCGTGGGTCCGGGTTTGAACGGCGTGCGGATCTTTGCCCCCGACGCCACGCCGATCGGCATGATCCACCTGCCGGAACGCTGCGCCAACGTCTGTTTCGGCGGGACGTACCGCACGCGCCTCTACATGGCCGCGAGCCAGTCCGTCTATGCCTTGCATGTGCGGGCGCAGGGTGTGCCGTACGTCTGAGGCGGGGGAAAATTTTGCCGGGACAAAATTTTCATTCGGGGGCTTTGCCCCCGGAGCCCCCAGGTATTTGTGGACCAAAGAAGACGGGGCGCCGTGCCCCCCTCAGACCTTGATGATGGTCTTGCCCGTGTTGCCGCCCTTCAGCATGGCGATGAAGGTTTTCGGGGCGTTTTCAAGGCCTTCGGTGATGTCTTCGAGGTAGGCGATCTCGCCGTTTGCGACCTTCGGTGTCATCTCGTCGAGGAAGGCCGGGAAGGCGGACCAGTGGTCGAAGATGATGAAGCCGTTGACGCTGAGGCGTTTGGTCAGGATCGTGCGCCAGATCTGCGGCAGCTTGTCCGAGGCGCCGCCGCCGTACCAGGCAATCGTGCCGCAGACCGGCACGCGGCCGCCGATGGTCATCAGCGGCATGACCGCTTCGAGCACCTTGCCACCGACGTTCTCCCAGTAGATGTCGATGCCGTCCGGGCAGGCGTCGGCCAGCGCCTTGCGCAGGCTGGCGGCGTCGTCGTGCGCCCGGTGGTCGATGGCGGCGTCGAAACCGAATGTGTCCTGTGCCAGCGCACATTTCTCCGCGCCCCCGGCGATGGCGACCGTCCTGAGGCCCTGTGCCTTCGCCAGCTGGCCGACCATGGCGCCGACCGGGCCGGTGGCGGCGGCGATGACCAGCGTCTCGCCTGCCTTCGGCCGTCCGTACTCGCGCAGCGCCTGCCAGGCGGTGAAACCCGGCATGCCGAGCACGCCGAGGGCGGTGGTCGCGGGCACATCGGGTGAGAGTTTGCGCAGGTCCTGCGCCTTCAGCACCGCGTGGGAGGCCCATCCGGTCATGCCGGTGACACTGTCGCCTGCCGCGAAGCCGTCGGCTTTCGAGGCCAGCACGGTGCCGACGCCCTGTGCGATCATCGTCTCGCCCAGGTTCACCGAGGCCGCATAGCTGCCCGCGTCGTCCATGCGCCCGCGCATGTAGGGGTCGAGCGAGTGGTGCGTGACCTGCACCAGGACCTCGCCCGCTGCCGGCTCCGGCACCGGGCCTGTTTCGAGCGCGAAATCCTCCGGCACCGGCGCGCCCTGCGGTCTGCGGGCCAGCGTGATGCGGCGCATCTGGTCGGTCATGATCGTCTCCCCTCGGGTCATGCTTGATTGAGGGCTTGCACCCCCGGTCCACTCTCGCCCACTGTAGGGGACGAACAGCGGACGGCAAGGGAGGGCCCGATGCACGGTATGATGATGAACATGCCACTCTCGATCATCGAGATCCTGCGCTACGGGGCGGACTCGCATCCGGGCGGCGAGATCGTCTCGGTGCGCTGCGAGGGTGACCTGCACCGCGAGACTTATGCCAAGGCGTTCCGGCGCACCGCGCAACTGGCACACGGCTTGGCCGGGCTGGGCGTGAAGCCCGGGGACCGGGTGGCGACGCTGGCCTGGAACGGCTACCGCCATTTCGAACTCTACTACGCGATCAGCGGCATGGGAGCGGTCTGTCACACGATCAACCCCCGGCTGAGCGCGGAGCAGATGCTCTATATCATCGGCCACGCCGAGGATAAGGTCCTCTTCGCCGATCTGACCTTCGTGCCGATCCTGGAGGCGCTGGCGGAGCACCTGCCAAACAGCCTCCGGCTGGTTGTCATGACCGACCGGGCGCATATGCCGGACAGCAAGCTGGACCTCGCCTGTTACGAGGAACTTCTCGACGGCCAACCGCAGAGCTATGACTGGCCGATGCTGCCCGAAGAGACGGCGGCTGGCCTGTGTTATACCTCCGGCACCACCGGGCACCCGAAGGGCGCGCTCTATACCCATCGCTCCACGGTGTTGCACGCGCTGTTCATCACGGTCTCCGTCCCGCGCAGCCTGCATGAGGGATCGCGCATCCTGCCCGTGGTGCCGATGTTCCACGTCAATTCCTGGGGCCTGCCTTATGCTGCGCCGATTGCCGGGGCCTCGCTCATCATGCCGGGGGGCAAACTCGACGGCGCCTCGGTCCATGACCTGATGGAAAGCGAGCAGGTGACCGCCAGCTGGGGCGTGCCGACGGTCTGGCTCGGCCTCCGGGCCGAGATCGAGAAACGCGGCACGATGCCCTCCGCGCTCGACCAGCTGGTGATCGGCGGCAGCGCCGCGCCACGCTCGATGATCGAGTTCTTCGAGACACGCGGCGTCGATGTCTGCCACGCCTGGGGCATGACGGAAATGAGTCCGGTCGGCACCCATGGCCAGCTCTCGAAACCGATGCAGAGCGAGCCCCACGACAGGCAGATGACCCTGAAGGCCAAGCAGGGGCGGCGGGTGTTCGGCGTCGACCTGAAGATCGTCGGAGAGCAGGGCGAGACCCTGCCGAACGATGGCAAGGCCACCGGCGAGCTTTACGTGCGCGGCAACACGATCATTTCCGGCTATTTCAACAACGCGGAGGCCAGCGCGGCGGCCTTCGACAAGGACGGCTGGTTCGGCACCGGCGACGTGGCGAGCATCGACCCGGACGGTTTCCTGACCATTCAGGACCGCGCCAAGGACCTTATCAAGTCCGGCGGCGAGTGGATTTCCTCCATCGACCTCGAAAACATCGCCATGGCGCATCCCAAGGTGGCCTCCTGCGCGGTGATCGCCATTCCGCATCCGAAATGGGACGAGCGGCCCTTGCTGGTGGTGGTGCCGAGGGACGCGGGCGATCCGCCGGAGCTTGGGGAGATCCACGAAATGATGCTGGAACACGTCGCGAAATGGCAATTGCCCGATGCCATGGAATGCGTCGAGGCACTGCCGCTGACGGCGACGGGCAAGGTTTCCAAGCTGACGCTGCGCCAGCAGTTCGACGGATACGTGCTGCCCGATGCTGGCTGACGACCTGCGGGGCAGGGCCCCGGCGACCACCGACTGGTTCACCCTCGACGCGGCGAAGGTGAAGGCCTTTGCGGACGCGACGGAGGACTGGCAGTTCATCCATCTCGACGAAGACCGGGCAGCGGCGGAGACGCCTTTCGGCGGGGCCATCGCGCATGGCTTCCTGACGCTCTCGATGCTCTCGGCCATGTCCTACCAGGTTGTGACGGACCTGCCCGGCGTGACCTCCAGCGTCAACTACGGCTTCGACCGCATCCGCTTCGTCAGCCCGGTGCGCGTCGGCAGCCGGGTGCGCGGGGTGTTCACCGTGGCCTCCGTGGACGAACGCGAGGGCGCGCTCGACGTGCATTGGGACGTCGAGGTGCAGATCGAGGGGCAGGGACGTCCGGCGCTGGCGGCGAACTGGATCACGCGCTTCTTTCTGGCAGAGGATGCTGCGGCGCAGCGGCCTTGACCTCCCGCGACGGGGCCTTAGAACGAGGCCCTGTGCGGCGCTCCGTCGCCGCGCCGCAGCCCCGCAGGAAGGACACAGAGGCCATGGACGATCGGTTTTGCGAGGAGCCCTACGCGTGGCAGGCCCATATCGGCATGGTCATGCGCGACTGGTCAGAGGGGTTTGCCCGGTTCGAATTGCCGCTCGCGCCTTTCATCCTGAACCGTCACGGCAATCCGCACGGCGGGGCACATGCCTCGCTGCTCGATACCGCCATGGGCTATGCCGGGTGCTGGACCGGCGATCCGGAGCGCCGGCAGATGTGCCTGACGCTCAGCCTGAACGTGCAGTACCTGTCGCGGCCCCGAGGGGAGGTCTTCATCGCCACGGGCCGCAGGACCGGCGGCGGCAAGAGCACCTTTTTCGCCGAAGGGGTGGTCGAGGACGAGACCGGCGAGGTGATCGCCAAGGGCACCGGCGTGTTCCGCTATCGCCGCGGGGAATGACGGCGAGAAAAATTTCAGTCTGAAATTTTTCTCAACGACCGTCGCGTCAGGCGGCGGCGATAGCGTCACGGATCGCCTTCATGTTCGCGCCGTAGACCTCCGGCCTGTCCACCGATCCGCCCCGGAACACCGCTGATCCCGCGACCAGCACATCCGCCCCCGCCGCCGCAACCAGCGGCGCGGTGACCGGATCGACGCCGCCGTCGATCTGGATATGGATTTCGCGGTCGCCGATCATCTCGCGCACCGCGCGGACCTTCGCTGTCATGTCGATGAACTTCTGCCCGCCGAACCCGGGGTTCACCGTCATCACCAGTACCATGTCCGCCAGCGGCAGCAGATCGCGCACGGCCTCCGCCGGGGTGCCGGGGTTGAGCGCGACGCCTGCCTTCATGCCTGCTGCGCGGATCGCCTGCAGGGTGCGGTGGATGTGCGGCCCGGCCTCCACATGCGCGGTCAGCATGTCCGCGCCCGCCTCGGCATAAGCCTCGATGTAAGGGTCCACCGGCGCGATCATCAGGTGCACGTCCATGAAGGTCTTCACATGCGGACGGAAGGCCTTCACGGCGGGCGGGCCGAAGGTCAGGTTCGGCACGAAGTGGCCATCCATGACATCGACGTGGACCCAGTCCGCGCCCTGCGCCTCGATGGCGCGGATCTCGGCGCCGAAATTGGCGAAATCGGCGGAGAGGATCGACGGGGCGATCTTGATGGAGCGGTCGAAGGGCATGGCGGGTCTCCTGAAAAGGGCGTTGGCCCCTGCTTAGTACCCCGCCAGCGGGTCAACAAGATGCAGGAGCGGCATGCCGTTCTCGGACCGCCGGATATTCTCCGCAATCACCCGCGAGGCGGAGCCGGGGCGTGTCTCGGAGGCCACATGGGGGGTGACCGTCACCCTCGGATGGGTCCAGTAGGGATCATCGCCCGGCAAGGGCTCCACCCGGAACACATCGAGCGTCGCATGGCTGACCTGCCCGCTGTCCAGCGCCGCCAGCAGGGCCGCGTCGTCGATCAGCGGCCCGCGCCCCGGGTTGATCACCACCGCGCCGCGATGCAGCAGGGCAAGCGACTGCGCGTTCAGGATGTTTTGCGTCCCCGGTGTCTCCGGCAGCAGCAGCACGACGATTTGCGCCCCGCGCAGCGCCTGCGCCAGACCCGCCTCGCCGTGGACGCATTTGACATTGGCGATGCGCTTCTCGCTGCGGCTCCAGCCGGTCACCGGGAAGCCGAGGTGGCGCAGCGTCCGGGCGCAGGCCTTGCCCAGGGCCCCCATGCCGAGGATGGTCACCGGCCGGTCATGCGCCAGCGGCGGCGCTTCGTGCTCCCAGACGCCCTCCGGGTTGACGATGTGCCGGTCCATCCCGAGGTGATGGCGCAGTACGTGCCCCGTCACCCATTCCACCATGCCTTGGGTCAGACCCTCTTCGTCGACCATGCGGGTCAGCGGGACGGTCAGCGTCGGGTTGCCGATCACCTTCTCCACCCCGGCCCAGAGGTTCAGAACCGCCTTCAGCCGGGTGAAGGGCTTGAAATCCTGCACCTTTGAGGACGGCGCGTAGACGATGTAGTCCACCGTCTCCGGCGCGAGGTCCGGTCCGATGCGATAGTCCAGCCCGGTGGCGTCCAGAGCGTCGGTCAAGGGGGCTTCGTACTCCGCCCAATCCTCGGACGGGGCGGCGAAGAGAATGGTAACAGTCATCGAGATGCCTTCTGCCTTATCTCGGCCTGTGGATATGCGCGCTTTGCACGAGGCCGAATGCGATCATCAGCACCAGCATCGCAGAGCCGCCATAACTCACAAGGGGTAAAGGAACCCCTACGACCGGCGCGAGGCCCATGACCATGGACATGTTGACGGCAAAGAACAGGAAGAAGGTCAGCGCGATACCGAGGGTCAGCAGCGAGGAGAAGCGGTCGCGGTTCTGGATCGCGGCGACGATGCAGAACACCAGTACCAGCACGTAGAGCGCCAGCAGGGAGAAGCCGCCGACGAAGCCGAATTCCTCCGCCAGCGTGTTGAAGATGAAGTCCGTGTGCTTTTCCGGCAGGAAGTTCAGCCGCGATTGCGTGCCTTGCATGAAGCCCCGCCCGGTCCAGCCGCCGGAGCCCATGGCGATCTTCGCCTGGGTGATGTGATAGCCCGCGCCGAGCGGATCGGTGGAGGGATCGAGGAAGGTGTCGATGCGCTTGAACTGGTATTCCTTCAGGAGCTGCCAGTCGGTGCCCCGGCTCTCGAACACCGCCCAGATGCCGCCCACCCCCGCCGCGATGACCGTGGCGAAATAGGCCCAGTGCACGCCGGCGAGGAACATCATCAGCCCGCCCCCCACGGTCAGCAGGATGGCGGTGCCGAGGTCCGGCTGCATCAGCGTCAGGAAGGTCGGCACCAGGATGATGATCACCGGCAGCAGCACCCAGAGCGGGCGCGAGGTCTTGTGCAGCGGCAACCAGTCGTAATAGGCGGCGAGGAACATCACCAGGGTGATCTTCATCAGTTCGGAGGGCTGCAGGCGCATGAAGCCGAGGTCGATCCAGCGCTGCGCCCCCATGCCGACGGAGCCGAAGAACTCCACCAGCAGCAGCAGGAACAGCGCCATCAGGTAGGCGAGCAGCGCAAGGTTGCGCCAGAGCCAGATCGGCACCATGGCGACCATGAACATGGCCGCGAGACCGAGCCCATAGCGTTTCATCTGCGGCTCCGCCCAGGGCGAGAAGCTGCCGCCCGCCACGGAATAGAGCATCAGGAAGCCGACCGAGGCCACGGCGGTCAGAAGCACCACCAGTGGCCAGTTCAGGTACAGGATCTTGCGCCAGCCGGTCGGGACGGTTTTGACGGAATACTCGAGATAGGTCATGCGCGGGTGTTCCGCTCCGCCGCCCGTTGTTCCCGCTCGCGGGCCAGCCGCTCCTGCTGCTCCTTGATGGTGCCGCGCAGGTTGGTCGGGTAGGCGTCGAGCGGCGGATCGCCGCCGTAGAGCGCCTGCAGGGTCACGTCCCGCGCGATGGGCGCCGCCGCCGCCGAGCCGCCGCCGCCATGTTCCACCACCACCGAGACCGCGATGCGCGGGGCTTCGGAAGGGGCGAAGTTGACGAAGAGCGCATGGTCCCGCTCCTCCCAGGGGGCGTCGTTCTTGACGATACGGTTCAGGACCTGCGCCGTGCCGGTCTTGCCCGACATGCGGTAGCCCTCGCCGATGATCCGCGAGCGGTACGCGGTGCCGCGCCGGTTGTTGGTCACCGCGTACATGCCGCGCCGGACCATGCGCAGGTGGTTCTCGTTCAAGCCCATCGGGCTGCCGCCGCGCGAGGGTGTCTCGACGCCGTTGATGCTCTTGACAAGACGCGGCGAGATGTCCCGCCCGGTGGCGATGCGCGCGGTCATCACGGCCAGTTGCAGCGGCGAAGTCAGCACGAAGCCCTGGCCGATGGAGGCGTTGACGCTGTCGCCGATCACCCAGGACGCGCCGCGCTCGCGCTGCTTCCAGTCCTTGTCGGGCATCAGCCCTGCGGTGACGGCTGACATTTCCAGATTGTGCGCCTCGCCAAGGCCGAGACGGCGGCCCATGGCGGCGATGTTCTCGATCCCCACTTTCAGGGCGAGATCGTAGAAATACACGTCGCAGCTTTCGCGCAGGGCGGATTCGAGGTTCATGTGACCATGGCCCACACGCTTCCAGCAATGGAACCGGCGGGAGCCGACCTCCATGTGGCCGGGGCACCAGACGGTGTCCTCCGGGCCGACGACGCCCGCTTCCATGGCCGCCAGCGCTGTGACCATCTTGAAGGTGGAGCCGGGCGGGTAGGCGTCCTGCACCGTCTTCGATGCCAGCGGGCGGTGGTCGTTGTCGCGCAGCACGCTGTAATCCGCCACGGAAATGCCACGCACGAAGAGGTTCGGGTCATAGGACGGCGCCGAGGCGATGGCGAGCAGGTCGCCTTTTTCCAGGTCCATCACCACGACGCTGGCGCTTTCCGGCCCCAGACGCGCCTTGACGTACTCCTGCAATTCGCTGTCGACGGTCAGCTGCAGGTCCGCCCCGGCCTCGCCCTCGCGCCGGTCCAGCTCGCGCATGACGCGTCCCACGGCATTGACCTCGACGCGCTTGGCGCCGGCGTTGCCGCGCAGCTCCTCCTCGAACTTCGCCTCCACGCCGACCTTGCCGATCTGGAACCGCGGGATGCGCAGCAGGGGCGGCGGGTCCTCGAAACGGGCCAGATCGCGGTCCGACACCGGCCCGACGTAGCCCACCACATGGGCGAAGGTGTCGTGCTGCGGGTAGACCCGGCTGTAGCCCTCCTCGGTCACGATGCCGGGCAGGGCGGGGGCGTTGACCGCGACGCGGCTGATGTCGGCCCAGCTGACCCGGTCGGCGACGGTGACCGGAAAGAACGGCGGCGTGCGCTTCATTTCCGCCTGTGCGCGGTTCAGATCGTCCTCGTCCAGCTCGACCAGCATCGACAGCCGCTTGATGACTTCCTCGACGTTGCCCGCGTCCTCGCGCACCAGCGTGATGCGATAGGTCGGCTCGTTCTCGGCGATCACCGCGCCGCTCCGGTCGAAGATGCGCCCGCGCGAGGGGGGAATCAGGCGGATGTTGATGCGGTTCTCTTCGGCGAGCAGGCGGAATTCGTCGGCCTGGTCCACCTGCACGTGGCGCATCCGAAGCGCCAGCAGACCGGCGAATGCCAGCTGCCCACCGCCGAGGATCAGGCCCCGGCGGGTGATGCGCACGGCGCTCTCGGCCGTTTCTCGCGGTGTCCGTTTCATAGGCTGCGTCCCATCGGATCAATTTCCCCGGGTGTGGTGCGGCGCACCCGGAACAGCACGTGGCTCAGGCCGACCACCGCCGGGTAGGCCAGAACCGTCATGACGTATTGCATGACATACAGGAAAAGCGCGCCTCCCGGTACAATCAAGATCCCGAGAGCGAGGCGGTAGCCGATCGTGAGCATGGCCAGCAGGGTCGCGACGGTCAGCCATTCCGCCACGAAGGTGGTGTCGCGCATCCGCCGGTCGCGCCGCTTGAGCCACTCCGAGCCCATCAGAACCAGCAGCGCCCAGAGCCCGGGCGGACGGCCGAACAGCAAGTCGGCCAGCAGCATGACGCCCGCGATCAGCAGCGCCGGGACATAGTCGGGCCGCCTGAGCGCCCAGGCGAAGGTCAGGGCGACGAGCAGGTCCGGACCGGCGAACTGGCGCGGGGTGGTCTGGAGCGGCAGCAGGTGGACGAAGATCACGACGAAGGCAAAGGCGAGGTAGATCCCGCGCATCGCCCAGATGTGGCCGGGTCCGCGCTCAACCATCGCCCTGGCCCTCCGGAGCGGGCGCGGCCTCGGCCTCCGGATCGCCCGCATCAGGAAGCTCGCGCGGCAGGATCAGGGCGGAGGGATTGGAAACCCGCCGGGCGCCGTGGTCGCGCAGCACGCGCAGGAATTCGAGCCGTTCGTAATCCGCCGCAAGACGCGCGCGCAGACGCCCGCCCGGGTCCTTGGCGATCTGCCCGACGAGCAGGCCCGGCGGGAAGACCTCGCCATCGCCGGAGGTCACGATGCGGTCGCCGGCGCGGACCTGATCGGCGTCTTCGAGGAAGTCGATGGGCGGCGCGGCGGTGTTGTCGCCCGCCACCATGGCGCGCTGGCCGGAGGGTTGGATCTCCACCGGGATGCGGCTGGTGGTGTCGGTGAGCAGGATCACGCGGCTGGTCTGCTTGCCGACGCCGCTGATCCGCCCGACGAGGCCGATGCCGTCCATCGTCGCCCACCCGTCGACGATGCCGTCGCGGGAGCCGACGTTGATCAGCACGGACTGCCGGAAGGGCGAGCCTGAATCGGCGAGGACGACGCCGGTGATATAGGTCAGGCGCGGGTCGAGCTGGACATTGTTCAGGTCGCGCAGGCGGGCGTTCTCCTGCTCCAGCTGCAACGCCGCTTCTTTCCACGCCGTCATCTGGCGCAGCTCGC
This sequence comes from Tropicibacter sp. S64, assembly GCF_049803835.1. Lineage (NCBI taxonomy): Bacteria > Pseudomonadati > Pseudomonadota > Alphaproteobacteria > Rhodobacterales > Roseobacteraceae > Tropicibacter > Tropicibacter sp. S64. The sequence continues at coordinate 95,794 of NZ_JBNAGK010000006.1, read as the reverse complement.
GGCGCAGCTCCTGGTTCTGCTCGTGGATGCGCTGGTAGCTCTGGAAGTCGCGGAAGATGTTGATCGTGCCGGTGACCGGCGCCATGGCCCAGTCCATGTTGGGCACCACCGCGTCCACCACCCGGGCGCGGAAGCGTTCGACGCGCGGGCTGTCGATGCGCCAGACGAGGAAGATGCCGAGCAGGCACAGCACCAGGATCGCCAGAAGCAGACGCTTCAGCGGTGTGGTGAAATCATCGCTGTTTCGGTCATAGGCCATGGGCTCTCAACCAAGGATCGGTCCCGGGCGCGCCGCGGGTGCCGGGTGAGCAAATTTTTAATCTAAAAATTTCCTCACCCCAAGGCCGCGTCAGCTGTCGTAGTCGATGGCGTGGCGCAGTTGCTTTTCGTATTCCAGCGCCTTGCCGGTGCCGAGCGCCACGCAGTTCAGGCTCTCGTCGGCAATCGACACCGCAAGGCCGGTCTGCTCGCGCAGCGCAAGGTCAAGATCGCCCAGCAGCGCCCCGCCGCCGGTGAGCATCACGCCCCGGTCGACGATATCCGCCGCCAGATCCGGCGGGGTCGATTCCAGCGCCGTCATCACCGCCTCGCAGATCGCCTGCACCGGCTCGGAGAGCGCCTCGGCCACCTGCGCCTGGCTGATCTCGGTTTCCTTCGGCACGCCGTTCAGCAGGTCGCGCCCGCGGATCTGCATCGACGAGCCGCGCCCGTCGTCGGGCATCCGCGCCGTGCCGATGGAGGTCTTGATCCGCTCCGCCGTCGACTCGCCCACCAGAAGGTTCTGCTGACGGCGCAGGTAGTTGATGATCGCCTCGTCCATGCGGTCGCCGCCGACGCGCACGGAGCGGGCGTAGACGATGTCACCGAGCGAGAGCACCGCCACCTCGGTGGTGCCGCCGCCGATGTCCACGACCATGTTGCCGGTCGGGTCGGTGATGGGCATGCCCGCGCCGATGGCCGCCGCGATGGGCTCGGAGATCAGCCCCGCCTTGCGTGCGCCCGCCGACAGCACCGACTGACGGATCGCGCGTTTCTCCACCGGGGTTGCGCCGTGCGGGACGCAGACGATGATCTTGGGCTTGGAGAAGGTCGAGCGTTTGTGCACCTTGCGGATGAACGCCTTGATCATCGCCTCGGCGGTGTCGAAATCGGCAATCACCCCCTCGCGCATCGGGCGGATGGCCTCGATGCTGCCGGGCGTTCGACCGAGCATGAGCTTGGCGTCCTCGCCCACGGCCAGCACCTTCTTGACGCCGTCCTTGACGTGGTATGCCACCACGGAAGGCTCCGACAGGATCACGCCGCGGCCTTTCACGTAGACAAGCGTGTTCGCCGTCCCGAGATCGATCGCCATATCCGACGAAAACGCGCCTAGGAGTCTGTCCAGTCCAAACATTCGAGCTCTGCCCCATAATCTGATTGGCCCGCGACTCCCCGAAGTCCGGACCAGATGCCCTTATAGGCCCGCGCCCTCTGGGGGAAAAGGCCCGGTTTTGTCCGAATCAGCGTGAAACCGCCGCATCTCCGGCCCGCGCGCGCCCGTCATCACAAATCGCTGAGATCTTGCGAAAACTTTGCCTGAAATCGCCGGATCGCTGCCCCGGTGTCGCCCTTTTTCACCGTTTCTCTAGTGGAAACAGAGGATGGATTCGGAAAGGAGCGGGCCGGTGTTTCGTGCAGGGTACGGTATGCTCGTCAACTACATCGTCGGCTCGATCGGGGCCATCATCCTTGGCCTGATGTCGCTCGGTGTCATGGATTACTTCCAGCAGGCCATGATCGCCGGGGTCGACCCGTCGCGGTTCGGCCTCTCCGGCTGGACGCAGAGTTTCGTGGACCGGGGCAAGGCCGCCGCCCGGCGGGCACAGCTGGAGGCGCGGCGCGACGGGCCGCTGAACACCTACTTTCCGGAAGCGCCCGCGGGCTGGACCCGGGTCGGCTGGGACCGGGCCCTTGAGCAGGCGATGTTTGACCGGCCCTCCGCTTCGACGCGCGAGTCGGACGACTTCGCCGACATCGAGCGCAAGGTGCGCGAGGCGCCGGGGATGACGGCGCTCATGGCGGCGGGCGAGGTGGTCACGGCCGGGACGGACATGGCCACCGCACGCCGCGCCGCCGTCTATGTGAAGGGCGACAGCACCATCGTGGTGAAGGCGAAATTCATTGACCCGTCGGGCAAGTCCGGCGGCTTCTCCGCCATGATCGCCGCGCAGGTCGCCCCCCAGTTCAACCGAAGTGAGCTGGCGCTGGCCTATGGCGGTGTCGCCTTCGAAGAGATCAGCCGCCTTGACTCGTCGTGGCAGGAACAACCGGAGGGGCGGCCGCGCCGGTTCAAGGGCATGATCGGCAGCGAGCTGGAGATTTCCGTGCTGGCCGATGCGCCTCTGAGCGATGTGCGCAGGCTGCTAAAAGGCATCGACTATGCCGCGCTGCGCAGCCTCGTCGACGTGCCGGAGAACGAGGCGGTCTCCCGCCAGCGGGATCTGAGCGCCGAACTGCGGCGCAAGCAGCGCGAGGACAAGCTGCGGGAGGCGGAGGAGCGCCAGCGGATCGACCACGAGCTTCAGGCCATGGCGCGGCGGGCGCAAGGCTCGGGCCAGTCGGAAGTCTGCCTGGAGCGCAAGGGCAAGCGCTACTGCGCCTGGGTCGACAACTGAGGCGGCAGACCTCGGGTTTCGCAAGACAGATTGATGGTTGAGGCAGGTTCATGAGCAGTTATCCCGATCCGGACACACCGCATCGCAGCGGGCCACCCGCCTTCGTCTGGGCGATTCTCGTGCTGTTGCTCTTCGTCATGGCGCTGCCGGTGGTGGATTTCCTGATGTTCTCCGTCGCGGGCCGGAAGTTCGGCAAGCCGACCTCGGCGCTCGCCTATGTCGAGTACCGACTGGGCATCGACATTCCCGGCGCCGGGACCGAACCGGAGCCGGAGGCCGAACAGGTGGCCTTTTCCGACGCGCCGCTCGGCGCGATGACGATCGAGGAAAAGCGGGCCTTCGCCAAGCGCCTCGACGACGTGCTGCCGCCTTCGCACGACGGCTGGGTGCGGCGGGCCTACGTCAAGGAGGACTACTACCGCCTGAACCCGGATCTCGCCCGCTGCAAGCAGCATGCGATTCCCTCCTGCCCGCGCGGCACCGGTTCCAAGCACACCGTGGTCTACGAGAAAGGCAAGAAGCTCATCGCGGTGCGCCTGCGCTTCCAGCGCGACCGCGATTTCAGCAAACCCGGCGTCTACATCCCCCCGGGCAAGATCAGCCCGCGCTCCGGGCAGGGGGACTTCATCCTCCACATGTTCAGCGGCGCGGGCAACGGCTCCTACTGGGATTACAAATATTACGATCCCTTCATGCGGCGCGGGCAGTTCAACTTCGTCCAGAAGGAGCGCCAGAAGGCGGATACAACGGGCATCCTGATCAACTACCCCTACCGGCTGTTCATGCGGCAGCGGCATGACGGCGTGTTCGACGCCTTCGTCGTGTCCAATGCCGAAGCCTACGAGATCAAGCGGTTCCTGCAGAACTGGGATTACCAGACCATCGCGGCGCTGATCGCCCCGGTGGCCAGCGGTTTCCGCTCCGGCTCGGAGATCGAGGCGGAGAAGGCCGGGCGGGCCTATGAGAGCACCTGGACGCGGCCGATGGAGGCGTCGGACCGGTCCGGCGGCGAGCATTGCAACTGGTACAGCCGCGAGAAGGAGCAGGAGCTGCAACGCCTGCTGTCGGATCAGCGCAAGGTCGGCGATGCCGGGGGCAAGCCGGGACGCGTCGTGCAGCGCAACTGCAAATATGTGGTCGTGCGCGACTGACACCCTGCGCCGCAATTCGGCGTGCAAGTCGGTTTTGAACCGGCAAATGTCGGCTGAGCCGTGCGGAATCCTGCCAGTCCTGTAAACGTCGCTGCAAACCTGCGTTTACGGAGCACTCGCCCAATGAAAACCCATGTCAAAGCCCTCGTGGTCGGCGGCGGTGCCGTCGGCACCTCGATCGCCTATCACCTTGCCAAAGCCGGTTGGGACGATGTCATGCTCGTCGAACGCGACGAGCTGACCTCCGGCTCGACATGGCACGCGGCGGGCCTCCTGCCGCTGTTCAACATGTCCTACGCCACGACCCACATCCACAAGTACTCCGTGGATTTCTACAAGACGCTGGAAGAAGAGACCGGGCTGAACGCCGGTTTCGCCGTGGTCGGCAACCTGCGCATGGCGCAGACGCAGGACCGCATGGACGAGTTCATGCTCTACGCCTCCACCGCCGAGACCTGCGGCGTGGCGTACGAGTGGCTGACCCCGGACGACATCAAGGCCCGCTGGCCGCTGATCGAGACCGGCGACCTCAAGGGTGCCCTCTACCACACCGAGGACGGCTACATTAACCCCGCCGACGTGACGCAGGCGATGGCCAAGGGCGCCCGCCAGCGCGGCGTCGAGATCGTGCGCAAGCTCCAGGCCGATGCCTTCCACTGGACCGGCACCCATTGGGAAGTCACCTGCACGAAGATGGTGGAGAAGGGCGGCAACCTCATCGAGTCCGACGAGAAGGTCGTCATCACCGCCGAGCACGTCGTGACCGCCTCGGGCAACCACGCGCAGCGCACCGCGAAGCTCTTGGGCATCAAGATGCCCGCGATCCCGGTCGAACATACCTTCATCGTGATGGATCAGGACCCGGAGCTGGTGAAATGGCGGGCGGCGGGCAATCCGGAGCACCCGGTCGTGCGCGACGCCGACAACGAGAGCTATGCCCGCGAGGAGCGCGGCGGCTGGATCCTCGGGATCTACGAGAAGGGCGCACCCGCGCGCTTCGAGTATGGCGTACCGGACAGCTTCCGCGCCGACCTCTTCCCGCTCGACCTCGACCGCATCGCCGAGCAGTACATGGCGATGGCCGAGCGTGTGCCCTCCTGCGCCGAAAGCGGCCTGAAGGACGACTTCAACGGCCCGATCTGCTACACGCCGGACGGCAACCCGCTGGTTGGCCCGGCACCGGGGCTGAAGAACATGTGGCTCGCGGAAGGCTTCTCCTTCGGCATCACCGCCGCGGGCGGCACCGGCTACTACCTCGCGCAGATGATGGTGAACGGGGAGGCCGAGATCGACATGGCCTCGCTCGACCCCAAGCGCTACGGCCAGGACTGGATGACCACCGAGTATGCGGCTCGCAAGAACGAAGAGTGCTACAGCCACGTCTACATCCTGCACCACCCGGACGAGGAGCGCGAAGCCTGCCGTCCGCTGCGCACCGGCCCGGCCTACGAGCGCCAGAAGGCCCGCGGCGCGCAGTTCGGCTGCGTGAACGGGTTCGAGCGTCCGAACTACTATGGCCCGCTGGATGCGGCGGACAGCTTCGACCATGACGCCCGGTCCTTCCGCCGGGGTGGCTGGTGGCAGTATGCCGTCGAGGAAGCCAAGGCGATCCGCGAGGGTGTCGGCCTCGTCGATGCCACGGCCTTTGCCAAGCACCGCATCAGCGGCCCGGGCGCGACGGCCTTCCTCGACTGGTTCACCTGCAACAAGCTGCCGAAGGTCGGTCGGATCAACCTGACCTACGCCCTGACCAGCGCAGGCACCACGCGCACCGAATACACCATCGTGCGCGAGGCCGAGGACGATTATTACCTCGTCTCCGCCGGGGCCTGGCACGCCTATGACGAGGATTACCTCTACAAGGCCATCGCCGAGAAGGAAGCCGAGTTCGGCCGGATCAACGCCGAGGACGTGACGACCCGCTGGGGCGTCTTCGCCATCGCCGGTCCGAAGTCGCGCGACGTTCTGAAAGAGATCATCAAGGACGCGGACCCGGACACCGCCCTGTCGAACAAGCGCTTCCCCTGGCTGTCGGCGCGGAACATCGAGCTTGGCATGTGCCCGGTGAAGGCGATCCGCGTGGCCTATACCGGCGAGCTGGGCTGGGAGTTGCACCACCCGATCGAGATGCAGAACTACCTCTTCGACCTGCTTGAGACGGCAGGCAAGAAGCATGGCATGAAGCTGGTCGGCGCACGGGCGCAGAACTGGCTGCGGCAGGAGAAGTCCTACCGCGCCTTCGGCAACGAGCTGGGCCGCGACGCGACCCCGGCGGAGGCCGACCTGCCGCGCTTCATCGACGGCTCGAAGGACTACTACGGCAAGGCCGAGCTGGAGGCCAAGGGCATCCGCTCCAAGTGCTGCACGCTGCTCATTGACGGGCCGGACGATGCCGATCCGTGGGGCCGCGAGGCGCTCTATACGCCGGAAGGCGAGCGCGTCGGTCGTCTGACCTCCGGCGGCTACTCCGTCGCCTTCGGCAAGTCCATCGGCATGGGCTACGTCAAGCCGGAGCTGGCGGTGGAAGGCACGAAGCTGAAGGTCAAGATGCTCGACAAGCTCTGGGACGCGGTCGTGACCTGCGACAGCCCCTACGATCCGAAGAACGAGACCATCCGCAAGGACGGCTGAGCCGTCCGAGACGGCCAAGCCGTCCGAGACGGGTGAACCTGTCTGAACAGCGACATGAAGAGAAGGCCGGGCGCATCTGCACCCGGCCTTTTCCGTTTCCGGTTACTGGGCGTGGCGGCCCTTGCCGTGGCCCATGCCCATGCCATGGCCCTGTCCGTGACCATCGCCCATACCGCCCTTGCCCTTGCCTTGGCCCATGCCACCGCCGCCCCCGCAGCGCTGGAAGGCGGGCAGGTGCTGCTGTTGCGAGGCGTTCATCAGGTCGGTGAAGATCGCGGTCAGCGCGGCATTGCCCTGTGCGGCGGGCAACAGTTGCCCGGTGTAGAGCCCGGCGTTGTCGATTTCCGCCTGCACGCCGATGGCGCAGGCCTCCGCCAGCGTGTCCGGTGCCTCGGGCAGGTTGGCGCCGAGGTAGGGGTTCTCGGGCACCGCGATGCCGTTGGCTTTCGCATAGGCGGTCAGCCGCTCTGCATGGGTGACTTCGGCCTTCTGGATATTGCTGAACGGGCGCACGTCGCCGAATTTCTGCAGAACGGCCTCGTAGACCGCGAAGGCGCGGTATTCGTCGTCGAGCGCGGCCAGCACGGCCTCCTGCTGGCTCATCGCGGCGGCAGGGCCGGCGAGCAGGGTTGCGGAAACGCCGAGCGCGGCGAGGGATTTCAGGGACGTTGCAAACACGGTCATGGTGTCCTCCATTTTTCACATTCCAATGCTTGAACGTGTCTGGAGGCAAAACCCGTCTTGACAGGATGTCGCAGGGGGGAGGGCGCCCTCAGGCGGCGCAGATGACCCGGTTGCGGCCGGTCTTCTTGGCCTCGTATAGCGCCGCATCGGCGCGGGACATCAGCGTGTCCAATCCGCCGTCCTCTGGCAGCACCTCCGCAAGGCCCATGCTCAGCGTCACCCGCAGGCGCTGACCGCCGAAGGCGATCTCGCGCGCCTCGGCCTCCTGCCGGATGCGCTCCGCCACGACCTGGGCCGCGCGTGCGGTACAGTCGTCGAGCAGCACGCCGAACTCCTCGCCCCCGAGCCGCGCCAGCAGGTCGCGTTTGCGGATGGCCGCGCGGAACAGGGCGGAGAATTCGGTCAGCACCACGTCACCCGCCGCGTGGCCGTAGGTGTCGTTGACCGCCTTGAAATGGTCGAGGTCAATCATCAGGAGGGTGAAGGGCTCGCCCGAGCTCTGGTAAGCCCAGTGCAGATCCGCCGCCCGCTCCATGAAGGCCCGCCGGTTGGATGCTCCGGTGAGCATGTCGGTCTGGCTCAGGAGGCGGATTTCCTCCAGTTGTTCCAGCACCTTGAGCTTCGACGCGATCCAGCGGGCGATGCAGGACAGCCGGATGCCGTCGATCTCCTCGAAGAAGTCCGGTTCCTCGTGCAGCGCGTGAAGCGTGCCGAGGCAGGCATCCCCGGTCATCAGCGGCGCCAGAGCCAGCGATCGAAAGCCCGCCTTGACCAGCGGCTTGTGGATTTCCCGCCCATGCGTGGCCAGATCGCCGATCAGGATTGCCCCGCGCCGTGCGATGGCCTGGGCGGCGACGCCGCGGTCATCGAGCGGCAGAACGGTACCGGGCCGGTAAATGCGGCCGCCGGAAAAGGTGGTGAGGTGCAATCCGCCGTCGCGTTCCCGGGCAAGGCTGGCGCGGCTGACCCCCATGGCGCGCGGCAGCCAGTCGGCGACCGCCTGGAACAGGGCGCGTTCGGACGTCGCGTCGGAGACGGCGTCAATCAAACCAATCGGTAATTCAACAGTGTCCATCAAAGGGCGGTCCCGCATGGCGGTGCCGGTATAGAACGACACTGTTGAATCCCCTGTAAAGACCGCAACTTGTGGCAAATTTGACGGGTGTTACCCTTGGGTTGTTCTGGCGATGCTGAGCGCCCGTCCCGCGAGACTTCCGGACAACAAACCGGCCAGCAGCCCCCAGCCGAGGCCAAACTCCGCGCCTGCCGCCAGTGCCGGGGCCATGCCCTGCACCATGCCCGCCGCGAAGTTGACGAGGAACAGGCCGAGGACCGTGCATACCGTCACGCTTTCGCCGCGCAGGGTAACGCGCATGCCCTGCCGGGCCATGGTCCAGCGCGGTTGCAGCCACAGGCCCGTCAGAACACCGAGCCCCCAGCCTGCCAGCAGGGCGGCCAGCGCCACCGGACCGAGCGAGAGCGCCCGGCTCAGCGACAGAAGCCCCAGGAGCGGCATGAGGTAGAGCACCCAGACGGGCGCGGTGCGGTCCCGTGTTGCGCGCAGGCCAAGGGCGACCAGAAGGACGAGCAGCGGGAAAACCCAGAGGGGGATATTGGCGAGGATCTGCGTCATGTCATGTCTCCGTGGATCAGATGCCGCTTTGAACGCGTCCAGCCTCTACGCCGCCACCGGACATGCGCGGGACACGCCCCGGCTGCGCGAAGGGCCGGACGCCGCAACCCGCGCATCGCGAATGGCGGGTTGCCTTCGGGGCGCAGGGCCATACTCTCTGCCATGATCCGAGACAGTCATGAAAAGGAGACCCGCATGGGCCTGTCCGTCTACCTCTCCGGAGAGATTCACACCGACTGGCGCGAGCAGATCATCGAGGCCTGCCAGGGCCTCGACGTGAGCTTCTCCGCCCCCGTCACCGACCACGCCGCCAGCGACGACTGTGGCGTCGCGATCCTCGGGGCGGAGCCGGACAAGTACTGGCACGACCACAAGGGCGCGATGGTCAACGCCATTCGCACCCGCAAGGGGATCTCGGATGCCGACGTGGTGGTGGTGCGCTTCGGCGAGAAGTACAAGCAGTGGAACGCGGCTTTCGACGCGGGCTATGCGGCGGCGCTGGGCAAGTCGCTGATCATCCTGCAACAGCCGGAGCATGACCACGCGCTGAAGGAGGTGGACGCCGCCGCGCTCGCCATGTGCCGCACGCCGCAGCAGGTGGCGGACGTGCTGCGCTACGTGCTGACCGGGGGGCTGCCGGGATGATCCGCCTCATTGCCCTGTTGCTGTGTCTCCCGGTTGCAGCCACCGCGCAGTCGAGCAAGGCAGCGGCCTACCTGCTCGACCAGAACATCGCCGAGGCCTGCAATGGCGGGCCGGGAACAGCCGGGCCGGGAACGCTGGTGGAGGCCGATTTCGACGGGGACGGACGGCAGGACCTGCTGATCGCGCATGAGGGCATCGCCTGCCGCACGGCGGATTCGCCGCTTGGGCGCAGCGGGCTGTGCGGGATGCAGGTCTGTTCGGTGCGGATCTACCTGCGCCGGGGGCAATTGCTGGACCTCAAGGAGGATTTCCTCGGCGGGGGCATCACCGTCGACACGCGGGCAACGCCGCCGGTCATCGGCGGCTACGCCCATGGCGGCGCGCGCTGGTCGATGCGCTGGCAGAACGGCGGCTTTCGCTGAGGCGCGACAGCCCGTAGGGCGGGGCTATGCCCCGCGCCCGCCACGGCAACGGGGTGCCGGACGGGGAAGCGTCGTTTCGCGATGAGGAAGTCTGAAAACGGCGGCCGCCAGTCACGGATAGCCATGTCCGGGACGTTACGCCCGGCCTGTTCGCCTGTACAGATCGAACACCCCCGAAGGGCTGTCGCTCCGGCCGTTGCCAGGGGCCGGGGCGCATCAATCCGATGTCTTCAGTTGGTACCGCGGGTGAGGATCGGCGCGGACGGTGAACAAACCATTACGGCACCGCGCGGTGCCGGGAGGTCCCGGGTCGAGGCCCGGGACTGCACCGCGCTCACCCTTCGCGCGGCGGGGTATTCATGCCGATCTTGGCCGCCGGGCGTGCCATGAAGCGGTCGACGTAGGCGCCGACCTTCGGGAAGTCGTCCCAGCCGACAACCGCCTTGGCGCCATAGAACTCGAGGGCATTGAGCCAGGGCGCGAGGGCGATGTCGGCGATGGAATAGTCCCCGGCAATCCAGTCCCGGCCTTCAAGCGCCCCCTCGACCACAGCCAGCAGGCGCCTGGCCTCACCGATGTAGCGCTCGCGGGGCAGCGGGTCTTCCATCTTGCTGCCCGCGAACTTGTAGAAGAAGCCGAGTTGTCCGAACATCGGCCCGACGCCGCCCATCTGGAACATCAGCCACTGGATGACCTCCGCCCGGTTCGCGGCGTCCGTGCCGATCAGCCTGCCTGCCTTGTCCGCGAGATAGATCAGGATCGCGCCGCTCTCGAACAGGCCGAGCGGCTGGCCGTCCGGTCCGTCCGGGTCGATGATCGCCGGGATCTTGTTGTTGGGGTTGAGGCTCAGGAACTCGGGGGATTTCACGTCGGCATCGGAGAGCGTCACCCGGTGCGCCTCGTAGGGCAGGCCAAGCTCCTCCAGCGCAATCGCCACCTTCACGCCGTTCGGAGTCGGAAAGCTGTAAAGCTGGATGCGATCGGGGGTCTGCGGCGGCCAGCGTTTGGTGATCGGGAAAGCGGACAGGTCGGACATGGGTGTCTCCTCGGGGCGTGGCGGGGAAGCCGAAGCGTATTTCCCCTTGGCTGACTATGCGTTTCGTGACGATATGGACGCCGTGAGTGGAAGATCAACGTGCGGAAATGCACGGCTCTTGTGAACTGTGGGGACAACATGCTTCAGGAATTCCGGAACTTCATCGCCAAGGGCAATGTCATGGACATGGCCGTCGGCATCATCGTCGGGGCGGCCTTTACCGCCATCGTCACCTCCCTGGTGGGAGACATCATCAACCCGATCATCGCGCTGTTCACCGGCGGGATCGACTTCTCGGGCTGGTTCTACCCGCTGGACGGCAACGACTACGCGTCGATCACCGTCGCCGAAGAGGCCGGGGCGCCGATCTTCGCCATCGGGCGCTTCGTCATGGCCGTGATCAACTTCCTGATTATCGCCTTCGTGGTCTTCATGCTGGTCAAGATGGTCAACCGCCTGAAAGAAGCCGCCGTGCGCGAGGAAAAGGACGTGCCCGCCGAGGAGGTCCCGGCAGGACCGACCGAGCTTGACGTGCTGCTTGAGATCCGCGACGCGCTGAAGCGCTGAGCCCAGGGGGTCGCGTGACGGCAAAGGCCCGCCTGCCGGCGGGCCTTTTTCGTGCAATCCGGGCAGCAGGGCGCGGTCCCGGTTGCCGCCCGCGGGACATCCGTCTATCACGCACCCGGACCCCGGAGCCGTGCCGATGACCCAAGCCCTGAAACTCGCCTACGGCAGCGTTGCCGTCGCCCTGATCGTGCTGGCCATCAAGGCGCTGGCCTGGTGGCTGACCGGCTCCGTCGCGCTGATGTCCGACGCGCTGGAGAGCATCGTCAACGTGGCGACGGCGGTCGCGGCGCTCTGGGCAGTGCATGTGGCGTCGATCCCGGCGGATGCGGACCACCCCTTCGGCCACCACAAGGCGGAATACTTCAGCGCCGTGCTCGAAGGCGTGCTGATCGTCATCGCTGCGATCTTCATCATGGTGGCCGCCTGGGACGCGCTTTCCAGCCCGCCACCGGAGCTGCGCCTGTGGCCGGGCCTTGCAATCAACGTCCTGGCCTCCGTGCTGAACGGTGCCTGGTGCTTCGTGCTGCTGCGCCGGGGCCGGGCCATGCGCTCGCCCGCGCTGGTGGCCGATGGCAAGCATCTCCTGTCGGACGTGGTCTCTTCCATCGGGGTGACGGTCGGCGTGCTGCTCGCGGTTGCGACCGGCTGGCTCTGGCTCGACGCGGCGCTGGCGGCGGCGGTTGCGGTCAACATCCTGTGGTCTGGCTGGCACGTGATCCGCGCGTCGGTGGGCGGGCTGATGGATGAATCGGTGCCGGGCGGCGATCTCGAGGAAATGCGCGCTTTGATCGCACTGAACGCCGAGGGCGCGGTGGAGGCACACGACCTCAAGGCCCGCCACGCCGGCCGCGCGACCTTCGTGGAGTTTCACCTCGTGGTGCCGGGGGAGATGTCGGTGAACGACGCCCATGACATCTGCGACCGCATCGAGGCGGCTTTGAAAGGCGCGATCAGCCAATGCACGGTAACGATCCACGTCGAGCCGGAGCACAAGGCGAAACACGCAGGGATCGTGGTGCTCTGAAACGAGAGAAGATTTTGCCGGGACAAAATCTTGCTTTGGGGCTTTGCCCCATCCCTGCGGGACTCCCCAAGGTATTTTTGGACCAAAGAAATCAGGGCGATTCCTATCTTCTTTGGTCCAAAAATACCTCCGGGCTTGGGGCAGAGCCCCAACGGGCGGTTCCGTCAGGAACCGCCCGCGGTCGCTGCGCGTCAGCGCAGCGAAATCCCTCGCAGGATCAGGCTGCCAGCGACGCTGCCTCGACGGTGTCGATGCCCAGGGCCTCACCTACCGCCTTGTAGGTCAGCTTGCCCGCGTGCACGTTGAGACCGTTCAGCAGATGCCGGTCGTCGGCGCAGGCCTGTTTCCAGCCCTTGTCCGCCAGCGCCAGCATGAAAGGCATGGTGGCGTTGCCAAGCGCGATGGTGGAGGTGCGGGCCACGGCGCCGGGCATGTTGGCGACGCAGTAGTGCATGATGCCGTCCACTTCGTAGATCGGCTCGGCGTGGGTGGTGGCTTTGGACGTCTCGAAGCAGCCGCCCTGGTCGATGGCCACGTCCACCAGCGCCGCGCCCGGTTTCATCATGGCGAAGTGTTCGCGGCGGACCAGTTTCGGCGCGGCGGCGCCGGGGATCAGCACCGCGCCGATGACCATGTCGGCCTGCGCGAGGTGTTCGTCCAGCAGGCCCTGGCTCGAATAGCCGGTGCGGAAGACCGAGCCGAAGACGTCATCGAGGTAGCGCAGGCGGTCGAGGGAGCGGTCGAGCACGGTGACCTCCGCGCCCATGCCGGCCGCGATGCGGGCCGCGTGGGTGCCGACGACGCCGCCGCCGATGACCAGCACCTTTGCCGGGCCGACGCCGGGCACGCCGCCCATGAGCACGCCGCGCCCGCCGTTGGCCTTCTGCAGCGTCCAGGCGCCGACCTGCGGGGCGAGTCGGCCGGCGACTTCGGACATCGGGGCGAGCAGCGGCAGGCCGCCGCGATTGTCGGTCACGGTTTCATAGGCGATGGCGGTACAGCCGGAGGCGATCAGGTCCTTCGTCTGCGCGGGATCGGGGGCGAGGTGCAGGTAGGTGAACAGCAGCTGGCCTTCGCGCAGCCTCTTGCGCTCCGCCGCCTGCGGCTCCTTGACCTTCACGATCATGTCGGCGCTGGCAAAGATCTCCTCCGCCGTGTCGATGATCGTGGCCCCGGCGGCGGTATAGTCGGCATCGGCAAAGCCCGCGCCAACCCCGGCGCCCTTCTGCACGATGACGTCATGGCCGTGCATCACGGCCTCTTTCGCGGCGTTCGGGGTCAGGCCGACGCGGAATTCCTGCGGTTTGATCTCAGTGGGGCAGCCGATTTTCATGTGAACCTCCTGTTTGCTTTGCCCGCCATGATGATGGATTTCGCTTGCAATTTGCTTGTGAAATTGCTGCGCTGTCCTGACCGTTTTCGAAGATTTCTTCGACAAATGGCAGTCTTGGTGGGAGGAATCTGCGGAAATGGAACTCGACGAGACAGATCGGCGTATCCTGCGCGTCCTCCAGCGCGAGGGGCGCATCTCGAACGCGGACCTCTCGGAGCGCGTGAACCTGTCCTCCTCCGCCTGTCATCGCCGGGTGCAGCGGCTGGAGGCAAGCGGGGTGATCCGCGAGTATGTCGGCCTGCTGGACGCGCGGAAGCTCGGCTTTCCCACCACGGTCTTCGTCGAGATCAAGCTGCAGGCGCAGGCGGACGATGTTCTCGACGCCTTCGAAAAGGCGGTCAGCCGGGTGCCGGACGTGCTGGAGTGCCACCTGATGGCGGGCACGGCGGATTATATCCTCAAGGTCGTGGCGGAGGATACCGAGGATTTCGCCCGCATCCATCGCCAGTACCTGACCCGCCTGCCGGGGGTGGCTCAAATGCAATCTTCTTTTGCCCTGCGCACGGTGTTCAAGACGACGGCCCTGCCGGTCTGAGGCAAGGTTTTGAAATCGTTCCGGTTTCATTGCGGCGCGGGACGCGCGGCCCACCTGGTGGCACCCGTCCCGATGCGTGTGGTCTTGCGCCTTGCGCTCCATGGTTAACCGCTTCTTTGGCGGTCTGTCGCGATAACCCCTTCGAAAGGGGGTGCCATGTCGTTCAGCATCTTTGCGATCGACAATGAATTCGCGGTGGCAACCGGCAGCAACGTCAATGTTGCGCCGGGCCAATCGCGTTTTGACAATCCTCCGAACGGGTCCAAAGATCTCGTCATCACCACACATGACGGCGACAGCGATCCGCGGCTGTTCGAGATCGGTGACAGCTATGACGTCAGCTGGGGCGGATCGGGCGGCAGCACGATCCTGAATGCCACGGTCGTGCGCAGCGATCTCGCTCCTGGAGGCGGCGGCATCATCGTTTTCGAAGGCACCGACGGAAACGGCACTCCGGCGGAGGTCATCTGGACGCCCGGGTTCGACCTGGAGAATTGGTACTGGACCAACTACAACCCCGGCGCGGAGCCGCAGTTCTACACCACGGACCAGAACGCCGCCTACAGCCATGAATACATCTGTTTCGAACGCTCCGCCCGCATCGCGACGCCGCGCGGGCTGGTGGCGGCGGGGGACCTTGCGGTGGGGGAGACGGTCTGCACCTGGATGGGGATCAAGCAGACGATCCGCTGGATCGGGGCCAGACGCATGCCCGGCACCGGCTCCGCCGCGCCGATCCGGTTCGAGACCGGGGCGATTGGCAATTTCGCCCCGCTGAAGCTGTCGCCGCAGCACCGGGTGCTGATCGCCTCGCCCTGGGCCGATCTGCATTTCGGCGCGTCGGAGGTGCTGGTGCCGGCGAAGAGCCTCGTCAACGGGACGTCCATCCGGCAGGTTGAGAAGCGGTGGGTGCATTATGTGCACGTGCTGCTCGACCGGCACGATCTGCTGATCGCGGAGGGTGCGCCTTGCGAGAGCCTGCTGCCGGGCTTCCGGACACGGGATTTCCTGACCGCAGAGGACCGCGCCACGATCCGGGAGGTGATTGGCGATGACAGCCGCAAGCCGGTGCGCCCGATCCTGACCTGTCGACAGGCGGAGTATGCGGTACAGGCGCGGGACGTGCCGCGACGGGCGGAGCGCTTTTTCTAGGATTCCGGACGTTGCGTCCCGCATGGGGGCAGGCCATTCTCGCACAACGGAAAAACGGGGGTGCGGGATGGCCTGGGATCACATCATCATCGGGGCGGGCAGTGCGGGGTGCGTGCTGGCCAAGCGGCTGAGCGATGCCGGGCGGCGCGTGCTGCTGCTGGAGGCGGGTGGTCCGGACAACTACCATTGGGTGCATATCCCGATGGGCTATCTCTACTGCATAGGCAACCCGCGCACCGACTGGTGTTATCGCACCGCGGTGGACCCGGGGCTGAACGGGCGGTCGCTTTTGTATCCGCGCGGCAAGGTGCTTGGCGGATGTTCTTCGATCAACGGCATGCTCTACCTGCGCGGGCAGGCGGCGGATTATGACGGCTGGCGGCAGATGGGGCTGACCGGCTGGGGCTGGGACGATGTGCTGCCCTATTTCCGCAAGTCGGAGGATTATGTCGACGGCGCGTCCGAGATGCACGGGGCGGGCGGCGAATGGCGCGTGGAGAACCAGCGGCTGCACTGGGATGTGCTGGACGACTGGATGGAGGCGGCGGCGGAGGCGGGCCTGCCGAAGGTCACGGATTTCAACACGGGGAACAACGAGGGCGTCGGGTACTTCCGGGTGAACCAGCGGAACGGCTGGCGCATGAACACGGCGAAGGCGTTTCTGCGGACACGGCAGACGGAGAACCTCAAGGTTGAAACGCATGCGCATGTGAAGCGGTTGATTCTCGACGGCGGGCGCGCCGTCGGCGTGGCCTACGACCGCAGCGGCGAGGCGCGGGAGGCGCACTGCGCCGGGGAGGTGATCCTGTCCGCCGGGGCGGTGAACTCGCCGCATATCCTGCAATTGTCGGGGATCGGGCCGGGGACCTTGCTGGCGGAGCATGGGGTGGATGTGAAAGTCGATGCGCCCGGGGTCGGGGCGAACCTGCAGGACCATCTGCAATTGCGCTGCTCCTGGCGTCTGACGGGCGCGAAGACCCTGAACACCATCGCCAATTCGCTCTGGGGCAAGGCGATGATCGGGCTGGAATATGCCCTGAAGCGCTCAGGGCCGATGTCCATGGCGCCGTCGCAGCTTGGGGCCTTTGCCAGGTCGCGGGAGGATCTGGAGACGCCGGACCTCGAATATCATGTGCAGCCTCTTTCGCTCGGGGCCTTTGGCGAGCCGCTGCATGACTATCCGGCGGTGACGGCCTCGGTCTGCAACCTGCGCCCGGAGAGCCGGGGGAGCGTGTCGTTGACCTCGCCGGACTACCGCGACGCGCCGCGGATTGCGCCGAATTACCTCTCGACTGAGGGCGACCGGATGACCGCGGTGCGGGCGATCCGGCTGACGCGGCGCATCATGGCGCAGGGGCCGATGGCGAAATATGCGCCGGAGGAGGTGAAGCCGGGCGTTGCGTTCGAGAGCGATGAGGATCTGGCCCGGGCGGCGGGGGACATCGGCACGACGATCTTCCATCCGGTCAGCACGGTGCGCATGGGAACGGAGGACGACGCGCCTCTGGATGCGCAGCTGCGGTTCAAGGGGGTTGGCGGTTTGCGGGTGGTGGATGCCTCGGTAATGCCGACCATCACCTCCGGCAATACCAATTCGCCCACGATCATGATTGCCGAGAAGGCGGCGGACATGATCCTCGCGGGGTGAAGTCTGGTCCGCGCAGCGGTCAGGGTTTGGGGTGGTCGTCGTAGTCGCCTGACAGGATGCGGCGGGCGTCGCCTTCGGGGTCCTCGTATTGGTTCGATCTGATCGTGAAGACGAAGAAAGCGAGGCCCGCGCCGCCAAGGATCAGCGAGATCGGGATCAGGTAGGTCAGGATATTCATCGGTTTACCTCAGGCGCAGGGCGTTGAGCGAGACGGTGATGGAGCTGGCCGACATGGCGAGGGCGGCGATCAGCGGAGAGCACAGCCCGGCGATGGCCAGCGGTACGGCGATGATATTGTACCAGCTGGCGATGGTGAAGTTCTCGCGGATGCGTTTGACGGCTTTCTGCGCGGTCAGCGCGGCGTCCGGGATCGGGGCGAGGCTCTGGCCGAGGAGGACGATGTCGGAGGCGGTGCGGGCGGCGTCGAGCGCGCTGGCCGGGGAGATCGAGACATGGGCGGCGGTGAGGGCGGCGGTGTCATTCAGGCCGTCGCCGACCATGAGGACCTTCGCGCCATCGTCCGCCAGCGCCTTGATCCGGCTGGCCTTGTCCTGCGGCAGGGCTTCGGCGAGCCATTGCTGGATGTTCAGGCGGCTTGCGAGGGATTCGACGGCGGCGGTGGTGTCGCCGGACATCAGGATCACGCGTTTGCCGGCTTGTTGAAGGGCTTGAACGGCTTCCTCGGCGCCGTCGCGCAGGCGGTCCGAGAAGGTGAAGGGCTGCGGGGTGCCGCCCTCGACGCTGAGCCAGGTGGCGGTCATGTCGGTGGCGCTGCCACCGGTCCAGGCGGCGCGGCCGAGGCGCACGCGGCTGCCGTGCCAGAGGGCTTCGGTGCCGAAGCCGGGGACTTCGGTGATCTGGTCGAGCTTGGCGGGCGTGATGCCTGCGGCGCGGGCGGCGCTGGTGATGGCCTGCGCCAGCGGGTGCGCTGAGCCTTCGGCGAGGGCCAGCGCGATTTCGAGGTCGCGGCGGGTGAAGTCCTGCAGGTTCGTCAGTTCCGGCGTGCCTGCGGTCAGCGTGCCGGTCTTGTCGAAGACGACGGTGTCGACCTGCGCGAGGCGTTCCAGCGCCGTGGCGTCCTTGATCAGCAGGCCGCGCTTGAACAGGCGACCGGAGGCAGCGGTGGTCACGGCGGGCACCGCCAGGCCGAGGGCGCAGGGGCAGGTGATGATGAGCACGGCGGCGGCGATGTTCGTGGCAACGCGCAGGTCGCCCGAGTAGAGCCACCAGCCGACGAAGGCGAGGGCCGAGAGGATGTGCACGCCGGGGGCGTAGAGCTTGGCGGCCTTGTCGGCGAGCGAGGTGTAACGCGAGCGGCCAGACTCGGCGATGGCGACGAGGTCCGCCATGCGTTGCAGCGAGGTATCGCGGCCGACGGCGGTGGCGCGGATGGTGAGGGGGCCGGTGAGGTTGACTTCGCCAGCGGAGACGGCGCGGCCCGGTTCGGCAGGCACGGGGAGGGTTTCGCCGGTCAGGAGGGAGCGGTCCAGTTCGGAGGTGCCCTCCGTGATGGTGCCGTCCACGGGCATCCGTGCGCCGGGTTTGACGCGGATCAGGTCGCCGATGCGCAGATCGGAGACGGAGACTTTCTCTTCGATGCCGTCCGAAAGCCGCCACGCGCGGGGCACTTCCAGCGCGGCGAGTTCCTCGGCGGCGGAGCGGGCGACGGAGCGGGTGCGGTGGTCGAGATAGCGACCTGTCAGCAGAAAGAAGGTGAGCGCGATGGCGGCGTCGAAATAGGCGTGCTCGCCGGAGAGCGACGTCTCCCAGAGCGAGGTGAAGACCGCGAGCAGGATGGCCAGCGAGATCGGCACGTCCATGTTGAGGGCGCGGGCCTTCAGTGCCGTCCAGGCATTCCTGAAGAAGGGCTGCGCCGAGAAGGCGACGGCGGGCAGCACGATTGCGGCGGAGATCCAGTGGAAGAGGTCGCGGGTCGCGCCCTCGGCCCCGGACCAGACGGCGATCGACAGCAGCATCACGTTCATCGAGGCAAAGCCCGCGACGGCAAGGCGCATCAAGAGGTCGCGCCCGGCGCGGTCCGTGGCGGTGGCGGAGATCGCCGTGGTGTCGAGTTCGTGGGCCTCGTAGCCTGCGGCTTCGACGACCGGGATGACATCGGCGGCGGTCAGCTCGGGGTCGGCCTCGATGCTCACGCGCTTCATCGTCAGGTTGACGCGGGAGGAGCGCACGCCGGGAGCCTTCGCCAGCGCCCGCTCCACCGTCGACATGCAGGCGGCGCAGTGGATCGTCGGCAGGGAGAGCACGATGTGGGCCTCCCTTTGCTCCGCTGCGGCCGCCAGCGCCTCGGCGGCGGGGGCGGCGGAGCAGGCCGGGCAGGCGGAGACGGGGGGGCGCAGGGCGGCAGTCACATCAGCCTCCGATCGTCATTTCCAGACGTTGCTCGAATTCGGTGCCGTCGAGCGCCACGGCCTTGAGCCAGACATCCCAGTTGCCGGGGCGCAGGTCGACGTAGGCAACGTATTGCGTGCCGTCGAAGGCGAATTCCGGGTCGAGATCCTCGCTGACGTTGGTCGGGCGGCCGACTTTCGCTTCGAGCTTGCCTGCCTGCACCGGGCGGCCTGCCGCGTCGGTGATGGAGAGCAGCAGGCGGTCTCCGTCCAGCGTTGCCTTCACGTCCCAGCCCAAGGCCACCTGCGCGGCCTTGCGGTCGTTGAAGGTCTGGCTGGCGACGTAGGAGTTCGCCACCTCCAGCCCCGGAAAGGTCTTCACTGCGTTGTAGGCCAGCGCGATGTTCACCCCGATGATCACGGCGAAGGCGCCGCCGAAGATGCCGAGCACATGCCAGCCGGTGAGTTTGAAGTCCTTGGTGGCCATCAGTTGGCCCTCCCGTTGAAGATAGTGTCCTTGGAGGCGCGGTCGCCGTTGGTCAGGTCCTCGACCCAGAGGCGGAACGGCGTGCGCTCGTCCTCTGCCGGTTCCGAGCCGCGCGGCGCGATGACGTAGACCTTCTGCAGGTAGGTCTCGTTGGCCGGCACGGTGACGGTCTCGTAGGGCGTGCCCTCAAGCTGGACACGGAGGAAATCGTTGCCTTTCAGCGTGATGCGGAAGGGGCGGTCCTCGCCGTGCTTGTTCAGCAGACGCACGTCATAGGTGTTCCGGATCGAGCCGTCCGAGAGCGTCACGAATGTCGGATTGCGCACCGGGGCGACGGTCATCTCGATTTCCGGACGGATGAAGAGGGCGAAGACGAGGCCGAGGCCGACCAGCGACCACAGCGTCGTGTAGAGGATCACGCGCGGGCGGAAGATGTGCTTCCAGACCGAACGCGGCTGGCCCCCGGCGCGTTCGCGCGGCTCGTCCGACAGGGCGAGGTAGTCGATCAGCCCGCGCGGCTTGCCTATCTTGTCCATCATGTCGTCGCAGGCGTCGATGCACAGGCCGCAGGTGATGCAGGCCATCTGCTGGCCGTCGCGGATGTCGATGCCCATGGGGCAGACGTTGACGCAGGCGTTGCAGTCGATGCAGTCGCCGAGACCCTCGCGGGCCTTGCCCTTGCCACGCGGCTCGCCACGCCAGTCGCGGTAACCGATGGTCAGTGTGTCCTCGTCCATCATGGCTGCCTGGATGCGCGGCCAGGGGCAGGCGTAGATGCAGATCTGCTCGCGGGCGAAGCCGCCGAAGAAGAAGGTGGTCAGCGTCAGGATCAGCATCGTCGTGTAGGCGACGGGATGGGCGTTGCCGGTCACGAGGTCGACGGCGAGCGTCGGCGCGTCGGTGAAGTAGAACACCCAGGCACCGCCGGTGGCGAGACCGATCAGGAACCAGACCGCCCATTTGGTCAGGCGCAGGCGGGCCTTGTGAAAGTCCCATTTCTTCTGGCGGTGCAGGCGCAGGCGGGCGTTGCGGTCGCCCTCGATCCAGCGCTCGACGAGGATGAAGAGGTCGGTCCAGACGGTCTGCGGGCAGGCATAGCCGCACCACACACGCCCGAGCGCGGAGGTGAACAGGAACAGGCCGAGGCCCGCCATCACCAGAAGCCCGGCGACGAAATAGAATTCATGCGGCCAGATCTCGATCCAGAAGAAGAAGAACCGGCGCCCGGCAAGGTCCAGCAGCACCGCCTGATCCGGCAGTTCCGGGCCGCGGTCCCAGCGAATCCAGGGGGTGATGTAGTACACGCCCAGCATGAGCGTGAGCAGGACCCACTTGAGATTGCGGAACGGACCGGAGACGCGGCGGGGGAAGATCGGCTCGCGCGAGGCATAGAGGCTCGGGGCCGGGGGAGTGCTGTCAGACACGGGGAATCGCTTCCTTGAGACTGTTTCGTTGCGGCCCTTTTCACAGCTTGGGCGGCCGGTCTCCTTGACCTGCATCAATTATTGCATCTTCGATTTAGCTTTACGTCGCAGAAAGCCGTGCGGCGTTGTCCGAGCGTGCGGCCTCGCGCCGCAGCCAGGCCAGGAAATCGCGCAGCGGCGGGCGATGCACGCCCGGACGGGTCACGAGGTAGTACCCTTTCTTGCGGTCATCCTCGAACAGCACCCGCAGGCGTCCGGCGCGCACGTCGTCCTGCACGAAGACCCCGGCGACGATGGCCACCCCGTGGCTCTGCCGCGCGGCTTCGAGGATCATGTTGCCGGGCAGGGTGGTGATGCCGTAGCCGCGCGACCGGCTGACCCCGTTCTGGGCCAGCCAGTCGGTGGTTTCGTTGGTGCCCAACTCCTGCAGCCAGTGGTAATGTTCGAGATCCGCCGGGCTGCGGATGGTCTTGCCCTCCACCAGCCGCGGCGAGGCGACGACGACGATGGGGCTGCGCACGAGCAGTTCGGCGTCGAGGCCGGGCCAGTTGCCGTTGCCATACCGCAGGGCGAGGTCGATGCCGCCGGGTTGCAGCGGCTTCACCGCGGCGGTCGGATCGACCATGAGGTCAATCTCCGGATGCTTCTCCCGGAAGCTGCCCATGCGCGGCATCAGCCAGGCGGAGGCGAAGGTGGGGGTGGTGGAAATCTGCAGCGGGCGGTCGGCGTCGGCGCCGGTGAGGGCTTCGACGGTCTGGATGATCTGCCCGAAGCCGTCGTGCAGCGCCTGCGCCAGAGCCTCGCCTTCCGCGGTCAGCGACAGGCTGCGCCCGGAGCGGTCAAGCAGGGCGAGGCCGAGGTGCGTTTCGAGACCGCGCATCTGCTGGCTGATCGCCGCGTGGGTGACGTTGAGCGCCTGCCCCGCCGCCTCGACCGAGCCGGTTTCCGCATAGGCGGCAAAGGCGCGCAGGGCGCTGAGCGGGGGGAGGCTGGTCCAGTTCATGCGTAAGCTCAGTTTACATGTTGCATTTATTGCTGAGTCGTCCGGAATGGGCGTTTGCTCCATAAAAGAAGGAGAAACGCCATCGAAGGAAGGATAGACCGATGTTCAGCGTCTTTGCAAAAACTTTACTGACTGCCACGCGGACCCCGACCGAGTTTCGGGACCGTGCCGATCTGCCGAAGCTGCGGTGGAGCGCCGAAGACCTACCGTTTCGCCAGCACGCGGGGCGGCGGAGCGGGCACGATGACTGATCCGTTCCTGCTCGCCCGGCCGCCCTGCGCCGGACGGCCGATGCCACCCGAGCAGCGGTATCGCTGGCTGGGTCGGCTGATGGGAAAATGAAAGGACGCCGGTGCTTCAGGAAACGCGCGAACAGGACGAAGCACCGGCGTCAGGCCCCAGCCTTGTGAGCGGGGTTTTCGAGTGACCGGGGGGAGGGCCCCGATCTATGTTCCGAGTTTCGCCGTTTCGTCGGTACGCGGCATTGATGCAAATCAAGTTGAGCGCGTTTATACGCGGTTTTTTGAATGTTATTTTGGATGCATGTTTTCACGGGTGGGCCCGGGCCTGTGAGAGAGGGTTGCGCTGCCGTAGGGCGTTTGGGCCAACACCCCGATTTCTTGAAAAGAAATCGGTCCGGACTCTTTGAAAGAGTCCGGTTCCGTCGTGCGTCCAGGGGTGAGCGCCTCCATCCATCCGCGCATGAAAAACGGGCCGGAGTGTCCTCCGGCCCGTCTCGCCAATGCGAAGGGACGTCTGGCGTTATTCGGAGGCTTCGCCGCCGCCGAGACCGTGGACATAGGTTGCCACGGCGCGAATCTCGGCTTCGGACAGGCGCTCGTTCCAGTTCGGCATGACGCCGTAGCGGGCGTTGTGCACCGTCTCCATCAGCGTGTCGTAGTCGTCGCCATAGAGCGTGATCGGGTCATTGAGACGCGGCGCGCCCTGGGCGCGGTCGCCGCCGCCGTCCTCGCCATGGCAGGAGGCGCAGTTGTCGGCGAAGACCGTGGCGCCCGCCTCGACCAGAGAGGCGTCGTTCGGCTCGCCGCCCGAGAGGGTCATCACGTAGTTGACCACCTGGGTGATCTGCTCCTCTTCGAGCAGCTCGTCGCGGCCGAAGGCGGGCATCTGCGACTGGCGCACCCAATCCTCGTCGGAGGGCTGACGCACGCCGACGGTGATCGTGGTGTGGATGGCCTCGATGGAGCCACCCCAGAGCCAGTCGTCGTCGAGCAGGTTCGGATAGCCCTTCGCCCCGTTCGCACCCGCGCCGTGACACTGGGCGCACCAGGTCTTGAACACGGCGGCCCCGGCGTTCTGCGCATAGGTGTTCAGCTCCGGATCGTCTGCGATGGCGGTCAGCTCGACGGAGGCGAGCTTTTCGTTGATCGCGGCGTTGCTTTCCTCGACCCGTGCAATCTCCTCGGCGACTTCGCCGCGGGTGGAGTAGCCCAGCACACCGGCAGTTGCCGAGTTCACCAGCGGCCAGGCCGGGTAGGCGATGGTGTAGCCGATGCCCCAGACGATGCAGGCATAGAAGGTGTACAGCCACCACTTCGGCAGCGGCTTGTTGTACTCCTGGATGCCGTCCCAGCTGTGTCCCGTCGTCTCGTAGTCGAGATTGTCGTTTTTCTTGTCACTCATGTCCCGACCTCCTTATTCGGCGGGTTTGTCTGCGCTGAACGGCGCAGGGCGATCATCGTGGCGGAACGGGATGTTCGCGATGTCGTCATGGACGGTCGTGGAGCCGGGCCGCAGGGCCCAGATCACGATGGCCGTGAAGAAGGCGAACATGCCCAGCAGCGCCCAGCTGTCGGCGAGTTCACGCAGGAAGGAATAGTGTTCCATCTCTCCCTCCCTTACCGGCTTGCGTCGGGCGTGAAGGTCGAGAAGTCGACCAGCGTGCCCAGCATCTGCAGGTAGGCGATTAGCGCGTCGGCCTCGGAGACCCCCGGCTGGCCGTCGAAGTTGCGCACGTTCACCTTCTCGCCGTAGCGTTCGAGCAGACCGTCGTAGTCGCTGTCCGGGTCCGCCTGTGCAGCGAAGTCGGCCTGGGCGGCTTCGATCATCTCGTCCGTGTAGGGCGTGCCGATAAACTTGTGCGTCGACATCAGGTCAGCAATGTACTCGCCGTCGATCAGCTTGGCTTCGAGGAAGCCGTACTTTGGCATGACCGACTCCGGCACCACCGATTGCGGGTTGCGCAGGTGGTCGACGTGCCATTCGTCCGAGTAGCGGTTGCCGACGCGGGCGAGGTCCGGCCCCGTCCGCTTGGAGCCCCACTGGAACGGGTGGTCGTATTGCGACTCTGCGGCGAGGCTGTAGTGCCCATACCGCTCCACCTCATCGCGCATCGGGCGGATCATCTGGCTGTGGCAGACATAGCAGCCTTCGCGCAGGTAGATCTCCCGGCCCGCCATTTCGAGCGGGGTATAGGGGCGCATGCCTTCCACGTCCTCGATGGTGTTGTCGAGGTAGAAGAGCGGCACGATCTGGACGAGCCCGCCGATGGTCACCACCAGGAAGGCGAAGATGGCCAGCAGCGTGACGTTCTTTTCCAAGATTGCGTGTTTTTCAAGAATTGCCATGTGTCCGGTCCTCCTTATTCGGCCGGAGTGGCGTGAGCGGCGGCGGCATCGGCTTCGACAGCCGGGGCCCGACGCGCGGTCATCCACAAGTTGTAGCACATGATGAGCGCACCCGACAGGAACAGGACGCCCCCGAGGCCACGGACAACATACATCGGGAACTTCGCGCCCACGGTGTCGGCGAAGGAGTTCACGAGGAAGCCGTTGGCATCCACTTCACGCCACATCAGGCCTTCCATGATGCCGGTCACCCACATGGAGGCGGCGTAGAAGACGATGCCGATGGTGGCGAGCCAGAAGTGCCAGGAGACGAGGCTCAGGCTGTACAGGCGCTCGCGGTTCCACAGTTTCGGCACGAGGTAGTAGAGTGCGCCGAAGGTGATCATGCCGTTCCAGCCAAGCGCGCCGGAGTGGACGTGACCGATGGTCCAGTCGGTGTAGTGCGACAGCGAGTTGACCGCGCGGATCGACATCATCGGACCTTCGAAGGTGGACATGCCGTAGAAGCCGACGGAAATCACCATCATCCGGATGACCGGGTCCGTGCGGAGCTTGTCCCATGCGCCGGAGAGCGTCATCAGACCGTTGATCATGCCACCCCAGGACGGCATCCAGAGCACCACGGAGAACACCATGCCGAGGGTCGAGGCCCAGTCCGGCAGCGCGGTGTAATGCAGGTGGTGCGGGCCGGCCCAGATGTAAAGGAAGATCAGCGCCCAGAAGTGGATGATCGACAGCTTGTAGGAGAACACCGGGCGCTCGGCCTGCTTGGGGATGAAGTAGTACATCATGCCGAGGAAGCCCGCGGTCAGGAAGAAGCCCACGGCGTTGTGGCCGTACCACCACTGCACCATGGCGTCCTGCACGCCGGAGAACACCTGCACCGACTTCGAGCCCCAGATGGAGACCGGGATGGCGATGTTGTTGAAGACGTGCAGCATGGCCACGGTCAGGATGAACGACAGGAAGAACCAGTTCGCCACGTAGATGTGCGGCTCCTTGCGCTTCACGATCGTGCCGACGAAGACCGCCAGATAGGCGAGCCAGACGATGGTCAGCCAGAGATCGACGTACCATTCGGGTTCCGCGTATTCCTTGCCGTGGGTCGAGCCGAGCAGGTAGCCGGTCGCGGCGAGCACGATCACCAGCTGATAGCCCCAGAACACGAACCAGGCGAGGTTGCCGCCCCAGAGGCGGGCGGCGGAGGTGCGCTGGACCACGTAGAAGGAGGTGGCGATCAGGGCGTTGCCGCCGAAGGCGAAGATCACCGCCGAGGTGTGCAGCGGCCGCAGGCGCCCGAAGTTGGCAAAGCCCTGCGCCCAGTCGAAGTTGAGCACCGGGAAGGCCAGCTGGAAGGCGATGAAGGTGCCGACCAGGAAGCCGACGACGCCCCAGAAGGCGGTTGCGATCACGCCGGCGCGGATCACGCCGTCCATGTATTCGTTTTGCGGATGGACCGCCGCGGTGTCTTCGTCGGTATTGCGCAGCGTCCAGATGAACAGGCCACCCGCGATCAGCAAGATCAGGAAGGCGTGGACCTGGTAAGCAAGGTCGCGCGCGTAATTGGTGCCGACCATCGCAAAGATCGCCACCAGACCAAGCGCGACAAGCTTGATGTAGTTTGACATGTTTCGTCCCTTCGTCTGTCCCTGCACGATTCGCGTTCCGCGCAGGCGGTTATTAGACTGACGGGGTTGTGCGATGTTCGGGTGAACCTAACCTTGATCTGCATCAATGGATTGCGACGCGGCTCTTGATGCGTGTCAAAGTGCGGCGATCTGCGCCGCGTTAGCGTGCAAAAAGGGAACCCGGTTTCGTGCCGGGGCAAACGCGAGGACGTGCCATGAGCTACAAGACCATTCTGACGGTTGTCACAGATCCCGATCTTGCCCGGAGCACCGTGGCCCATGCCGCGGCGGTGGCCGGAGGGGCGGATGCCCATCTGGATATCCTCTGTTTCGGCGTCGACCGGACCCAGACGGGATATTATTACGCCGGGGCCAACGCCATGGTGCTGCAGGAAACCCTGTCACGCGCCACCGCCGAGGGAGAGGCGCTGGCGACGCAGGTGAAAGACCTGATGAAACAATACGATCTGCGCTGGTCCGTCGAGCATGGCGTCGCGCAGCTCGCCGACATCGGCCGCCATGTGGCATCGCGGGCGCGGTTCGCGGACCTCGTGGTGCTGCCCAAGCCCTATGGCGATGGCCATGGCGTGGAGCTCGAGCCGGTGGTCGAAGGCGCGCTGTTCGAGGGGCAGGTGCCCGTGGTGGTCTGCCCGGATGACGTCGACACCCCCACCGCGCCGAAGCGCATCGTGATCGGCTGGAACGAGAGTCCCGAGGCGCTGCGGGCGATCCGCGCCGCCCTGCCGGTGCTGAAACAGGCGGACATCGTGCATGTGGTGGTCATCGACCCGCCGCAGCACGGCCCGAACCGCTCCGACCCGGGCGGCATGGTCTCGCAGTTCCTGACGCGCCACGGCGTGAAGGCGGAGATCGACGTGCTGTCCAAGACCATGCCCCGCGTGTCCGACGTGCTGATGCGGCATGCGACCGACGTGGATGCCGACATGGTGGTCATGGGCGCCTACGGCCATTCGCGCTTCCGCGAGGCGATCCTCGGCGGGGCGACGCGCAACATGCTGGAGCGGGCCAACATCACCGTCTTCATGGCGCACTGATCCAGCGGCAGGCGGTCCGCATTTTTTGGAGGGACTCCGCGATTCTCCTGTAAGCTGCATACGCGAAACGGGAGAATCGTCATGTCATATGTATCGGGCTTTCTGGCCGCCGTGCCGGAAGCGAACAAGGACGCCTATCTGGAAATGGCCAAGGCGTCCTGGCCGCTGTTCAAGGATTACGGCGCCGTCGCCATGGTCGAGAACTGGGAAGAGGATGTCCCGGATGGCGAGGTCACGTCCTTCCCGATGGCGGTCAAGCGTCAGGACGGCGAGAAGATCGTGTTTTCCTGGATCATCTGGCCGGACAAGGCCGCCGCCGATGCCTGCTGGGGCTCCATGCAGACCGATCCGCGCTGGCAGCAGGCCATGACCATGCCCTTCGACGGCAAGCGCATGATCTTCGGCAACTTCGATACGCTGATCAGTTTCGGCGCGTGACGGCCTGAGGGGTCAGGCAAAGACCCCGCCGTCGGCGTCGTCTCCGGCCTCTTCCAGCAGGCGGCCCATGTCCGGGATGGTCACGTGCCGCTTGCCCTCCAGTTCGATCACGCCATCCTTCTTCAGCGCGGAGATCTGCCGCGAGACCGTCTCCAGCGTCAGGCCGAGGTAATCGGCCATGGCCTCCCGCGTCAGCGGCAGGTCGAACACCAGCGGCCCGTCGGAACCCTTGAGCTTCAGCGTCGCGTCGCGGCGGGCGATGATCGACAGCAGGGAGGCGATCTTTTCCCGCGCCGTCTTGCGCCCCAGCACCAGCATCCACTCCCGCGCCGCGTCGAGCTCGTCCAGCGTCATTTCCAGAAGGCGTTGCGCGATATGCGGCGTCCGGCCCATCATGTCCTCGAACGGCGACTTGCGGAAACAGCACATCACCAGGTCGGTGGTCGCCACCACGTCATAGGCCGCCGTCTCGCGCCCCGGACGACCGACGAAATCGGACGGCAGCAGCAGGCCCACCATCTGGGTCCGGCCGTCCTCCATGGTCTGGGTCAGCGTGGCGATGCCGGACACCACGGAGCCGACGAATTCCATGCGGTCGCCGGACCAGATCACGGTCTGGCCGGCTTCGAACTTGCGGTAATACTTGATCTCTTCGAGACGCTCGAGCTCGTCCGTCTCGCAACGGGCACAAACGGCGCGGTGACGGATCGGGCAACTGTCACACTGTTGCGTCGTCGCGAGACTGCGTTCGTTCAGCATTGGCGTCCTCGTCTTGATCTGGGTCAATGTCCCGTGCCTCCCGGCGTCTTAAGTCTACGCGCATGGATACGCGAACACAACTCGCCCGGCTGGGCCTCTTCGACGCGAAAGTACCGCGGTACACGTCTTATCCGACAGCGCCACATTTCGCAGGCGGGGTCGGTCCGGACACGTTCGCCGGATGGATCGAGTCTCTTCCCCAAGATGGGGAAATTTCCCTTTATTTGCACGTGCCTTTCTGCCGCAGGCTGTGCTGGTTCTGCGCTTGCCGCACGCAGGGCACGGCCACGCTCAGCCCCGTCGAGGCCTATGTGCAGACGCTCAAGGCGGAGTTGAAACTGCTGCGCCGCCATCTGCCACGGGGCGTGAAAATGTCGCGCCTGCATTGGGGCGGAGGGACCCCGACGCTGCTCTCTCCCGAGATGATGAAGGCGCTGATAGACGCCATCCGTTCGGTCGCGGATTTTTCCGAAAACGCCGAGTTTTCGGTGGAGATCGACCCGAACGAGATTGATGGCGCGCGGCTGGACGTGCTGGCGGCGGGCGGCATGAACCGGGCGTCGATCGGCGTGCAGGACTTCGACCCGCAGATACAGGAAACCATCGGCCGCCCGCAGGGGTTCGAGATCACCAAGCAGGCGGTCGAGATGATCCGCGAGCGCGGCGTGCGCAGCCTCAATGCCGACATCCTTTTCGGCCTGCCGCATCAGTCGGCGGCGAAGATCACGGAGACGGTGCAGAAGCTGCTGAGCTTCAACCCCGATCGCGTCGCGCTCTACGGCTATGCGCATGTGCCCTGGATGGCCAAGCGCCAGCAGTTGATCCCCTCCGAGGCGCTGCCCACTCCGACGGAGCGGCTCGCGCTGTTCGAGGTGGCGCAGCGGCTGTTCCTTTGGGACGGGTACGAGGAAATCGGCATCGACCACTTCGCGCAGCCTTCGGATGGCCTCGCCATCGCCAGGAAGGTCGGCAGGCTGCGGCGCAATTTCCAGGGGTATACGGACGATACGGCCTCTGCCCTGATCGGTATCGGCGCTTCGTCGATTTCCCGCTTCCCGCAAGGGTTTGCGCAGAATGCCCCGGCAACCGGGGCGCATACAACGGCGATCCGCGACGGGCGCTTCGCGACCACGCGCGGCCATGTCTTCCAGGGCGACGACCTGCTCCGCAGCCGCCTGATCGAGATGGTCATGTGCGATTTCCGCGTCGACGTGGCGGAGATCCTGCGCGATTTCTCCATCTCCCGGACGGCCTTGATGGCCATGCTGCGGGAGGCGAATGCACAGTTCGACTCGCTGCTCGTGGTTGACGAGGATGGCCTGACGATCCCTGAAAAGGTGCGGCCGCTGACCCGGCTGGTGGCGCGGGCCTTCGATGCCTATGACCTGAGCAAGGCCGGGCATTCCTCAGCGATCTGAAGCCCGGTCCTCCAGCGCCTTTCCCCATGTCTTCAGCAAGGCGGTGAGCGCGGTGCGTTCGCCGCCGCGCAGCCCTTCGACCAGGCGGTGCTGGTTGGCGACGTGATCGGCCACCGCCACGTCGATCAGATCAAAACCCTTGTCGGTCAGCGCCACGATGAAGCCGCGCCCGTCCTCCGGGTTCGGCCTGCGCTCCAGCAGCCCGGCTTTTTCCAGCTTGTCCAGACGGTTGGTCATGGTCCCCGAGGTCACCATGGTCGAGGCCAGCAGCGACTTGATGTCGAGCGCGTGAGGCGGGCCGGCGCGGCGCAGCGTGGCAAGCACGTCGAAACCGGCGGCGCTCAGCCCGTGTTTCTCGAACACTTGTTCATGGGCTGCCCGCAGCGCGGCGGCAAGCCGCGACAGCCGCCCGATCAAGCCCATGGGGGCCACGTCAAGGTCCGGACGCTCGCGGCGCCATTGCTCCAGAATGCGGTCGACATCGTCCATGGCGGCAGGGTAGGGAGTTTAATCTTGACGTCAAGATAAATGAGAGTATCTTGACGTCAAGATAAATCCATCGAAGGAGACCGCCCCATGACACGCAACCGGGACATCCTGCTCACGGCCCTCGCGCCCGCCGCCTGGGGCGCGACCTATATCGTCAGCACCGAACTGCTGCCCGGCGCGCCGACGCTGACCGTCGCGGCGCTTCGGGCGTTGCCAGCGGGGCTGATCCTGCTGGCGCTCACCCGGGCCTTGCCGGGGCGGGACTGGATCGGGCGGGTTTTCGTGCTGGGCGCACTCAACTTCGCGATCTTCTTTGCCTGCCTCTTTGCCGCGGCCTATCGCCTTCCGGGCGGCGTCGCGGCGACGCTCGGCGCGGTGCAGCCGCTGATCGTGCTGCTGCTGGCGTGGCTCTGGATCAACGCACCGCTGACCTGGGCGGCGGCTTCGGCGGCGCTCATGGGGTTGATCGGTGTCGGGATGCTGATCCTCGGCCCCGGCGCGGCCTTCGACTGGATCGGCATTGCCGCCGCGCTGGTCGGCGCGGTGTCCATGGCGGCGGGCACTGTCCTGACGCGGCGCTGGCAGCCGCCGGTGCCGCCGCTGACCTTCACAGCCTGGCAACTCACGGCGGGGGGGATCCTGCTGGTGCCGATGGCGCTCATCGTCGACCCGCGCCTGCCGGTGATGGACACGCGCGGCGTGCTCGGTTTGCTGTGGCTCGGCACCGCCGGGGGCGCGTTGGCTTATTGGGCCTTCTTCCGCGGCATCTCCCGCCTGGGTCCCTCCGCTGTCGCGGCGCTCGGTTTCCTCAGTCCGCTCTCGGCGGTGCTGCTCGGCTGGGTGATCCTCGGGCAGGCGCTCACGCCGCTACAGATGCTCGGCGCGGCGCTGGTGCTCGGCTCGGTCTGGGCGGGGCAGAGGGCAAACCGCCCTCAGCCCACTGGCTCGAGGAACGCGGCATTGAACAGGGCGCGGGTGTAGGGGTCCTGCGGATTGGCAAAGACATCCGCTGCGTCGCCGCTTTCCACCACGTCGCCCTGTTTCATCACGATGACCTTGTGGCTCATCGCCCGCACGACCTTCAGGTCATGGCTGATGAACAGGTAAGCGAGGTTGTACTTCGCTTGAAGTTTGCGCAACAGATCGACGATCTGCACCTGCACGGTCATGTCGAGTGCACTGGTCGGCTCGTCCAGCACCACGAGGCGCGGCCGCAGCACCATGGCGCGGGCGATGGCGATGCGCTGGCGCTGGCCGCCGGAGAATTCGTGCGGATAACGGTGCATCGTCGCCGGATCGAGGCCAACCTCCGTCATCACCTCCGTCACCAACTCCCGCGCCGGCCGGCCATCGGGGGAGCCGTGCACGCCAAGCCCCTCCGCAATGATCTGCTCGCAGGTCATGCGGGGGGAGAGGGAGCCGAAGGGGTCCTGAAAGACGATCTGCATTTCCGAGCGCAGCCGCCGCAGCTGCCGGGTCGGCCATTGCCGCACGTCCTCGCCCCGGAAATGGATGCCGCCCTCCGACTGGATCAGCCGCATGATGGCAAGCGCCAGCGTGGTCTTGCCCGAGCCGCTTTCGCCCACGATGCCGACGGTTTCCCCGGCGCGGACCATCATTGTCGCGTCATTGACCGCCTTGACGTAGCCCACCGTGCGTTTGAGAAGCCCTTGCTGGATCGGGAACCAGATCTTCAGGTGGTCCGTCCGCGCGATCTCCTCCGCGCCCTCCGGAACCGGCTCGGGCAGGCCGGTGCTCTCCGCAGACAAAAGCATCTGCGTGTAGGGGTGCTGCGGATTGCCGAAAATCTCCGCCGTCGGCCCCTGTTCGACGATCTCGCCGTTCTTCATCACGCAGACCCGGTCCGCGAACTTGCGCACGATGGTGAGGTCATGGGTGATGAAAAGCAGGCTCATCTGTTCGGCCTGCTTTAGCTCCGCCAGCAGTTGCAGGATTTGGGCCTGAATGGTGACGTCGAGCGCGGTGGTCGGCTCGTCGGCGATCAGAAGGTCCGGGCCGTTGGCCAGCGCCATGGCGATCATCACCCGCTGCCGCTGCCCGCCGGAGAGCTGGTGCGGGTAAGCGGAGAGGCGCGATTCCGGATCGCGGATGCCCACCTTGGTCAGCAGGTCGATGATCCGCGCGCGCGC
This sequence comes from Tropicibacter sp. S64, assembly GCF_049803835.1. Classification (NCBI taxonomy): domain Bacteria; kingdom Pseudomonadati; phylum Pseudomonadota; class Alphaproteobacteria; order Rhodobacterales; family Roseobacteraceae; genus Tropicibacter; species Tropicibacter sp. S64. The sequence goes on along the minus strand of NZ_JBNAGK010000006.1, from coordinate 62,829 downwards.
CTTCGCCCCGGTCAGGCCCTGATGCAGCAGCAGGCTCTCGCCCAGCTGCTTTTCCAGCGTGTGCAGGGGGTTGAGCGAGGTCATCGGCTCCTGGAAGATGAAGCTGATGTCATTGCCCCGGACCTTGCGCAGGAGCTTGTCGGACGCGCCGATCATCTCCTGCCCTTCGTAGATCACCGATCCCTCGACCTGCGCGGCATCGCCCAGCAGGGAGACGGTGGAGAGGGCGGTGACCGATTTGCCCGAGCCGGACTCGCCGACCAGCGCCACGGTTTCGCCGCGCTGGATGTCGAAGCTGACACCCTTCACGGCCATGGTGCTCCGGCCATCCTGACGGAAGGAGACCTTGAGGTCCTTCACCTGAAGAATTGCGCTCATGTGAAGGTCTTCCGGGGGTCGAAGGCATCGCGCACGCCTTCGAAGATGAAGACGAGCAGGGAGAGCATCACCGCAAACACGGTGAAGGCGGTGAAGGCGAGCCAGGGAGCCTGCAGGTTCTGCTTGGCCTGAAGCGTGAGTTCCCCGAGCGAGGGCGCCGAGGAGGGCAGGCCGAAGCCGAGGAAATCGAGGCCGGCGAGGGCGCTGATGGTGCCGGTCACGATGAACGGCAGCATGGTCAGCGTCGCCACCATGGCGTTGGGCAGCATGTGGCGGAACATGATGGTCCAGTTACTGACCCCCAGAGCGCGGGCGGCGCGGACGTATTCGAGGTTCCTTGCTCGCAGGAATTCCGCCCGGACGACGCCGACGAGGGCGGTCCAGCCGAAGAGGATGGAGAGGATCACCAGAAGCCAGAAGCTGCGCCCGAGGATCGCGAAGAGGATGATGATGACATAGATCGAAGGGGTTGCGCCCCAGATCTCGATCAGCCGCTGGAAGATCAGGTCGAGCCAGCCGCCGAAGAAGCCCTGCAGCGCCCCGGCGATGATGCCGATGATCGAGGCGCAGACGGTGACGATCAGGGTGAACAGAATGGATAGGCGGAAGCCGTAGATCACCCGTGCCAGCACGTCGCGCTTCGTGTCATCGGTGCCGAGCCAGTTCTGTCCGTTCGGGGGCAGGGGGGCGGCGCCGGGGCGGTCCACCGGGGTGGTGTAGCTGTAGGGGATCAGCGGCCAGAGCATCCAGCCTTTCCGGAAATCGCCCTCCAGCGTTTCGCCGTTGTCGACAGCCTCCAGCAGCGTGTCGGGATCGTCGAAACAGTCCTCGATGCCGCCGGTGCGGATCAGGCAGCGCACTTCCGGGTCGCGGTAGGCGGCCTCGGTCCGGAAGTCGCCGCCGAACTCGGTCTCCGGGTAGAAGTTGAAGATCGGCGTGTAATACTCGCCGCGATAGTTGACGAGGATCGGCTTGTCGTTGGCGATGAACTCCGCGAACAACGAAAGAACAAAGAACACGAGGAAAATCCACAGCGACCAGAACGCCCGCCCATTGCGCCGGAAGTTGCGCCAGCGGCGCTGGTTCAGCGGCGACAGGGTGAAGCGGCCCCGGGTTTCCGGGATCGGACCGGCACCTGGTTCGGGCTGCGGCTGAATGCCGTCGTGATCGGGATCGGGTTGCAGCGCCATGGTCTCAGCCCTCCCGCTTTTCGAAGTCGATGCGCGGATCGACGAAGACATACATCAGGTCCGACAGGATGTTCACCACGAGACCGATCAGGCCGAAGATGAACAGCGTGCCGAAGATCACCGGGTAGTCCCGCGCCACCGCCGCCTCGAAACCGAGCCGTCCGAGGCCATCGAGCGAGAAGATCGTCTCGATGATGAGCGAGCCGGAGAAGAACACGCCGATGAACACCGCCGGGAAACCCGCGATGACGATCAGCATGGCATTGCGGAAGACATGGCCGTAGAGCACCTGCCGCTCGTTCAGCCCCTTGGCGCGGGCGGTCATGACGTAGTGCTTCTTGATCTCGTCGAGAAAGCTGTTCTTGGTCAGCAGGGTCAGCGTAGCAAAGGCCGAAATGGTGGAGGCGATCACTGGCAGGGCGATGTGCCAGATGTAATCGGTGATCTTGCCGAAGAAACCGAGCTCGCTCCAATTGTCGGAGGTCAGGCCGCGCAGCGGAAAGATCTGCCAGTAGCTGCCGCCCGCGAAAAGCACCAAAAGCAGGATGGCGAAGAGGAAGCCGGGGATGGCGTAGGCGACGATGATGGCGCCGGAGGTCCATGTGTCGAAGCTGGAGCCGTCCTTCACCGCCTTGCGGATGCCGAGCGGGATCGAGATGATATAGGCGATCAGCGTGGACCACAGGCCGAGGCTGATGGAGACTGGCATTTTCTCGATCACGAGGTCGATGACGGAGATCGAGCGGAAGTAACTCTCGCCGAAGTCCAGCGTCATGTAGTTCCACATCATGTTCAGGAAGCGTTCGAGCGGCGGCTTGTCGAAGCCGAATTCCTTTTCCAGCTGGGCGATGAAATCCGGCGGCAGGCCACGGCGGCCGACGCCGTCCTCGCCCACGGCGGCCACCTCGCCGCCGCCGCCCGCGATACCCTGAAAGACGTCGCCCTCGCCCTCGATCTGGGCGATGATCTGCTCGATCGGCCCGCCGGGGACGAACTGCACGAGGGCGAAGTTGATGACCATGATCCCGATCAGAGTCGGGATGATGAGCAGCAGTCGGCGAAGGATATAGGCGCCCATGGCGGATTAAAGCGCTCCGGCGTCGCGCAGGCGCTGCGCCTTTTGCTCGTCCCACCACCAGATCGACGACTCGCCCATCGACAGCGGGGGCGGATTGTCGGTGTAGGGGCGGTCAAAGACATCGCGGTAGGCGATGTTGTGAACACCCTTGGCCCATTGCGGCACCCAGATATGCATGGCGCGCAACACCCGGTCGAGCGCCTTGACGGCGGTATCCAGCTCTTCGCGCGACTTGGCGTCGGCGATGATGCGGATCAGCTTGTCCACACCCTCGTTGGAGAGGCCCGCCACGTTGACCGAGCCGGGCGTGTTGACGGAGGCGGAGCCGAAGATCTGCTGGAGTTCGTCGCCGGGGGTCTGCGACATGGCAAACCGCTGGGTGACCATATCGTAATCGAAGTTCTTCTCGCGCTCCTGGCTTTCGGCATTGTCGACCCGGTTGTGTACCGCATCGACGCCGAGACGGCGCAGGTTTTCGATATAGGGGTTGATGATCCGGTCAAAGCCGGGCGCGTCGTTGAGGATTTCGACGGTCAGCTTCTTGCCGTCCTTGTAGCGGATGCCGTCGTCGCCGACGATCCAGCCGGCGTCCTCCAGCAGTTTGCCGGCCCGGCGCAGCTGGCGGCGGTCCGCGAGGTCGGCGGCATCCGATTCCGCCGGAACGAAGGCGGGTTCGGTGAAGACGGTTTCGGGGAAATACTCGCGCAGCGGCTCGAGGATGGCGAGTTCCGCCTCCGATGGCATGCCGGTGGCCTCGAGCGTCGGAGAGTTCTCCCAGAAGCTGTCCGTGCGCTGGTAGAGGCCGTAGAACAGCGATTCATTCGACCATTCGAAGTTGAACGCCATGCCGATGGCCTCGCGCACGCGCGGATCCTTGAACTTGTCGCGGCGCAGGTTGAACCAGAAGCCCTGCGTGCCCGCCGGGCGGCCATCGGTCAGGGTTTCCTTGATCACGTAGCCTTCTTCGATGGCCGGGAAGTCATAGGCCGTGGCCCAGTCCTTCGAGGTGTACTCCTCGCGGAACAGGTAGGCGCCGCCCTTGAAGGCTTCGAGCGCGGTCGTGTAGTCGGCGTAATACTCGAACCGGATGGTCTCGAAGTTGTTCTGACCGCGGTTCACCGGCAGGTCCTTCGCCCAGTAGTCGTCGCGGAGTCGGTAGGTCACGGAGGACCCCGGCTTCACGTCTTCGAGCAGGTAAGGCCCGGAGCCGACCGGGGGTGTCAAGCTGCTCTCGGTGAAATCCACGGTTTCGTAGTATTTCTCCGACAGGATCGGAATGCCGCCCGCGGTCATGAGCAATTCGCGCAGCGGTCCTTCGGGATCGAAGGTGAACTTGACCGTGTGATCGTCGATCACCTCAACGCCGGTGAAATACTGGAAGGTGGTCTTGAAGGAGGGGCGGCCCTTGTCCTTCAGGATATTGTAGGAAAACGCCACGTCCTGTGCCCGAACCGGGGTGCCGTCGGAGAACATCGCCTCCGGGCGCATGTGGAAGATCACCCAGGAGCGGTCTTCGGGGTATTCGAGGCTTTCGGCCACGAGGCCGTACATGGCGTCCGGTTCCTCGAGGTTGCCGGTCATCAGGCTGTCGAAGAAAACCGACGCGCCCGCCGCCGCGTTGCCCTTGAGGATATAGGGCGTCAGGCTGTCGAAGGTCCCGAAGGCCCAGGTCGAGAACTCGCCGCCCTTGGGCGCGTCCGGGTTGACGTAGTCGAAATGCGTGAAGCCCGCGTCATACTTGAGGTTGCCGAAGGTCGAGACGCCGTGGGACCGGATGACATCCTGCGCAAAGGCGGAGGTTGCCGCGAACGCCAGCATCAGCGCCCCGAGGGCGAGGCCGGTCATCCTGGTGCGGGATGGCAGAGCGAGGCTCTGGGTTCGGGCTGCGGTGCGCTGCATGTGCTCTCCCCTTACGTTGCGGTCCGTTTTCGGCCTGTTAACCAAGTTATTGGTGCTAGCCTTGCATTGATCAAGTTGAGATTGCGTAAACGTGAGAGTGGCTGTCGGGTTCGTGAGAGGCAAGCGGGTTTGCGGAAATCGGCAAGAAAAAGGGCTGCACCCTGACGGGGCAGCCCTCGAATGTCTCATCCGGTTCGGACGGTCAGCCGCCGAGCGTCTGGAGGTAGGCGATCACGTCGGCGCGATCCTCTGCCTTCGGCAGTCCTTTGAAGCTCATGGCGGTGCCCGGCGCGGCGGCCTTGGTATCCGTCAGGAAGTGGTTCAGGTTCTCCGGCGACCAGACGTCGCCCACCTGGAGCAGCGCGCCGGAGTAGTTGAAGCCGTCCACGGCGTCGATCGCGCGGCCGACGACACCGTCGAGATGCGGGCCGGTGGCGTTGGTGCCGTCGACCTTGTGGCAGGCCTTGCACTTGCCGAAGACCTTCTCGCCCTTGGCGGGATCGGCGGAGGCGAGCAGGGTGGCGAAGTCCACCTCGGCCTCGGGCTCGGCGGAGCCGCTGTCTTCGACTTCGATCACATAGGCTGCCATCTGCTCACCGCCATGGCCGCCGCCGGTGTGGAACAGCACTTCGCCGCCCCATTTCCCCAGCAGGAACACCAGGAATGTGCCGCAGACACCGCCCACGATTTTGGTAGCTGTCATCGTATCAAGCATGAGAAGCCCTGTTCGTCTGAAACTCGGTTCGGCGGGTATCTACGGCTTCCCTTCGCACATGGCAAGGTATAGAAGCCGCGACCAATCGCCCGGGGCCGGGTTTTTGAGAAGGGGTACGGGGGCATGTCCGGAAAAATCGCATTTCAGGGTGAACTTGGCGCCTACTCCCACCAGGCCTGTGCCGAGGCGCGGCCGGACATGGACCCGTTGCCCTGCAAGACCTTCGAGGATGTGATCGCGGCGGTGAAGACCGGCGTGGCGGAGCTAGCCATGCTGCCGGTGGAGAACACCACCTACGGCCGGGTCGCCGACATCCACCGGCTGCTGCCGGAGAGCGGGCTTCGGATCGTCGACGAGGCGTTTGTCCGGGTGCACATATCGCTGATGGCCCTGCCGGGGGTGCAGATCGAGGAGCTGAAGAAGGTGCGCGCGCACCTGGTGCTCCTGCCGCAGGCGGCGAGCTTCCTGTCGCAGTACGGGATCAAGGGCGAGGCGGCGGCGGACAGCGCGGGCGCGGCGGCGGAATTGGCGATCTCGCAGAAGCGGGACGAGGGCGTGCTGGCCTCCGACATGGCGGCGAAGACACACGGGCTGAACATCCTCGCGCGGCACATCGAGGACCACGCCCACAACACCACGCGCTTTCTCATCATGGGCAAGAAGGCCGATCACGCGCGTCGCGGCGAGCATGGCATGATGACCACCTTCGTGTTTCAGGTGCGCAACATTCCGGCGGCGCTCTACAAGGCGATGGGCGGCTTTGCGACCAACGGCGTGAACATGACCAAGCTAGAAAGCTACATGGTCGGCGGGTCCTTCACCGCGACGCAGTTCTATGCGGACATCGAGGGCCATCCGGAAGATCCGGGTGTCAAGCGGGCGCTGGAGGAGCTGGATTACTTCACCTCCATGCTGGAGATCCTCGGCGTCTATCCCCGCGATCCGCGCCGCGATTGATCGGGGCGCCGCGCCGCGACTGACCGGGGCGCCGCGCCGCGACTGTTCAGATCAGCAGCGAGGCCGCGCCTTCGTGACGCAGCAGCTGCACCTTGGTTTCGATTCCCGTGCCGCCGGAGAACCCGCCGAGCCCGTTCGCCCCGAGCACCCGGTGACAGGGGATGATGACCGGGATCGGGTTGCCGCCGCAGGCCTGACCTATGGCCTGCGCGGGCACGCCGAGGTCCTTTGCCAGATCGCCATAGCGCCGGGTCTCGCCAAAGGGAATCGCGGACATTGCGGCGCAGACGTCGCGCTGGAAGGCACTCCCCTGCACCCGGAGCGGCAAATCGAAATCCTCGCGCTCCCCGGCGCAGTAGGCCAGTATCTGCGCTTCCGCCTCGCGCAGGAGTGGCGTGTCCTCCACCATCCCCGCGCCCCAGCGCAGCCGGACGATGGCACCGTCAGTTTCCGTCAAGGTGAGCGTGCCGAAAGGCGTTTCGAAGGATCGTTCGGGCACGTCGGGCTCCATCGGGCAGGATTTGCAGGGTCATCATGCAGGAAGCGGTTTCAAACTCGCGCGCTGTCGCTGTAAAGGCAAGGCAGACCACAAAGGGGACGACCATGGAGCAGAACGAACTCGGACGCATCGGCGCTTCGGCGGGGCGGCGGATGATCGGGGTAGGCGCGTTGATGGGACTGGGCGCCTTGCTGCTCTATCTTGGGCTCGCGACGCCGATGGACAGCGTGCTGTGGCAGGGGGTGCTGATCCTCGCCGGGCTTGGAGCGCTCTGGGGCTCGGAGCGGATGTGGAAGGCCACCGGCGTCGTGCTCGTTCTCACCGAGGAGGGGCTGTTCGAGGAGAATGGCACGGTGCTCGCCCGGTTCGACAATATCGCCAAGGTCGACCGCTCGCCGTTTGCCATGAAACCCTCGAACGGGTTTCTCGTGCTGCTGAAAGAGCCGATGCCCCGCGCCTGGCGGCCGGGGCTGTGGTGGCGGACCGGCAAGCGGCTCGCCATCGGTGGCGTGACGTCCGGCGGGGTGACCAAGCCCGTTGCCGACATCATGACGCTCAGGCTGGTGCAGCGGGACGATCCGGACCGCGCAAACGACTGACCCCCGGACCGGGGTCCGGGGGCACAGGATGTCACGCGATCAAGGTCAGGTCACAGCCCGGCGATCACCATCTTCGGCGCATAGCGCGGGCGGGTGAAGCTGTAGGACGTGATCGTGAAGGCATCGAGGCCGATCTTGAACACCGGGTTGTGATCGTCCCAGGTCTCCACGAGGATCAGCTGGTCGCCTTCGAGGGCAATCGGCAGGCGGTCCTGATAGCCGCTCATGTCACCGGCGGCCAGGGCGGCCATGTCGCCGCGCGCCTCGGACCACAGGAAGTTCCACGCGCCGGCGGTCTCGTCGTATTCCACGAGTGTCAGGCGCAGCGCGGTGCCGTCGGCATTCGCCTGCGTCAGGACCTTGAGCAACTCGAAGGTGCTGTCGACATAGGTGGCGTCTATTTCCTTGGTCTCGCGGGAGAGCATGTCGGAAATCACGAAGTTGGCCTTCTGGTTCACCGATTGCTGGCGGAACGCGTCGAAGTAGACCCAGCAGGCGGCGAAGATCCACAGCAGCACGGGCATCACGATGATCGCTTCGAGCGTCACGTAGCCGTCCTGTTCGCGGCGGAAGCGGCGGAGAAGGTGGAAGGGGTTGAAACGGTCCATGGGTCCTCTCCTCAGCTCGGTTCGTTGACGAAGGCGGTGGTGGAGACGATCGCGGTATAGCCCGCGGCGTCCGTGGCAAGGCTGGAGCTCAGGGTGCCCGCCGGGGTGATCGGCTGGTACTTGTAGCAGGCGCGGATCATCATCATCTCCTGCTCGCCGCCCTTGTAGAAGCCGCGCACCGGGTTGATCTGCTCGCTGGTGTCGACGCAGTCGGCCTTGGCCTGCGGGGCCTGCCAGTTGCGCATGTCGAGGCGCACCAGTTCGAGGCGCAGCATCTCGGTGCAGGCGGGCAGCACGGCGGCGGTCTGGCAGATCTTGGCCTTCAGCTCGTCGTGGGTGCCTACGACACCGGCGTCGAGGCGCAGGTCGCGAACGGTGTCATCGAGGGCCCGTTCCAGCGCCGTCTGGCGGATGGTGACGGTGCCGAGTTCGATGGCGGACAGGATCAGGCCGAGAAACACAGGGGTCCAGAGGGCGAAGGGAACGACCATGGAGCCGGTCTCGTCCTTCCGGAAACGGGCGAGGGCATTCTTTACACGCGTAATCATTGGATCAGCCTCAGGGTCTGGAGGGTACGGGCGATGGCGGCGAAGGTCTGGTTCAACTCGCTGCCCTGCACGTCGTAGTAATGGGCCGGGGAGGTGGCGCAGTCGCTCATCGCGGCCAGGCCAGCCGGCGGTGCCTCGACGCCGATGGCGTAGATCACCACACCGTTGTTCTTGGCGGCGCCGCAGACGTTGGACAGGTAGGCGTCCGCAGTGGCCCCGTTCTGGATTTCCTCGTAGGAATAATAGGCGTCGAGGTAGGTGTCGTAGCTGATGCGGCCCTTGGTGTAGGCGAACCAGTAGTAGGTGTTGGCGAGCCCGGCGGTGCCCATCCGGGCATAGAGCTCGGCGTTGGTCATCCGGCGCGGGCCGCCGCCCTGGGTGAACGGGAAGGCATCGGCGACATCGCAGGTCTTGAAGGACGCGTTGCAGTTGGCGTTGGTCAGGGCGGAGGCGGACGGGTTTGCCTTGCCGTTGAACAGCTGGGATGTCGTCTGGCTGACGATCTGATAGAGCGGATCGTTCAGCGCCCAGCTGTAGATCGAAGTCTTGAACGCATTGTTCGGATCGCTGTTTTTCAGATGGGTCCAAAGGAACACGTCGGAGGTGTTGCCCGGGTTGTCGACCACGCGGATCGAATACCGGTCGTCGGACATGTCCGCCGTGCCGTGGTCGTCGACCCAGACGTTGGAGAAACCGTACTTGCGGTTGTCCTTGAGATCGAACTGCGAAGTGTTCTGACCGTCGGTCATCACCACGATGAATTTCATCGTCTCCGTGTCATCGAAGGCCGCCGGGCGCGGTGTCGCGGGCGCGGCCATCTGTCCGGCACTGATCATGCTGTCGAGGATCGGGCGCGCCGACGGGTCGAGCAGCGAGGCCCCCCACTTCACGCCGAGGTCGATGGCGGTGTTGCCGTTGGCAACAAGCCCGTCGATCTCCGCCTTCAGCAGTTCCGGATCGGAGCTGTGCGGCAGGATGCGCGCCCGGTTGCCGGTCGGGCACCAGGGGTCCTCGGTGGCGACATGGCCGTCGTAGGGATCGAAGTGGGCAATCTGGTCCAGCTGGCTGATCGTATCGACCTGGGTCGAGCTGTAGTCGGCCGCGTGGAAGGTCACGCAGTGCGAGAACGGATGCGCGTCCTCGAGGTTGAAATAAGAGGCCAGGTCCGGTCCGAGGTTGACCGTCGCATTGTAGGGAACGATCGAGATCGAGACCAGCGGATCGACGGCGTCGGCGGGCAGCAGCGTATCGACGAAGGACTTTGCCGCCTCCTTGAGCTGGTCGATCTTCGGCGTGCCGGATGCGCCCGCGTTCATCGAGTTGGAAATGTCGAGCACCAGCGAGATCTCGACGTTGCCGATGCCGTTCAGCGCGGTGGCAGTGCCGGCGGCCTGCATCGAGTCGACGCCGATCAGGCCCATCAGGTGCGACGGCATGGTCACGAGGCCATCGGCCTTGACCCGGCGGTTGTTCATGTCCTGCGAGACTTCGACGTTCTGCAAGGCGTCGGTCATGTTCATCGCGGCGAAATAGGCCTCGACCGTATCGGCGGGGTCCATCTCGTTCTTGACGTTGGCGGCGGCAAGTACGGCGCGGTCCAGCGTATTCTGAACCTTGTTGCGCTTCAGTTCGGCATGGATCATGTCGATCCCGATGCCGCCGAAGACCATCATGACGAGCGCGCCCGCCACGGCGAAATAGGACATGCTGCCGACTTCTTCGGCCCGGAACCGGCCAAGCCATCCGCCGGTCGCCGATTGGGTCCCGTAGCGGACAGGGGCGTTCAGGCCGGACAGCGCGTGCGATACCATTTTCATTTCGTTACCTTCCCCCCGGAGCAGACCGGGTACGCTGGAACACAGTGCGATGCGCCGGTTATGCTTGGAAATCCGGGCCAAAATGGGGCGATTTGAATAGCAATTGCCCCTATTTTTAAGGGTTCGCATCGACAGTGAGGCCCGCATGAGGGTCACTGTTTCGCCATTCTTCACAGTTCACCAAGGCGCCGATTTTCGGACGCAGAATCAGGGGGTGAATGGGGCGAAAAGGTGGTTGGGTCCCGGGCCAAGCCGGGGTAGGGTCGCTGTGCAACAGCAAGGCGCGGGGCCGGACACCGCAAACGGGACGGCCTGCCCGCGCGGGAGGAGGCCCGGCATGTGTGCAGTTCCACTGAATGAACCGACATTTCGACAGTCTGTCGATCTCATGTACAACAGGGCTGTAGCCCTGATGGACCTGCCGCCAGGTCTGGAAGAGAAGATCCGCGTGTGCAACGCTACCTACACGGTGCGTTTCGGCGTGCGCCTGCGCGGCAAGATCCACACCTTCACCGGCTATCGCTCGGTGCATTCCGAGCACATGGAGCCGGTCAAGGGCGGCATCCGCTATGCCCTCGCCGTTAACCAGGACGAGGTTGAGGCGCTGGCGGCGCTGATGACATATAAATGTGCGTTGGTGGAGGCGCCTTTCGGCGGCTCCAAGGGCGGGCTGTGCATCGACCCGCGCGAATACGACGAGCGCGAGCTGGAGCAGATCACCCGCCGCTTTGCCTATGAACTGGTGAAACGCTCGCTGATCCACCCGTCGCAGAACGTGCCCGCGCCCGACATGGGAACGGGCGAGCGCGAGATGGCCTGGATCTCCGACCAGTACGCCCGGATGAACACCACCGACATCAACGCCCGCGCCTGCGTCACCGGCAAGCCGCTGAATGCCGGGGGTATCTCCGGCCGGGTGGAGGCGACGGGGCGCGGGGTGCAATACGCCCTGCGCGAGTTCTTCCGCTATCCGGAGGACAAGGCGGCGGCGGGGCTCTCGGGCACGCTGGAGGGCAAGCGGGTCATCGTGCAGGGGCTTGGCAACGTCGGCTACCACGCCGCGAAGTTCCTGAGCGAGGAGGATGGCGCGATCATCACTGGCATCATCGAACATGACGGTGCCCTGCACGATGAGAACGGTCTGGACGTCGAGGCGGTGCGGGACTGGATCGTCCGGCACGGCGGCGTGACCGGCTATCCCGAGACCCGCCACCTCGCGAAGGGTGCGAGCCTGCTGGAAGCCGAGTGCGACATTCTCATTCCCGCCGCGCTGGAAGGGGTCATCAACCTGAGCAACGCCCATTCCATAAAGGCGCCGCTCATCATCGAGGCCGCCAACGGGCCGATCACCGCCGGGGCGGACGAGATCCTGCGCGACCGGGGCGTCGTCATCATACCGGACATGTATGCCAACGCCGGGGGCGTGACCGTATCCTATTTCGAATGGGTCAAGAACCTCAGCCACATCCGTTTCGGACGGATGCAGCGGCGGCAGGAAGAGGCGCGGCACCAGTTGGTGGTGGACGAGCTGGAGCGGCTGGACGCCGCGATGGGCGACACCTGGAGCATGTCCCCCAGGTTCAAGGAGCGATACCTGCGCGGGGCCGACGAGCTCGAACTGGTGCGGTCCGGGCTCGATGACACGATGCGCATTGCCTATCAGGCGATGCGCGCGGTCTGGCACGGCCGGCCAGAGGTTCGCGACCTGCGCACCGCCGCCTATATCGTCGCCATCGAGCGGGTCGCCGCCAGCTACCGCGCAAAGGGCCTGTAGCGAGGGCCTGTCGTCCGGTCATTTGCGGCACGGCGGCGCCGGGGGTAAAGGCCTCCGGCGCCGTTTTCCTTTTCCTTAAGGTCTTTCTGGCAAGGTGACTGCCGCGACCGACCGCCCGGTCCCCGGACCCGCACTCAACCTTACGAAGAAGTTTCAACCCATGCGGGAGACGCCATTTTGGCGTCCCGGACCCGTCAAGGGTGTGCCGCGGCGGACCGCAGCGGCGTCTGGCAGAGCCGCCGCAGGGCTCCGCCGCCCCTGTTCCGCAAGCGGGTGAAGCCAGGCACCCTTGCGAAACACAATGATTTTCAGGGGATTACGGGCTTTCTGTGCCCGGCGATGCCCGGCTGGAGCGCGGTTGGCGAAGGCCAATTGTCCCTCCGGATTGCCGAAGCGGAGCATCGCCATCGCACCCTCGTTTGAGAAAAATTGAGGGGGAAGTTCAAACTGCGGCCACATTTCTGAACGCTTTCGTGTCCAGTTCCTTGCCTAGTGTTAATTGACCCGCGGCACCAGGCTGGCGGGAGCAAGAACAAGGGGACTCTGGCCATGCGATGCGACGCCAGGACGAACCCGTGCTTCTTGGGGGCGGAAGGCGGACAAACGACCGATCCCGGTGTCGGTTCCGATGTGTGGCCGGCGCGAGGCGGTAAGACCCGGAGCGAAAGCGGGGCCATCCTGCGACCGCGAGGTGACATGTGGTCCGTCGTGAACCATAGCGTCGCGCAGCCGAATCGTGTGTGGAACGGGCTGGTCCGACTGCTCTCGACTCCTGCAGGGATGGCCTCGCCCCTATCCGAAAGCAGTATGCGTCTTGACGCTAGGTCAACGTCTCTGGGGCTTGAAAACCAGCAATCAGGGCAGTTGGGCCGCAAACGCGCCCAAATCCTGTCTCATTCACACTTCATTAACCATTCAACCCCTCAGCGAGTAAGGGGACGAACGCAAGGACGAACGAATATGAAACGGATGCTGCCTGATCTCGACGTATTCCAGGAGAACGAAGACGGAAACGTGACGATCTTCTCGGTCTTCATGGTCATTCTTCTTCTCGTCATCACCGGCGCGTCGGTGGACATAATGCGATTCGAGGCCACGCGGACCAAGATGCAGAGCTCGATGGACCGGGCGGTGCTGGCCGCAGCGGACCTCGACCAGACGCAGGATCCGGTGGGCGTCGTCAACGACTACATGAACAAGTCCGGGCTGGCCGGGGTGGTTGCGGAAGTGACGGTCGAGGAATCGGCCAACGCGCGGACCGTCACGGCGAAGGGCAAGGGTGTCATGGACACCATCTTCCTGCATATGTCCGGCTTCGATACCCTCACCGCACCCGCCGTCAGCGCCGCCGAGGAGAAGATCTCCAACGTGGAAATCTCCATGGTTCTGGATATTTCCGGCTCCATGCGCTGGAACAACCGGATGGACCGCATGCGTCCCGCCGCGCAGGCCTTCGTGAACAAGGTGATGACGGAAGAGAGCAACGGCGTGACCACGCTGAACCTCATTCCCTTCGCCGGTCACGTGAACCCGGGCACCGAGCTGTTCGAGTATTTCCGCGGCGAACGCCCGAAGATCAAGCATGAGAACAACGGCTGGGGCAACGGCGACCAGGATGCACCGGGCTATTCGCTGTGCAACAACAACGCCGAGAACGCCGACGAGGGTGCCGCCGATCCGTCCTGCCAGGATGGCACGGCCTACACCAACGCCGACGGCTTCTTCCCGGTCTGGGACTCGGCCGTCACGAGCATCGTGCTGTACTTCGACACCGACGGTGACGACATCTACGATCGCGCCCACATGATCAAGGACTTCCCGGGCACCGCCTCGCGTGACATGGACGACATCTTCCGGGGCGCTGCCGCCTACATGTTCAGCATGGACAGCAAGCTGAGCGACCCGAACCAGTTCCTCGGCGTCTCGGTGCTCGGCTCCTCCGGCAAGGCCCGCTACTTCCAGGTCAAGGGTGACCGGAACGGCGCGGACTCCGACATCGGCCCGACCAAGCACAACGGCAAGATCCCCGGCAGCAAGCTCTCCTACGGCTCGATCAACTACGACCACTGGGCCGCCGAGTATGTGCACCCGGTCAGCACGCAGGAACCGGACGGCACCGCCGACTCGCCGGGCAACTCGGGCAAGACGAACGTGAACATGCCGTCCTCCTGCGTCGAAATCTACGACAACGAGTTCGACACCACCGCCATGCCGCTCTCCAGCGACTATGTCCCGCACTTCAACTACTGGCCCTACGAGGCGTCGGTCATGGACTGGGGGTGGTGCCCGGGCGAGGACAGCCGTGTCCAGTACTACTCGTCCGACCGTCAGGGCCTCGTGGACTTCATCGGCAACATGCGGATGCACGACGGCACGGGTCTCCAGTACGGCATCAAGTACGGTCTCGCGCTGCTCGACCCGGTCAACCGTGACGCGGTGAGCTACCTGATCGAAGCCGGTCTCGTGGACGCCCGGTTCCAGGGTCGCCCGATCGACTGGAACGACCAGGAAACCGAGAAATACGTGGTCATCATGACCGACGGCCAGACCACCGACCAGTTCCGTCCGAACGACCCGAAAGCGGCCATCAACAACGAGGTGGCGCTCCAGGATCAGGGCAGCGGCAGCTACTACAACATGTCGGTGCAGTCGAAGAACATCTCGAACCTGCAAAAGCAGTGCCAGATGGCCAAGGACCTCGGGGTGACCGTCTTCACCATCGCCTTCGAAACCACCAATGCCGCGGCCAAGGACATGCTCGACTGCGCATCCTCGCCCAGCCATCACTTCCACGTCAACGGTGACGAAATCTACGACGCCTTCGATGCGGTTGCCCGTCAAATCAACAACCTGAGGCTGATCCAATGAACATGAACAGCATCCACAGCTTCGCCAGACGCTTCCGCAGGGACGAGGACGGCAACGCAACGGTCGAATTCGCGGTCTACTTCACGGTCTTCTTCCTGTTGCTCGCCGCCGGTGTCGAGATCGCCTACATGAACCTGCGTCATGCAATGCTGGAACGGGGCCTCGACCTCGCGACCCGCGAGATCCGCCTGAGCACCGGCGACATCCCCACCTACGCGGACGTCCGGGCCATGATCTGTGAGAAGGCGACCATCCTCGACGAGTGCGAGAGCAACCTGCGGCTCGAAATGGTGCAGGTCAGCCCGCGTGACTTCTCGGCGGCGCCGGTGAACGCCGATTGCCAGAACGCCGAGCAGGAGCCGCATCCGGTGCGCAACTTCGTGCCGGGGCAGGACAACGACCTGATGCTGATCCGCGCCTGCCTGAAGTACAAGCCGATGCTGCCGACGACGTCGCTTGGCAAGCAACTGAACAAGGACGAGGAAGGCTATGCCCAGTTGGTCGTGACCTCCGCCTTCGTCCAGGAACCGAGGTAAGAGACGATGCTGAACAAGATGCTTTCCCACCTGCGCCGGTTCGCCAGGGATGAAGACGGCAACGTCACCGTCGAAACGATCCTCTGGGTGCCGCTGGTGATCACGATCCTCGCCGCCACCTTCTCGCTGCATGACGCCTTCCGCTACAAGAGCCTGAACGTGAAGGCGGCCTACACGATCTCGGACGCGATCTCGCGGGAGACCGATCCCATCGATAATGCCTATCTCGATGGCATGGTGGATCTCATGGCTTACCTGACGCGCTCCGCCGGACCTTACTCGCTGCGGGTGACTCTCGTGCGGTACAAGCAGGCAGACGGCGGATATAATGTCGAATGGTCCAAGACGCGCGGCGGTTTCTCGGCCATGACCGGGTCCGATCTGGCCAACCTGACGGACAATCTGCCGAACATGCTGGACAACGAACGCATCATCGTGGTCGAGACGCAGACCGACTATCAGCCGCCCTTCGAGGTGCCGGGCCTGAATTCCGCCGGTCTGTTCTACAACTTCGGCTTCACCCGCCCGCGCTTCGCTCCGAAGATCACCTGGAGCGACGCCTGACGCGGACGACTCCGGTCTGACGGAGACGGACCGGAAGACGCCATCACGCTTGAACTTGCCGACAGGGCCGCCACGGGCGGCCCTGTTTCGCGTTTGGCGCGCGGTTTCGGGAGCCGGGCCGTGGCCTGACTGGGAGCATCCGGAAATCCTGCCTCACCGGGCCCTGGTTCCCGACAGGTTCGTCAACCTGCGCATCGGCCCGGGATGGGGTCTGTTGGTCGGGCGTCTTTCCGCTGCGCCGCACCATTTCGCCACAAAGTCGTCAGGGCCGGGAACTTTGCGGGTGTTTGCGGCAAATTGTTTCCACATTTTCGTCCGGCGATGGCCCTGAGCGCACCGGATTTGGGGCGCATTCAGCGTTTATTAACCATTTGTGCCAACCGCACGAGCGACATGACAGGAAGGAAATTCCGCTATGAAACGGGCAATTCCCGGCCTCGATGTCTTCCGGACAGATGAAGGCGGCAACATCACGATCTTCTCGGTGTTCATGGTCATGTTGATCCTGATCATCACCGGGGCCTCTGTCGACATCATGCGTCAGGAAGCCAACCGGGCGAAAATGCAGGCAACGCTCGACCGCGCGGTTCTGGCCGCCACCGATCTTGACCAGATGCAGGAGCCGACGGCGGTCGTGCAGGACTACATGGCGAAAGCAGGGCTCGGAACCGCGCTGTCCACCATCGCTGTCGATGACGGCCTGAATTATCGCACGGTGCAGGCCAAGGGCTCGCTCGGTCTTCAGACCTTCTTTCTGAAGATGTCCGGACTGGACAACCTGCCGGTGCAGGCAATCAGTACCGCCGAGGAGAAGATTTCGAACGTCGAGATCTCGCTTGTGCTGGACATCTCCGGCTCGATGGACGGCGACCGGATCATCAACATGCGCGAGGCAGCGCGGCAGTTCATCGACACCGTCGTCAAGCCGGCGGAGGAAGGCACGGGCCTCGCGACTGTGTCGCTTGTTCCCTACAATGCGACCGTGAGTCTGGGCGAGACGGTCGGGGCGCACTGGACGTTCGACTCCCTGCATGACTATTCGCGCTGCGCCATCTTCCCGGACGGGGCCTTCCACGACACGGCGATCAGTCCTTCGCAGACGCTGACCCGCCTGTCGCACTTCGATATCCAGTCGAGCGATCAGAACACGGCCGCCATCGCCATGCCGTGGTGCGCCACAGGTGATACCAGTGCCGTCGTGGTTCACAGTGCCGATGCCGCGATCCTGAAGAGCCGGGTGAATGCCTTGCAGGCCGGTGGCAACACGGCGATCGACCTTGGCGTGAAATGGGGCGTTGCGCTGCTCGACCCTGCCGCCCGTCCTGTCGTCGGCGCGCTTGCGGACGAGGGCCTCGTCCCGGTGGCCGCCGCGTCGCGACCCGCCGGATACAACGATCCGGAAGCAATCAAGTTCGTCGTGGTGATGACCGACGGCGAGAACACGTCGGAGTACGATCTGCGGAGCAAGTACAAGACCGGGATGTCGAACGTCTGGATCAACGATCACGGCAACGACTCTCCCTACGACGATCACTTCTCGATCAAGGTGCGCGACTACAGCGGGACGAGCAACGACGTGTGGTTCTGGAAGCGCTATGAAAACTCCAGTTCGAGCTACCGCTACCGCAACAGCCCAGACGGCGGCAGCAACGCGCGGCAGATGACGAACCAGGAACTCTATGCCCGCTTCTCGACCGCGGCGGTGGCCAACAAGTTCTACGTGAAGCCCTATTACGACGGCTATGTCAGCTACCAGCAGTATTACGATGTCTATTACGCCTACGAGGAACTCGTGGGGGGAGACCGGGCCGACGACCGTCTGCATGACATCTGCCAGGCGGCCAAGGACGAGGGCATCGTGATCTTCTCCATCGCCTTCGAGGCACCGGCCGGTGGCAAGGCGGCCCTGCGGGATTGTGCATCCTCCGCTTCGCATTACTTCGACGTTCAGGGGGTCGAGATCACCGACACCTTCCACGCCATCGCGCGTCAGATCAACAATCTGCGGTTGATCCAGTGATGCCGGTGCGGCAGGCGCGGCTTTCGCCGCACTGTCGCGGGTAAACCCGGGTTTGTCGGGGCCGGACCGGGCAGGGCGCGGACTCCCCATTGATACTTGCAGGCAGGGCTGCCACGGTGGCCCTGCCTTGCATTTGAGGAGAGCAGGATGCGGTTCTCGGGGCTCAGGGTTCTGAAGGAAGGGCTGACCGGCAATCGCGGCTGGACGGCGCATTGGCGCGATCCGGCGCCGAAGGCGGAATATGACATCGTCATTATCGGCGGCGGCGGGCACGGGCTGGCGACGGCGTTCTACCTCGCGAAGGAACACGGGCTGAGCAACGTCGCTGTGCTGGAGAAGGGCTACCTCGGCGGCGGCAATGTCGGGCGGAACACCACGATTGTCCGGGCGAACTACGGCCTGCCGGGCAACTCCGAATTCTACTCCCACTCGCTGAAACTCTGGGAAGGGATGGAGGAAGAGCTCAATTTCAACGTGATGCATTCGCAGCGCGGGGTCATCAACCTCTTCCACTCCGACGGCCAGCGCGACGCGGCGGCGCGGCGCGGGAATGCGATGATCAATCAGGGCGACGACGCGATCCTGCTGGATCGCAAGTCGGTGCGGCGGTTGCTGCCCTGGCTCGACCATGAGAACGGGCGGTTCCCGATCTATGGCGGGCTGTATCACCCGCGCGGCGGCACAGCGCGGCATGATGCTGTCGCCTGGGGTTATGCCCGGGGGGCGGATCGGCGCGGGGTCGACCTCATTCAGAACTGCGAAGTCACCGGGATTGATGTGGACGGCGGGCGCGTCACCGGCGTTCAGACCACGCGCGGCGCGATCCGGGCGAAGAAGGTGGGCATCGTGGTGGCCGGGCGCTCGTCGCAGGTGGCGGCAATGGCGGGCATGCGCTTGCCCATCGAGAGCCATGTACTGCAGGCTTTCGTCACCGAAGGGCTGAAGCCGGTGATCGACCATGTGGTGACCTTCGGCATGGGGCATTTCTATATCAGCCAGTCCGACAAGGGTGGTCTGGTCTTTGGCGGCGATCTGGATTTCTACGCCTCTTATGCGGCGCGGGGGAACCTGCCGATGCAGGAACATGTGATGGAGGCGGCTATGACGCTGATGCCGATGATCGGCAAGGCGAAGGTGCTGCGCAGTTGGGGCGGGATCATGGACATGTCGCCCGATGGCTCGCCGATCATTGATCGGACGGGGATCGAGGGGCTCTATCTCAACTGCGGCTGGTGTTACGGCGGGTTCAAGGCTGTGCCCGGGTCCGGGTTCAGCTTTGCCCACCTGATCGCGCAGGACCGCCCGCACGAACCGGCGGCGCGGTTCCGGCTGGACCGCTTCGAGACCGGGCGCGGCCTGATGGACGAGGAGGGGACCGGTGCGCAACACAATCTGCATTGAGGCGCGTGGAGGGGGCGGAATTTTGGGTATTTTGACCAAGAAGAAACCGGCTGTCGCGGTCCTGTTCATGCTCTGCGCCACCATGGCGTCAGCACAGGAGATCCGGCCCGGCTGCTACGCGCGGGTTTATGCGCAGTCGCATCTGGATGCCAATCCGGCTCAGGTGGTGCGGGAAATCCGGCTTTCAGTGGGCGACTGGCTGTCAGAGGTGACACGCAAGGGCTTGATCGAGGTTATTGCGGCCAATCAGGGCCACGCGCGGATGGAGGGCAACGCGGGGCGGGTGCTCTCGCAATTCCTGCTCTGCGGGACCGAGGCCGATGCCTTGCTGTGTCAGGTCGAATGTGACGGTGGCTTCTTGCAAGTGACGAAGCAGAGCGGGGACAGCCTGACCTTTCGGACGCGCTACCTGATGGTGGGCGAGACGGAAGAGTGCGGCGGGGCGATGGACCTTGCGGAGGTGCCGGGGCAATGGGTGTCCTACCGGCTCGACCGGGTGCCCGAGGCGGTCTGCGCCGGGATGGGCCAATGAGACTGCCGTGCCCCCTGTGCGGCGAGCGGGATCGGCGCGAGTTCTACTATCAGGGCGCGGCGTCCATGCTGGACCGGCCTTCGGCGGAGGCCGGTGTGGCGGAGTGGAGCGATTACCTGCATCTGCGCGACAACCCGGCGGGGCGGACGCGGGACCTATGGTATCACGAGGCGGGCTGTGGCGCCTGGCTGGTTGTGGAGCGCGATACGGTGACCCACGCGGTCTATGGCGCTTCTCTGGTGGAGACGCGGGATGCGGATTGACGGCAAGGGGCGTGTGAATCGGTCTGCGCCGCTTGGATTCCGGTTTGACGGGCGGACGTATGCGGGCTTTGCCGGGGATACGCTGGCCTCCGCGCTGATGGGCGAGGGGGTGCGGCTGGTGGGGCGCAGCTTCAAGTACCACCGCCCGCGTGGCGTGCTGACGCTTGGTTCGGAGGAGCCGAATGCGCTGGTGACGGTGGGGCGCGGAGCTTCGTCGGACCCGAACACTCGGGCCACGGTACAGGAGCTGTACGACGGGCTGGAGGCGCGGAGTCAGAACCGTTGGCCGTCCCTTGGTCTTGACTTGATGGCGGTGAACGATCTGGCGGCGCCGTTTCTGGGGGCGGGGTTTTATTACAAGACCTTCATGTGGCCGAGATCCTTCTGGGAGAAGGTCTACGAGCCGGTGATCCGCCGTGCCGCGGGGCTTGGGGCATTGTCCGGCCAGCAGGACAGCGACCGCTATGACAAGGCTTTTGCCTTCTGCGATGTGCTGGTGATCGGCGGCGGTCCGGCGGGTCTGATGGCGGCGCTGGCGGCGGCGCGGGCCGGGGCGGATGTAATTCTGTGTGACGAGCAGGCGGTTCTTGGCGGGCGTCTGCTGAACGAGATGGAAGCGGTGGACGGCAGGCCGGGGCACCTTTGGGTGGCGGATATGCTCACGCAGCTTCGGGAGATGGAAAACGTCCGGCTGATGACGCGCACAAGCGTGACCGGGGCCTTCGATCAGGGCACCTATGGCGCTTTGGAGCGGGTTTCGCATCATCTGGCGGAGCCTGGGGACCGCCCCCGCGAGACCTTCTGGCGGATCGTGGCGAAGCGGGCCGTGCTTTGTGCGGGCGCTCTGGAGCGGCACATTGCCTTTCGCGACAACGACAAGCCCGGGGTGATGATGGCCGGCGCCTTGCGCGGCTATCTCAACCGTTTCGGCACGGTGCCGGGGCGGGAGGTGGCTGTGTTCTGCAACAACGACGACGCCCATCGTACGGCGCGGGACATGGCACAGGCCGGGGTGCGCGTGGTGGCGCTGATCGACAGCCGCCATGACGCGAAGAACCTCGCTGGGGATGTGCCGTTCTATCCGGGGGCGCAGGTGACGAAAGGGCTTGGCTGGCAGGGACTTGAGGGAATCGCGATCCGGTTGCCGGATGGCCGCGAAGATCGGCTTGCGGTGAAGGCGCTGGGCGTATCCGGCGGTTGGAACCCTTCGGTGCATCTGACCTGCCACATGAACGGGCGGCCGGTCTGGGACGACGACCTGCTGGCGTTTGTGCCTCGGCAGGATGCTGTGCCGGGCCTGACGGTCGCGGGCGCGGCGCGGGGCCGCTTCTCGACCGCGACCTGTCTGATGGACGGCGCGGAGGCGGGTCTGGAGGCGGCGCGGGCACTGGGCTTCCGGGGCGATCTGCCCGAGGTGCCGGAGGCCGAGGACGCGCTCTACCGCATCCGCCGCCTCTGGGCCGTGGCGGGCAAAGGGCGGGCCTGGCTCGATTTCCAGAACGATGTGACGGTGAAGGACGTGGCGCAGGCGGCGCAGGAAAATTACCGCTCCGTCGAGCATATGAAGCGCTACACGACGCAGGGCATGGCGACCGATCAGGGGAAGAGTTCCAACGTCGCGGCTTTGGCAGTGCTGGCGGATGTCACCGGGCGGACCATCCCGGAGACCGGGACGACCACCTTCCGCCCGCCTTATACGCCCGTCGCGATTGCGGCGCTCGGCGCGGGGGCGACGGACAAGGGGTTTGCGCCGGAACGGTTCATCCCCTCGCATGTGGGCAGCCTCAACCGCGCCGCGCCGATGATCGAGGCGGGGCTTTGGTATCGGCCGTCTTTTTTCCCGAGGGATGGGGAAAAGATCTGGCGTGAAAGCTGTGACCGCGAGGTGCGCATGGTGCGCGAGGCGGTCGGCGTCTGCGATGTCTCAACGCTGGGCAAGATCGCCTTGCAGGGGCGCGATGTCGGGGCGTTTCTGGATTTCGTCTATACCAATGTTTTCAGCACGTTGAAGCCGGGGCGGGTGCGCTATGGGCTGATGCTGCGCGAGGATGGCTACGTCATGGACGATGGCACCACGGCGCGGCTTTCGGAGAACAGCTGGCTGATGACCACCACCACCGCCGCCGCCGGGCAGGTCATGCGGCACCTCGATTGGGTCAAGCAGGCGTTCTGTGCCGGGATGGACGTGCGCTTCGTGTCGGAGACCGAGCATTGGGCGCAATTCGCCGTGGCCGGACCGAAGGCGCGGGATCTGGTGAATACGCTGCTCGATGTGTCGGTGGACAATGAGAATTTCCCGTACATGGCCTGCGGGGCGCGGCGGATTTGCGGAGTGGAGGGGCGGCTGTTCCGCATCTCCTTCTCCGGCGAGCATGCCTACGAGGTCGCGGTTCCGGCGCGGTACGGGGCGAGCCTGTTCGAGCTTTTGGTGGAGTGCGCGGAGGGCATGGGCGGCGGGGCCTACGGGATGGAGGCGCTGAACATGCTGCGCATCGAGAAGGGGCACATCACCCATGCGGAGATACACGGGCGCACGACGGCGTTTGACATCGGGTTCCAGCGGATGATGAGCGGACAGAAGGATTTCATCGGCAAGGCGCTGGCGGCGCGGCCGGGGCTGATGGAGGACCGCGAGGAACTGGTGGGCCTCCGGCCGGTGAACCGGATGGAGGTGCTGCCGGCCGGCGGGCACCTGTTCGACGAAGACGCGGTGCCGGTGCGGGAGAACGACCAGGGCTATGTCACCAGCAGTTGCTTCTCGCCGACGCTGGGCGAGACGCGGGCGCTGGCTTTCCTGCGGAACGGACGGGCGCGGATCGGCTCGTTGGTCTACTTTTGCGACCATCTGCGCAGTGTCGAGACGGTCTGCGAGGTCACGGACGCGGTGGCTTTCGATCCCGAAGGAGGGCGGCTGCGTGGTTGATTTGATCGCACAAACGCCCTGCGTGGGGCTCTTGCCGGTAGCCCACGGGCCGTGGCGGCTCGAAGAGGTGGAGCCGGGAAGACTCACATGGCTGTCGCCGTTCGCAGGACGGACAGGTTTGCTGGATCAGATCCTCAGGGACAAACACGGGCTCGGATGGCCTGCGCCCGGAGAGGGCGATGCGCGGCTCTTCTGGTGCGGCAAGGATCAGGCGATGCTTTTGGGGCCGGAGCCGGATCCCACCCTTGCCGAGGTCGCGGCTGTCTCTGACCAGACGGACGGCTGGGCGGTGGTGCGGCTTTGTGGGGCAGGCGGCCATGAGGTTCTGGCGAGACTCGTTCCGGTTGATCTGCGCCCTGATAGCTTGCCCATGGGCAAGGTCGTTCGGACCCTGTGCCAGCACATGAGTGTCACCATCCTGCGCGAGAGCAATGAGGCGCTCCTGATCCTTGGTTTCCGCTCCATGGCCCGGACCCTCGTTCACGAGATCGGCAATGCGATGGTTTCCGTTGCCGCGCAGCGCGTCCCGCACTAGATAGCGGCCAATCAAGACGGAGAGACCCCGATGCGCCTGACCCTTGCCACCCTCATCGCCCTGATTTTCGCCGCCCCGGCCTTTGCTCAGGTGGCGGATTGTGACGCGCAGATGGTTGTCGTCTCGAAGGCGGTGGATGCCCGCGAGGCCGGGGTCGGCAAGGTCAAGATCCGCCGCGAGTTGCGTGCGGAATACGGCAAGACCGCCGCCGACATGCTGGTGGAGTTCGTCTACGGGGTGCCGGAGGACCAGATCGCCGGGATCAAGGACGCCTATCTCGCGACCTGCAAGGCGCAGTAGCGGTAGGGTGGGTTTGTAACCCACCGTCCGAATCCCTGTGGATAAGCCGGGTGTCCTCTGGACTCGTCCGGGGCTTCGGCCAATATAGAGGGCCATGAGCCTGCCCCCCGGATTCCTCGACGAATTGCGCAACCGCACCAGCATGGCCCAAGTGGCCGGCCGCAAGGTGCTGTGGGACAATCGCAAGTCGCAGCAGGGCAAGGGCGACATGTGGGGGCCGTGCCCGTTCCACCACGAGAAGACTGCCAGTTTCCACGTCGACGACCGCAAGGGCTATTACTACTGCTTCGGCTGCCATGCGAAGGGCGACGCCATCTCCTTCGTGCGCGAGACAGAGAACGTGAGCTTCATGGAAGCGGTTGAAATCCTTGCCCAGGAAGCGGGCATGGAGGTGCCGAAACAGGACCCGCGGGCTCAGGAAAAGCAGGACCGTCGGTCCCTGCTGGCCGATGTGATGGAGCAGGCTGTGCAGTTCTTCCGCCTGCAATTGCAGCGCGGCGTGGCGGAGGAAGCCCGCAAGTACCTGGCGAAGCGCGGGCTGAAGCAGGGGGCGCTGGAGCGCTTCGAGATCGGCTATGCGCCCGCGGGCTGGGAGAACCTGCGCGAGGGGCTGAAGGCGAAGGGCGTGCCGATGGAGCTCATGCTCGCGGCGGGCCTCGTGAAGAAATCGGACAAGGGCCGCGAGCCCTATGACGTCTTCCGCGACCGCATCATGTTCCCGATCCGCGACGGGCGCGGCAAATGCATCGCCTTCGGCGGCCGGGCGATGGACCCGAACGACAACGCCAAGTACCTGAATTCGCCGGAAACCGAGCTTTTCGACAAGTCGCGCAACCTCTACAACCTGCGCCCGGCGCGGGAAGCCTCGGGCAAGGGCGCGCCGCTGGTCGTGGCGGAAGGCTACATGGACGTGATCGCGCTGAGCGAGGCGGGGTTCGGGGCTTCCGTGGCTCCGTTGGGCACCGCCGTGACCGAGCAGCAGTTGCAACTGATGTGGCGGCTGAGCGATGAGCCGATCATCGCGCTGGACGGTGACAAGGCGGGTCTGCGGGCGGCGTATCGCGTGATCGACCTTGCGCTGCCGCTCCTGGAGGCGGGCAAGGGGCTGCGCTTTGCGGTCATGCCGGAGGGCAAGGACCCGGACGATCTCTTGCGTGCCGAAGGGCCGGAGGCGGTGAAGGCGGTGCTCGACGCGGCGATGCCGATGGTGCAGCTGCTCTGGCGGCAGGAGACGGAAGACAAGGTCTTCGACAGTCCCGAGCGCAAGGCGGCGCTGGACAAGCAGTTGCGGGCCCGGATTTCGATGATCCAGGACCCTTCGCTGCGCCACCATTACGGCGAGGACATAAAGGAACTGCGCTTCCAGCTGTTCCGCGGTCAGCGCGGCGGCAAGGCGCAGAGCGGTGGTCCCCGGCAGGAGTGGAAACGCCGTGACTGGCGTGCGCCGCCGCCGCCCTCGTCCGCGGTGAAGGCATCTCTGCTGGTGTCGGGCGGGGACGAGGCCGAGTTCCAATTGCGCGAGGCGGTGGTTCTCGCCGCGATCCTCTGTGCGCCGGAGGTGGCCCTCGAATTCGAGCCGCAACTCGAGTTGATGCCTTGCCGCGACCCGCAAAGCGCCCTGATCCGCGATACCATCCTGCGCTGCATCGGCAACGAGGCGGTGATGCGCGACCGGGTGGCGGAGGCAATCGGCTCCGAGGCCCTTGAAAGCCTGCTCAAGGCGCGCCATCTGAGCGTCGTGCCGTGCATCCGCCGCCCCGGGGATGCGGAACTGTCTCGCCTGACCGTCGCCGAGGAGCTCGCCAAGATGGAAGCACATCGCGGCTGGCACACGGAGCTGAGCGAGGCGCGGGAGGATCTCGAGGATCGCGCCGACGAGGCGCTCACCTGGAGGCTTGCCCAGGCGGCACAGGCCCGGGCCCAGGCGGGACGGATCAATGACGAGGACGACACGGAATTCGACGTGGGACCGAACGGCGCGCATATGGACAAGGAAGAGCGCAGCGCCTTCGATTCGCTCCTGTCGCAGATTCGCTTCGACAAATCCCGGCGCTAGATTGAACACATGCCCGTTGTGGTGAAGAAACAGTAAGGAAGACAGGGTAAATGAGTGAACCCGAATCACTCGAATGCCATGATGATTCGTGATACCGAATCACATCGCGCCCGATTCCCTGATGAGGAGAGCCTGATGGCCGCCAAGGATAACGACGACTCCAAGCCCGAAGATCAGGACGACGACGTCAGTCTCGACATGAGCCAGGCTGCGGTCAAGAAGATGATCGCGGAGGCCCGCGAACGGGGCTACATCACCTACGATCAGCTCAACTCCGTGCTGCCGCCGGATCAGGTCAGCTCCGACCAGATCGAGGACGTGATGTCGATGCTCTCCGAAATGGGCATCCAGGTCACCGAGGACGACGAAGAGGCGGATGACGACGACGGCAATGCAAATGCCAAGGGCGCGACCGATCTCGTCGAGACCAAGCGCGGCGGCGATGTGGCGCTGTCCTCCGGCGGCTCGGAGAAGCTCGACCGCACGGATGACCCGGTGCGCATGTACCTGCGCGAGATGGGCAGCGTCGAGCTGCTGTCCCGCGAGGGCGAGATCGCCATTGCCAAGCGCATCGAGGCTGGCCGCAACACCATGATCCTCGGGCTTTGCGAAAGCCCGCTGACCTTCCAGGCGATCACGATCTGGCGCGAGGAACTGCTGTCCGAGGACATCCTCCTGCGCGACGTGATCGACCTCGAGACAACCTTCTCCGGCCAGATGGGCGAAGAGGGCGAAGTCGGCGAGCCGGTGGTGGATACCTCCGGTGTGGAGACGTCCAAGCCGCGGTCCGATCAGCCGGAACTCGACGCCGACGGCAATCCGCTGTCCTCCGACGACGATGAGGACGACGACGAGCAGGCGAACATGTCGCTCGCCGCGATGGAGACCGCGCTGAAACCGCGCGTGCTCGAAACGCTGGACCGCATCGCCCAGGATTACGAAGAACTGGCGGAGATGCAGGACAGCCGCATCTCGGCCACCCTGAACGAGGACGACAGCTTCTCCGACATGGACGAGGCGCGGTATCAGAAGCTGCGTGGCGAGATCGTCGAACTGGTCAACGGGCTTCACCTGCACAACAACCGCATCGAGGCGCTGATCGACCAGCTCTACGGCATCAACAAGCGCATCATGTCGATCGACAGCGCCATGGTGAAGCTGGCGGATCAGGCCCGGATCAACCGCAAGGAATTCGTGGACGAATATCGCGGCCACGAGCTTGACCCGAACTGGCTCGACCGCATGGCGGAGAAGGCCGGGCGCGGCTGGCAGATGTTCATCGAGCGCTCCTCCGACAAGGTCGAGGAACTGCGTGCGGACATGGCGCAGGTCGGTCAGTACGTCGGTCTGGATATTTCCGAATTCCGCCGCATCGTCGGGCAGGTCCAGAAGGGCGAGAAAGAGGCCCGTCAGGCCAAGAAGGAAATGGTCGAGGCGAACCTGCGCCTCGTGATTTCGATTGCCAAGAAATACACCAACCGCGGCCTGCAATTCCTTGATCTCATTCAGGAAGGCAACATCGGCCTGATGAAGGCCGTGGACAAGTTCGAGTATCGCCGCGGCTACAAGTTCTCGACCTACGCGACCTGGTGGATCCGTCAGGCGATCACCCGGTCCATTGCCGACCAGGCCCGCACGATCCGTATCCCGGTCCACATGATCGAGACGATCAACAAGCTGGTCCGCACCGGCCGCCAGATGCTGCACGAGATCGGCCGGGAGCCGACGCCGGAAGAACTGGCCGAAAAGCTGCAGATGCCGCTGGAAAAGGTCCGCAAGGTGATGAAGATCGCCAAGGAGCCGATTTCGCTCGAAACGCCGATTGGCGACGAGGAGGACAGCCAGCTTGGCGATTTCATCGAGGACAAGAACGCTGTCCTGCCGCTGGACTCGGCCATTCAGGAGAACCTGAAGGAGACCACGACACGGGTGTTGTCGTCCCTTACACCGCGCGAGGAGCGGGTTCTGCGGATGCGTTTCGGTATCGGCATGAACACGGACCACACGCTGGAAGAGGTCGGCCAGCAGTTCAGCGTGACGCGCGAGCGCATCCGCCAGATCGAGGCCAAGGCGCTGCGCAAGCTCAAGCATCCGTCACGCTCGCGCAAGCTGCGCTCGTTCCTGGATCAGTAGATGTCGCTGTGGAAGAAACTGTTCGGCGGCGGTGGGTCCGAGAAGGCGCCCGCCGTCGAAGTTATTGAATACGAAGGCTTTCGGATCACGCCGGAGCCCATCGACGAGGGCGGGCAGTTCCGCATCTGCGCGGTAATCGAAGCGGAGGTGGATGGCGAAGCCAAGAGCCATCGCCTGATCCGCGCCGATCTGATCCGGGAATATGACGTGGCGGTCGAGGCCTCCGTCAACAAGGCCAGGCAGATGATCGACCAGATGGGCAAGTCTCTGTTCCGCGAATGAGCGGGTTGCGCCGGGTGCTGGACGCGCTGCCCTGGCCGCTGCTGCTGTTCCTCTGCGTCACGCTGGGCCTCGCGCCCTTTGTGCCGGAGCCGCATTTCAGCGAAAAATTCAGGATGCTTCTGGCGGGTGACCTGACCCGTCCCACCGACTTGTTCGATTTTGGATTACACGGACTGCCGTGGCTTTTTCTCCTTTTGAAACTGATGCTTGGCCACAAGCGCCCGGATTAGGCGAGGCTCGAGTCGACAGTTTACCAACCGGGCGAAGTTGTCTTTGTTTTTCGGCATTCTGCACGCGGTCCAAAGCTGACGTGCACCATTTCTGCGGAACCTGCCTGCTAAAACCGGCGTTAAGGTCCCAGGAGGCAACTGCCATGAAGAAAACCGCTATGTCCGCTTTCGCCCTGTTGTTCGCCGCCGCTGGAGCGGTCGCGGCAACCGATGTGTTCGTGCCTGATGAACCCGTGGTCATCGAGATCGAGGTCGACGCTCAGGACTTCGCGCGGTGCCAAGAAACGCTGGCACAAGTGGCACAGATGCCGGCGGTCACCGACAGTGGCCGGGAAATCCTGTTTGACAATACCGGCGACATGCCCTCCGTGGCCTGTGTCGTCAAGGATACCTGACACGGTCTTGCAGCGCGTCGCCCTGTCGGGCATTCCTGCAACTGGCAGGGGAGACAGCGCGTGGCCAATACGACATTCATCATCGAGACACGCGGGCAGGGGCTTTACGAGTTTACCAGTCCGGTTGTGGAGTGGGTGCGCGCCAACGCTGGCGGCCTGCTCACCCTGTTCGTGCGCCACACCTCTGCCAGCCTTTTCATCCAGGAGAACGCCGACCCTGACGTGCAGACCGACCTGAACGCCTTCTTTGAT
Source organism: Tropicibacter sp. S64 (assembly GCF_049803835.1). NCBI lineage: Bacteria > Pseudomonadati > Pseudomonadota > Alphaproteobacteria > Rhodobacterales > Roseobacteraceae > Tropicibacter > Tropicibacter sp. S64. Next base: position 33,477 of record NZ_JBNAGK010000006.1, on the reverse strand, counting down.
CGGCTGGTTCCGCCAGGCAACGATCCTGCCATGTCGTACCTGACGCACATCTACGAAGGCCCCGATGACATGCCCGCGCACATCAAGGCCGCGATGATGCCGGTGTCGCTGAGCATTCCCGTGGTGGAAGGCCGGTTGGCGCTTGGCACCTGGCAGGGCATCTACCTGTTCGAACACCGCACCGCGCCCCACCGCCGCAGTGTTGCCGCGCACCTGGGATGATGGTCAGAGGGCTGGAATCTCGGACTTGCGGGAGCGGGCGGGTTTGTTACGCTTGCATTGATTGAAGACGTCCAAGGGACTCGAATGGCTTTGCAAAGATCCGGAAAAACCCTTGCCATCATTGCCGTAGCCCTTGCCGGGACCATCGCCTACGCGGTGCCCGAGTACCTGGCCGGGCGTATGGTCAAAACCGGAGCGCTGTGCGAAGGGCCGGGGCAGGACGGCAAGATCTGCCGCTTCATCGGCGGGCCGATCGAGATGGCGGGCACGCCGGTTTTCGTCGAGAAGTTCGCCCATGCCTTCCTGCCGACGACCCGCAAGATCGAGTTCGTGGATGGCTTTGGCCGCACCTGGACCGCGCCGCCCAAGACGCTGACAGACGGGGCCAGCATTCCGGTCATCCTCGAACCGATCATGGGCGACCGGCAAAGCCGCGAGTATCTGGAGGCCGCCGCCTTACACGATGCCTATTGCGGTGTCGGCAACGAAGGGCTGGAAACCTATCAGACCGTCCATTGGGAAGACGTTCACCGCATGTTTTACGAGGCCTTGCTGGTCGGGGGCACGCCGCCGCTCAAGGCGAAGATGATGTTCGCCGCGGTGTACCTGGGCGGGCCGCGCTGGGACGATCCGGAGCGCTCGCTCAAGGATGTGGACGAAGAGGCGCTGAAGCGGGAGGCGAAGTGGTGTTTCCAGTGGATCGCGGACACCAATCCGAGCGCCGAGGAGATCGTTGCCTGGATGACCCGGCGCGAGGCCGCGCTGAAGGCGGGCGAGAACACGAAGCCGGTCTATCCGATGCCGAGCAATATCTGACGGGCCTCGCCCGTCAGCCCCCCCTGCGCACGTCTTTTTTTCTTTTGGAGAACCACATGAAGATCCATTTCGCCGCCGCGGTGCTTCTGGTGGCTTCCGGCACGTCTGCCGGGGCTGCATGTGCGCCCGAAGACCTGTTCCTCTCTTGCAAGATCGCGGGCAAGTCCCGCTGGCTGGAGGTCTGCGTCGAGCAGGGCAACATCGTCTACCGCTATGGCAAGCAGGGCGCACCGGAGCTGGAGTTGCGCGAGCACCCGGCGAATGTCGCCTATATGCCGTGGCCCGGGATCGGCGGCACGATCTGGGAAGAGGTGGAGTTCGCCAATGGCGAGTACGGTTATCTCGTGCACGGCGCCATCGACAAGCAGTTGGCAGTGTCCGACGCGCCCGGCGCGGTCTCGGGCGGCGTCGAGGTTCTCAAGGGCGGTCAATCGGTTGCGAGCCTGTCCTGCGATCCGGCCCAGGTGGATTTCCCCTGGGGTGACGCGCTGATGCGGGCCAAGGAAGCCGTCGGCATGACCTGGGACCCGGGCGAGCAGATGTGGCAACACGGTCAGTGAGTCCCTTTCGCCACGGGCCGTTTCGTCAGCATCTAGAGTGGTTAATTGAGCACTACCCAAAACCTTGGGACTGACCTATAGTGGCTGTGGATAAGTGCGGGCAAACCGCGCAATCAGGCACAGAGAGCAGGCAATAAGAACAAGGGGGACGGCCGATGCGCTGCCCGTTTTGCGGTAACGTAGACACTCAAGTGAAGGATTCCCGCCCGGCGGAGGATCACGTGGCCATCCGGCGCCGCCGGTTCTGTCCGGCCTGTGGCGGGCGATTTACCACCTATGAACGGGTACAATTGCGCGACCTCGTCGTGATCAAGTCCAACGGGCGGCGCGAGGATTTCGACCGCGACAAGCTGGAGCGCTCGATCCGCATCGCGATCCAGAAGCGCCCGCTGGAGCCGGAACGCGTCGACCAGATGATCTCGGGCATCGTGCGGCGGCTCGAGAGCATGGGCGAGACCGACATCTCCTCGCACCAGATCGGCGAGATCGTGATGGAGACGCTGGCCCGGATCGACACCGTCGCCTACGTCCGGTTTGCCAGCGTTTACAAGAACTTCCAGGCCGCGGACGACTTCGACAAATTCGTCTCCGAGTTGCGTCCGGAAGCAGGCGCCCCCGCAGCGGACAAGTGAGCCAGACGGATCGCCAGCACATGGCCCATGCCCTTGGCCTGGGTCGTCGCGGGATGGGCAAATGCTGGCCCAACCCGGCTGTGGGTTGCGTGATCGTCCGGAATGGCCGCGTTGTCGGACGCGGCTGGACGCAGCCGGGCGGGCGGCCCCACGCGGAGACGCAGGCGCTGGCCATGGCTGGTGCGCAGGCGGAGGGAGCGACGGCCTATGTCACGCTCGAACCTTGTGCCCATCACGGCAAGACCCCGCCCTGCGCCGAAGCGCTGATTGCCGCGAAGGTGGCGCGGGTGGTGGCGGCGGTTCCGGACAGCGATCCGCGCGTGTCCGGCAAGGGCTTTGCCATGCTGCGGGCGGCGGGCATTGCAGTCGAAACCGGCGTTCTGGCGGAGGAGGCGCTGGCCGATCACGCTGGGTTCTTCCTCCGAACGGAGCAGGGGCGGCCCTGGCTGACGTTGAAACTGGCCATGAGCCTTGACGGGCGGATTGCGACGGCGACAGGCGAGAGCCAGTGGATCACAGGCCCGGCGGCGCGGGGCACTGTACACGGGCTGCGCAATACCCATGACGCGGTCATGGTCGGCGGTGGCACGGCGCGAGCCGACGATCCGGCGCTGACCGTGCGCGGCTTCGGTACCGTCGGGCAGCCAGTGCGCGTGGTTGTTTCGCGGTTCCTGGACCTGCCGCTTCTGGGAAACCTGGCGCGGACAGCACAGGAGGTGCCGGTCTGGATCTGTCACGGTCCCGACGCAGGGCGCGACTTGCTGCGGGCGTGGGAGGGCCTTGGCGCGAGACTGGTGCCGTGCCGGTTGCTGGCGGGGCGGGTCGATCCTGCCGCGCTGCTGCGGGCGCTCGGGGAGGCCGGGCTGACGCGGGTGTTCTGCGAGGGCGGCGGGCAATTGGCGGCCTCCCTGCTGGGCGCAGATCTCGTGGACGAGTTGCACGTCTTTACCGCTGGACTAACGCTCGGGGCCGAAGGGCATCCGGGGCTGGGCGCGCTCGGCGTCGAAAGACTGGCCGAAGCGCCGCGGTTCACGCTTGTGGACAGTTCGGTGGAGGGGGGCGATATCCACCACGTCTGGCGCCGCAGCGCGGAATCCTGATTTCTGTCGATGCAATAAGGGATTATCAGGCTTTCTTGATACTCTCCCGAAAGTGGAATGCTGCGGTGGAAAACGCAGAAAATCCTTTTTCGACAAGGCGTTGAGTTTCGTTTTTGACGTTGCATTTCTTCATGAATCGTTAACGAATTGGCAGTCCATGATTTTTCTCATCGCCGCCATAGGTGCGCCTGTGTGGCAAACACGCCCTGCAGCTTGGACAGGGTCCTGTTGAATGGACCGGGGCGCGGCAGGTCGCCGGATTCCAGCCGATCCAGAACGATCTCCACCGGACACGCCAAGCCGGTCTTCGAGTCATGATAGCGCGGGTAGTCGATCAACACCGCGTGGGCGAGCGCCGCGAGAGAGGGCCGCGGGCCAGACAGGCGGCGGGCGGGCACGGGCCCGAGATCCTGCGTCAGGCCCCAGCCGGCGTAGAATGGTGCACCGAGGGTCGTCACACGGCAGCCGCGCAGCAGCGCCTCGAACCCAGTGAGGGACGTCATGGTCCAGACCGCGTCGACCTGTTCCAGCAGCGGTGCGATGGGGGCGTGCGCCAGCGTCATGTCCGCCCATTGCCCGGGATTGTCCACCGCACCCGTGCGCAAGCCAGCCTCCACATCCGGATGGGGCTTCCAGAGGATCACCGCATCGGGGTTGGCCTCGCGCACGCGGGCGAGAAGCGCCGCGTTGGACTGAATGTCCGGACTGCCGCGAAGAATGGAGGCATCGTCCTCGACTTGTCCGGGAACGAGGATGCGAGACCCCGGCGACAATGTGGGTAAATCTCCGGACAGATTGTATTTGGACAAGCGATTTCGGTTTATGCGGTCTATCACCCTGTGGATACGTTCGATCTGATCTGGTCTTGTATCCACAGCCCTCGCACGGACCAAGCTTTCGAGGCGGGATGGCGTGGTGGGGTCGTAGTAGATTCCCTCCGGATCGAGCACCAGCGACAGCGGAGGTGTGAGTTCCGCGCCCAGCCCACGGGAGCGCAGGAACCCGTCTTCGACCCGCACAGCGGCCTCGTCCTGCGCCTTGCCAGCCCAGACCATGCGACGCGCACCCGTGGACCGGGCCAGAGCGCGTGACTTGTCCACATCATCTTCGAACCGTAACCGCTTCTCGGATCCGAAGAATGTTTGAAGATGACGCCTTTTCCACAGACGCATCCCCTCGGAGATCCAGCCTTGCCGATCCTCGCGCCAGGCCCGGGTTTGCGACTCTAGCGCACCCAGCACATCGTCCAGCGTGCCGAGTTGGTTGCGATAGGGGTCGTACCATGTCGGATAGAGCAGCATGGCCCCGGTGAAGAGCTGCGCGCGGGTAAGCGTGCGCTGCCGCCGCGCGATCGGGGTCTCGTCTTGCGTCAGGCCCCACCCGGCATAGAAGGGCAGACCGAAGACACGGGGTTTGTGCCCGGCGAGTATGGCCTCGAAGCCCATCTGGGAAGAAACGGTGTAAACGGCGGTGGCGCCATCCAGCAGCTGCCAGGGTGAAATGGGCATATCGCAGAGGCTCACCAGTCCGGTCGCGTCGGTGCTGCGGAAATGCCCGGCGCGGAACCCGTCGTTGGTCTCGGGATGCGTCTTGATGACGATACGTGCGCCCGGATTTTCCTCGCGCGCGACGAAGAGCATTTCGAGGAACCGGTTGCGATCCGCGCCGGAGGCCATGACGGAGGCGTCCCCGGTGGTCTGGTCGATGACCAGGACATAGCCGGGGGCGGGCAGGTCCAGATCGAGCCGGGTGGCGCTGTATTTCGACAAATGCGCGTCCCGCATCCGCGCCATGGCCCCGCGTGCGACGTTCAAAAGCGCCGTGTCATCAAGCGGATGCGTGGCAAGCAGGGTTTCGAGGTCAGAGGGCCTGCGCCCGTCGAAATGGACGCCGGTGTGGTCGATCAGGAGGCCAAGTGGCGGCTCGCCGCTGCGCCCGGGATGGAGTGAGCGCAGGAAGGCGTCCTCGATCCGCACCAGCGGCACCCCGGTCCGGGCCGCCATGGCCTCGCCGCGGTGCGCATAGGGAGACTGGCCCCAGACGCCGATCAGGTCACCCTCCGCCGGCCGACCGAAAGACACGCGGTAACCGGCCAAGGCGAGGATCCGGCGCAGGCGCGGCTGCCGCAGAAACCCGGCATTGTAGACAAAAAGACGCCGAGGGATGTCTCCCTCGGCGCTGCCCTGTCCCTCGGGTCTGATAGTCAAGATCTCAGCCGCCGCTGCCGCCCGTGCCACCGATCGTTTCGGCTGCCGTCGTGATGGTGCTGACCGCGCCGAGCGTGCCGGTGAGGGCCGCAATGGTCTTGTTCCACTGGGTGAATGGCGCTTCGGTGACGTAGAGCGTGTCCTGGTCACGCACCACGAAGTCGCGCGCCATGAACATGCCGTTCGGCTGCGTCAGGTCAAGCACGTAGACCATGCGTTGCGCCCCGATCAGGTCGGTCCGCCCGAGGACGGTGTTGGCGATTTCCGCCGGTTCGTTGCGGAAGATGAACACGCCGGTCGGGTCCGCGGAGGCTGCCAGCAGGCCGCCGACCTGGGCAATGGCTTCGACCGCGCTGATGTTCTGGCTCTCGAATGGCACGCGGGCCTGCGCCCCGGTCGCGCCAAGCGCGGTGAAGGCGCGCGTGTCGGCTTCGACGAGGATGCGGTCACCGCCACGCAGCGCGATGTCGAACTCGGGATGCTTGTAGAGGTCCTGGAACCAGACGGTCTCGGTCCGGTCGCCGCGCAGCACCTTGATCTGGGCGATTTCCGGTTCGATCGTGATGCCGCCGGCCCGGGCCAGCATGGTCGACAAAGTCCGCGTCGGGCGTTCGATGGCATAGACGCCCTGGCCGCCGACGGAACCGACGAGGCTGACGGTAGAGCCGTCACCGGCGATGCGGCGCACCTGCACCTGCGGATCCGGCGTCTGTTCGTTCAGCTTGCTGGTGATGATCTGGCGCAGCCGCTCGGGCGTATTGCCCGCGGCCTTGATCCGGCCCGCATAGGGCACGAAGATGAAGCCGGAGCCGTCCACCTGCACCTCTTCGAGCGCGGTGGCGTTGGCCGGGCCGCTGCTGAGCAGGCCGTCGTCGACGTTTTCCCAAACCGTCAGGCCGAGCGTATCGCCGGGACGGATCGTGTCGGAGCCGAGCGCGGCGGCGTTGGTGAAGGCTTCGGAGAAGCCGAGCGCCGGAACCACGGCGGTGGCGCGGGTCACGCGGTCGTTGACGGAGACGATGAAGGCGTCGCCCTGCCGCTGCACGGAGCCGGAGAAGATTTCGCGTTTGTTGGGGCCAACGCGCGGCAGGCCGCAGGATGCCAGAACCGACACCGCAGCCAGCAAGGCGACGGACTTCGCCCACCGGGAAGGGGAGTATTTCACTGCTCGGTCTCCTCGACCTGTGTTCTGCCTCGGGTTTTTCTTTTCAGGCTACCGGTCCTGAACGAAAAACGCCAGTGTTTGAGGCAGTTCGCCCTAATGCACCACGCGCAACTGTTGCCGTGGGGCCGCGGTCCCGCGTTTCAGGGCGTCATAGGGATCGTCGGGGGCCAGCATCATGTCGACCACCTGACGCAGCAGTTGCCGTCGCCCGCGGGCGGAATAGAATCCCCCGGGAAGTTGAGAGGTTTCAAGGAGATAGCGGCGATAGTCCTTGTAGGCGTGCATGTTCGGGCGCGACGGTGCGGCGAAGAACTCCGGCAGCGGCTGGGTCGAGACGAACTCCGGCTTGGAATAGACCGCGTCGCCGAAGACCTTGATCGGAATTCCGCGCCAAAGCGCCTGCTGCGCGGCGGTGGAGTTGACCGTGACCGCGGTGCGGGCATCCACGAGCAGCTGTGCGAGCTTGCCGCCGCGGACGTAATGCACCCGGTCCGAGACGCCGTATTGTGCCGCGAAGTGCCGGATCGCGCGGCGCACGTTGACGCGGCCATCCTCCAGCGGATGCGCCTTGAAGACCAGATGGTGATGCCCCGGCGCACCGCTGGCAAAGCCCTCGATCACCAGTTCGAGAAACTCCGGCATGCTGTTGAAGGGCGAGTGCTTCTGGAAGGAGCTGTCATGCTCCAGCTGCATCAGCGCGAGGTGATAGGGAAAGCCGCCGAGACGGATGCGGGTGGTGGCGATGACCCGGTCGAGCCAGCTGAACGGCATCAGAAGGAGCCGTTTGAGGTAGAGCACGAACTCCTGCAACACGGTCAGCGAGCGGTGCGGCCGGAAGTTGCGGTAATCGCCGTTCCGGAACATCACGAACCAGTGGTAGAGTGCGCCGTAGAAGATGTGGTGCCGCATGTCGCCCCAATGCGCCGGCGGCAGGGGGGCTTCCATGTCGTACATCTCCAGCGCCCGCTTCATCTCCTCGATGCTCATCTGCATGAGTTTCGAATGGCCGTTGGACCCGCCGCGCTCGTAAGTGACCCAGTAGGGCCGCATGTAGCCTTCCTCGAAGACATGCACGGTCAACCCGCGCTTCTTCGCCTCCTCCACCGCTTCGGCGTGGATCCGGCGCACGTCGCCATAAAGCACGATGTCGGTGACGCGTTTTTCCGCGAGCAGGGCGATGAAGTTCTGCCGCCAGTCGTCCTGCGTGCCGCGGAAGGGAATGTAGCTGGACGGATGAAACCAGAACGCCCGGTCGCCGGCGTTGAAGCCGACGCGCCAGACATCCGCCCCGGTCTTGCGCAGCATCGCGCCAAGCCGGTTGAAGAAGGGACCGTGCGGCCCCTGCAGGAACAGGAAGACCCGTTCTTGTCCGGTTGCGTTGCTCATTGCGGCGTTCTATGTCCTTTCCCTGACCATTTTCTTAACGGCTAACCTCGGCGAAAATAAGGCCCGGGTTGCCCCCGTCCGCAGGAGCTTTCGGCATGTTTACAGGCATCGTCACCGACATGGGAGACATCCGAACTCTGGAACAGCGCGGCGACCTGAAGGCGCAGATCGGCACGGCCTATGACACCGCCACCATCGACATCGGTGCGTCGATCGCCTGCGACGGGGTCTGCCTGACGGTGATCCGCTTTGGCGGCGACTGGTTCGAGGTGGAGATCAGCGCGGAGACGGTGTCGAAGACCAACCTTGGTGACTGGGCCGAGGGGCGGCGGATCAATCTGGAGCGAGCGCTGAAGGTTGGCGACGAGCTTGGCGGGCATATCGTGTCGGGGCATGTGGATGGCGTGGCGGAAATCGTGGCCATGCGGGACGAGGGCGACAGCACGCGGGTGACCCTGCGCGCGCCGGAGAACCTCGCGAAATACATCGCGCCGAAGGGCTCCGTGGCGCTGAACGGCACGTCGCTGACGGTGAACGAGGTGGAGGGTTGCGATTTCGGCATCAACTTCATCCCGCACACCAAGGAGGTGACGACCTGGGGAAAGGCGCGAGTCGGTGACCGGGTGAACCTGGAGATCGACACGCTGGCGCGCTATGTGGCGCGGCTCCGGGAATTCGACTGACGCGGCGGGTGGGTTGGAACCCCACGATCAACTGACGCACCCCCAGGGCCGCCCCGGCG
>NZ_JBNAGK010000006.1:0-24637 GCF_049803835.1 Tropicibacter sp. S64 | reverse complement strand
GGGGGGGGTGGGTTCCCCCCCCCCCGGCGGCGCGGGGGGGTGGGGGGGCCCCCCCCCCCCCCCGCCGAAGGGCTCATTCGGCGGGCTGGAACCCGACGATCAACTGACGCAGCCCCAGTGCCGCCCCGGCGAAGATCGCCAGGAACGTGACCGGCGCGGAGACAGCCAGCACCGAGAAGGCCGAGAGGCCCTGACCGACGGAGCATCCCAACGCCGTTACCGCACCGACGCCCATCAGCGCCGCGCCGAGGATCTGGCGCCGCAGTTCGCGCGGGTCCTCGCAGGCTTCCCAACGGAAATGCCCCTTGATCGTCGAGCCGATGAATGCCCCGAGCCAGACCCCGGCGATTGAACCCACGGCAAAGGACAGGGGCCGTGCGGAGCCGGTCATCCACCAAAGTATCGACTCGCCCAAGGGGGCGGCGAAGCTGTGGGAGACCACCGGCAGCGCCTCGAACCCGACCCGGGCGACCCAGGCCGTTCCAGCCCAGCCAATGATCACGCCGAGGCCGACGACAGCAGCCCAAAGCACCTGTTGCGGCTTCTTCCAGAGGTCCCTCGACGCGGCGGAGCCGAGGAGGAAGACCAGGCCGATAGCCATGCCGATCACCGGAACGGAGAGACCGCTTGCGGCGCTCAGGTAGTTGGCGAGGCCCGGCGGGGTCTCGCCGAAGGTCACGTCCGATTGCGGGAAGAGGAACTCGCGGGCGGGGGCGAGGGGGCCGGAGAGGGCGACATAGGTCGACACACCCATCACCAGCACGATGACGAAACTGCGCAGATCGCCACCGCCGAGCCGCGCCACCGCGCCGTAGCCGCAGTTCCCGGAGAGCGCCATGCCATAGCCGAACACGAGGCCGCCCGCGATGGACGCCATGGGCATCCAGCGGATCGACAGGTAATAGGTGCTGGTATCGACAAGCCAGCCGGTGGCCATCAGGGCAAAACTGCCGAGCACGGCCACGCCGATGGCCACGCCCCACATCCGCATCCGGACGTAGCTTTCGCCATAAAGCGCATCCTCGATGGCACCGAGGGTGCAGAAGCGGCCAAGCCGGGCCGCAAGGCCGAGGCACAACCCGCCGAGCAGGCCGAACAGTGCAACCCAGTGATGTTCCGACAGGAGTTCAAACACGTCCGGCCTCCTCCTGACCTGACAGTTCATATCCGCAATATGCGATACGAAAGGCGCTTGCGCAACGGGACTCGTGCCCCGGGGGGCGGGTCCGCTCAGTCCGCGTCCTTGCAGAACAGCTCGTAGACGCATTCCAGCATCTTGCGCGGGCGGTCGTCGGCGAGGCGGTAATAGATCGCCTTGCCATCCCGGCGCGGCACCACAAGCCCTTCGAGGCGCAGGCGGGAGAGCTGCTGGCTGACGGCGGCCTGGCGGGCGCTGAGCAGGTCCTCCAGCTCGGTCACGGATTTCTCGCCGGTCACGAGGTGACACAGGATCATCAGCCGGCCCTCGTGACTGATCGCCTTGAGGAAGGCCGACGCGGTCGTGGCCTTTTCGACGATGGTGTCCAGCTCGGCTTCGGTCAGATCGTCGTGCAGGACGGGCAGGGCCTGGCTCATGGTCGGAGTGTCCTCAATTCAATGCGGGCTCGAACGGGGTGTTTTCTTCGAGCAGCCTGGCATAAACGGGCCAGAAAAAATCCTCTCCCACATACCCTTCCATGCGGGCGATTTCCACTCCGTCGTCGATCAGGATGAACGTGGGGGTGAAGTTGACCGGGCGGGCATAAGTGATGCCTTCGGGCGGTCCCATGTGCAGATCCGCGCGGACCAGCGGGGCAAAACGACCTTCCTCGGTCTTGTCATAGGCAGGCGCGATCTGGTCGTCCCAGGCGGCGCAATAGGCGCAGCCGGGTTGTTCGACCATCACGAGCCGGATCTCCCCGGCACCGGCCGCGCCGGCGCATAGGCCGAAGCCGAGCGCCGAAGCGCGCAGGATTGAGCTGATTGCCATGGCACACCGAATGTCACTTGACTGACCCAATACGTAATCTGAATATGTGAATTGATCAAGGCGGAGGGCGCCGGTGTTCGACATTTCTTTCGCGGGTGCGGCATTTGCGGGACTATTGAGCTTCTTCACTCCCTGTATCCTGCCGATGGTGCCGTTTTACCTGTGTTACATGGCCGGCATCTCCATGTCGGAGTTGAGGGATGACGCGGGAATCGCTCCGGGGGCGCAGCGTCGGCTGATCGTCTCGGCGCTTTTCTTCGCAGCTGGCGTCACGACGATCTTTGTGCTTCTGGGCATGGGCGCGACGGCGGTCGGGCAGGCCTTCGCCACCTATATCGACCAGCTGAAATGGGTGGCAGCGGCAATCCTTACCGTGTTCGGACTGCATTTCCTCGGTGTGATCCGGATCGGGTTTCTCTATCGGGAGGCCAGGCTGGAAAGCACGGCAGAGCCCACCACGATCCTGGGAGCCTACCTCATGGGCCTGGCCTTCGGGTTCGGCTGGACGCCCTGCGTCGGCCCGGCGCTGGCGTCGATCCTGATGATCGCCAGCGGCATGGGTGACATCTGGCGCGGCGGGCTTCTGCTTCTGGTCTACGGCATCGGCATGACGGCCCCCTTCGTGGTCGCGGCCCTGTTCTCCGGCCCGTTCCTGAAATGGACGGCGCGGCACCGGAGCAAATTGCAGTATGTCGAAAAGGTGATGGGGGTCATGCTGATCGTATTTGCCATACTGATTGCCACGAACTCGGTGAACGTGATCGCGCAATGGATGATCGACACGTTCCCGAACTGGACATCGCTGAGTTGATCGGGAGGATCGGATGAAACACTGGATGGGAACGGCGCTTGCCATGGTCTTGGCCATGCCGGTGCTGGCGGCAGAGGTCGGTGACGACGGTCTCCACAAGGAAACCTGGATGCGCGACACGTTCAAGGACCTGCGCGAGGACCTGGACGAGGCGAACGCCGAGGGCAAGCGGCTGGTGGTCTTCGTGGAGCAGCGCGGCTGCATCTACTGCCAGAAGATGCACGAAGAGGTTTTTGTCGATCCGGGCCTCAGCAGCTACATCGCGGAGAACTTCTTTGTCGTTCAGGTGAACCTGCATGGCGATACCGAGGTGACCGACTTCGACGGGGAATCGCTTTCCGAAAAAGACCTCGCCCGGAAGTGGAACGTGCTCTTCACGCCGAACATCGTCTTCTTCCCTGAGGCGGTGCCCGAGGGCGAATCCGGGGCGCGTGCGGCGGTTGCGGTGATGCCGGGGGCCTTCGGGATCGGGACCACGCTGGACATGTTCACCTGGGTGAACGAAAAGCGATACGCCCTTGATAACGGAGAGGATTTTCAGCGATACCACGCGCGGATGATCCAGGAGCGCAGCAACGGATCGACCGACTGAACCGAGACTTAAGAAGTATTAATTCACTTCTGTGAATTTGTTGTTGCGTTCGCGGGGTCCGGTGGCCTACGGTATACACCAGCCAGATGCGCACGAAGGCCCGCGAGGGCACAGCCAAAGGCCTAGGGAGGGAATATGAGGCTTACAGCAATCACGATGGCGGCAACGCTGATCGCAGGGGCGGCTTTCGCCGAGACCGTGGCCCCCGACGATGTCCAGTTCGGAGAGTCCGGCGAAGTCGCGGTGTCGTTGTCCGGCATGGAGGGCGACGCGGCGAACGGTGCCAAGATCTTTTCGAACAAGTCGATGGGCAACTGCGTCTCCTGCCACCAGGTGAGCGCGCTGCCGGACGTGCCGTTCCAGGGCGAGGTTGGCCCGGAGCTGTCCGGTGTGGGCGAATACCGCTCCGCCGAAGAGCTGCGTGGCATCGTCGCCAACGCCAAGATGACGTTCGAAGGCACGGTCATGCCGGCCTTCTACAAGACCAGCGGGTTCATCCGCCCCGGTGATGCGTACACCGGCAAGGCGGCGCCCGCCGACCTGCCGCCGATTCTGTCGGCGCAGGAAATCGAAGATGTGGTCGCGTTCCTGATGACGCTCAAGGACAGCTGACCTGAACCAGGTTCAAGGAGAAAGAACGATGGAGTTCACACGTCGTGAAACGCTGGCGCTCGGTGCCGGTGCAGCCCTGATGACCTTCCTGCCGTTCCGCGCCAATGCCGCGGTCGAGGATGTCATCAACGAATTCACCGGCGGGGCCGCCGTCGCCGATGGCGGCGTCGATCTGACCGCGCCGGAAATCGCCGAGAACGGCAACACCGTGCCGGTGGCCGTGTCTTCGGAAGGTGCGACGGCGATCCTGCTGCTCGCCACCGGCAACCCTACACCGGGTGTCGCAACCTTCCGCTTCGGACCGCTCGCGGGGTCTCAATCCGCCTCCACCCGTATCCGCCTCGCAGGAACGCAGGACGTGGTCGCGATTGCCCAGCTCGCCGACGGCTCGTTCGGCCGTGCAACCAAGACCGTGAAGGTCACCATCGGCGGCTGCGGCGGCTGAGGCTCAACAGGAGATATCTATCATGGCATCTGATGCAAAACCCCGCGTCAAGGTCCCCAAGTCCGCGTCGGCTGGTGAGGTCATCACCATCAAGACCCTGATCTCCCACCAGATGGAATCGGGTCAGCGCAAGGATGGCGACGGCAACCCGATCCCGCGTTCGATCATCAACCGCTTCACCTGCGAGTTGAACGGCCAGTCCGTGATCGACATCAAGATGGAACCGGCGATCTCGACCAACCCGTACTTCGAATTCGACGCCACCGTCGCGGAAGCGGGCGAGTTCAAGTTCACCTGGTACGATGACGATGGCTCCATCTACGAGGACACCAAGCCGATCGCGATCGGCTGAGGTCATTCCTGCTCCGTCGCTCCGGCGGGGCAGGCACCAAACGGGAGGGATACAAACATGAAATTCAAGGCACTGACGGCGATTGCCGCACTGCTGGCCGCCCCCATGGTGATGGCGGGCGGAGCCGATGACGACACCCTCGTCATCAATGGCGAACTGGAGATGGTCACCAAGACCGAGGCCCCGGCGCATCTCGACGGCGCGCTGCCCGAGATCATCTCGGGCTGGCATTTCCGCGACGATGACACCCAGGCCATGGAAATGGACGATTTCGACAACCCCGGCATGATCTACGCCGACCAGGCCCGCGACGTCTGGAACACGGCGGACGGTTCCGAGGGCAAGTCCTGCGCGGATTGCCACGGCGCTCCCGAGGACATGGCCGGTGTGCGGGCGGTCTATCCGAAGTGGAACGAGGCCGCGGGTGAGCTGCGCAACCTGCAGATGCAGGTGAACGACTGCCGGGTGAACCGGATGGGTGCCGAAGCCTGGAAGTATGACGCCGCCGTTGCCGTTTCCATGGAAACCCTGCTGTCTGCCGTCTCGCGCGGCATGCCTGTGAACGTCGCGATCGACGGGCCGGTCTCCGAGATGTGGGAGAAGGGCAAGGAGATGTATTACACCCGGTACGGCCAGCTGGAACTCAGCTGCGCCAACTGCCACGAGCAGAACTACGGGAACTACATCCGGGCCGATCACCTGTCCCAGGGTCAGATCAACGGATTCCCCGTGTACCGCCTGAAGGACACGAAGATGACCAGCCCGCAGGGCCGTTTCAAGGGCTGCGTGCGCGACACCCGCGCCGAGACCTTCAGCCCCGGCTCCGAAGAGTTCCTCGCGCTGGAGCTCTACGTCGCCTCCCGTGGCAACGGCCTATCGGTCGAAGGCCCCTCGGTCCGCAACTAAGCCAACCCGGCCCCCCGCCGCCGATGTCGGCGGCGGGGTTTCTTGTCACCATCTTATTCACACATGCGCATGTGTGTCGCGAAAGAGAAAGAAAGCCCCTCCCATGATCTCAAGACGCGATTTTCTGCAGGTGTCCATGGCCGCATCGGCCCTGGTGGGTGCGTCCGGTTTCGGCAACTGGGCGCGTCTGGCCGCACAGCAGGCCCTGACCCAGGACCAGTTGCTGGAGTTCGACACCTTCGGCAATGTCAGCCTGATCCACGTCACCGACATCCATGCGCAACTCAAGCCGATCTACTTCCGTGAACCGTCGATCAACATTGGCGTCGGCGGCAACAAGGGGCAAGTGCCGCACGTCACCGGCGCCGATTTCCGCAAGCTTTACGGCATCGACGATGGGTCTCCCTCCCATTATGCCCTCAGCTCCGGCGATTTCTCCTCCCTCGCCCGGGCTTACGGCAAGGTCGGTGGTCTGGACCGCGTGGCGACCGTGATCAATGCGATCCGTGCCGCGCGGCCGGACGCTCTTTTGCTCGACGGCGGCGACACCTGGCACGGCTCCTACACCTGCTACCACACCGCGGGGCAGGACATGGTCAACGTGATGAACGCGCTGAAGCCCGACGCGATGACCTTCCATTGGGAGTTCACCCTCGGCTCCGAGCGGGTGCAGGAAATCGTCGAGGGGCTGCCCTTCGCGGCCCTCGGCCAGAACATCTTCGATGCGGAATGGGACGAGCCGACGGAGCTTTTCCCGCCCTACAAATTCTTCGAGCGCGGCGGCGTGAAGATCGCGGTGATCGGTCAGGCCTTCCCCTACATGCCCATTGCCAACCCGCGCTGGATGTTCCCGGAGTACAGCTTCGGCATCCGCGACGAGAACATGCAGGCGATGGTGGACGAGGTCCGCGCCGCGGGGGCGGAGCTTGTGGTCTGCCTCTCGCACAACGGTTTCGACGTCGACAAGCAGATGGCGAGCAAGGTGACGGGCATCGACGTGATCCTGTCGGGTCACACCCATGACGCGCTGCCCGAGCCGGTGCTGGTCGGCGAGACCATCATCATCGCGTCGGGGTCGAACGGCAAGTTCGTCTCCCGCGTCGACCTCGACGTGCGCGATGGCCGGATGATGGGCTTCCGCCACAAGCTCATCCCGATCTTCTCGGACGTGATTGAGCCCGACAAGGAAGTCGCCGCGGTCATCGACGAACAGCGCGCGCCCTACGAGGCCGAGCTGTCCGAAGTCATCGGCCAGACCGACACGATGCTCTACCGCCGGGGCAACTTCAACGGCTCCTGGGACGACCTGATCTGCGACGCGCTGATGTCCGAGCGCGAGGCCGATATCGCCATGTCGCCCGGTGTGCGCTGGGGGCCGAGCCTGATCCCCGGCGACGACATCACCCGCGAGGACATCTGGAACGTCACCTCCATGACCTATGGTGAGGCCTATCGCACGGAAATGACCGGGGAATTCATCAAGGTGATCCTTGAGGACGTTGCCGACAACATCTTCAACCCCGATCCCTATTACCAGCAGGGCGGCGACATGGTCCGCATCGGCGGCATGGGTTACCGCATCGACGTCAGCAAGCCGCAGGGCGAGCGCATCAGCGACATGACCCTGCTCAAGACCGGCGAGGCCATCGACCCTGCGAAGAACTACGTCGTCGCGGGCTGGGCTTCGGTCAATGAGGGCACCGAGGGGCCGCAGATCTGGGACGTGGTCGAAAGCCACATCCGCAAGCTTGGCACCGTGAACCTGCAGGAAAACACCAGCGTCACTGTCACCGGGCTCTGAGGCGAGCCCCCGGGAGGAGGACCCGACCATGAAGCGACTTCTTGTCACCGCAGCCCTTGCCATGACCCTTGCCACCAGCGCCTTTGCCAAAGGCAAGACGCACCATGTGGCCGTGCATGTGGACGAGGGCGATGCCCAGGTCATGAACATGGCCCTGAACAATGTGGCGAACCTGGCCAGCTACTACGAGAGCCAGGGCGACACGGTGGTCGTCGAGGTCGTGGCCTACGGTCCGGGCCTGCTGATGTTCGTCGAGGGCAAGAGCCCGGTCGCGGACCGCATCTCGGCGATGTCGCTGGAGATGGACAACCTGACCTTCTCCGCCTGCGAGAACACCCATCGCGCCATGTCGAAGAAGGCCGGTGCCGATGTTCTCCTGATGAGCGAAGCGCAGATGACACCCTCCGGCGTTGTCCGCCTCATCGACCTGCAGGAGCAGGGATACGCTTATATCCGGCCCTGAGACGGGCCGGCTCACCCTTAACGAAGCACTCTTAATCTGGAGATTGCCATGAGCACAGAGAACAAGGGCGCGTCGCGCCGTCAGTTCCTGACCGGCGCCGCGGCCATCGGGGCGGGCACCGTCGCCGCAACCGTGGCCCGGGCTGCCGGTCCCGATCCGCTGATCACCGAGGTTCAGCCCTGGGCCAACGGCTTCGGCGACGGCGTTGACGCGACCCCCTACGGCCTGCCGATCAAGTACGAGTCGGATGTCATCCGCCGCAACGTGGAATGGCTGACCGCCGACACCATCAGCTCGATCAACTTCACGCCGATCCATGCGCTCGACGGCACCATCACCCCGCAGGGTTGCGCCTTCGAGCGTCATCATTCGGGCGCGATCGAGTTGTCCAAGGACGATTATCGTTTGATGATCAACGGGTTGGTCGACAAGCCGCTGGTCTTCTCCTACGCCGATCTCGAACGCTTCCCGCGAGAGCAGCATGTCTACTTCCTCGAATGCGCGGCGAATACCGGCATGGAATGGGCGGGGGCGCAGCTCAATGGCGCGCAGTTCACCCACGGCATGATCCACAACATGGAATACACCGGCGTGCCGCTGCGCACGATCCTTGCCGAGGCGGGGCTCGATGCGGCGGGCGATCTGAAGGACAAGTGGGTTTATGTAGAGGGCGCCGATGCGTCTTCGAATGGCCGCTCGATCCCGATGGAAAAGGCGATGGACGACGTTCTGGTAGCGTTCAAGGCCAATGGCGAGGCGCTGCGCAAGGAGCATGGCTACCCGGTGCGCCTCGTGGTGCCGGGCTGGGAAGGCAACATGTGGGTCAAGTGGCTGCGCCGCGTCGAGGTCATGGACGGCCCGGTCGAGAGCCGCGAGGAAACCTCCAAGTACACGGATACGCTGGCCGATGGCACCTCGCGCAAGTGGACTTGGGTCATGGATGCGAAATCCGTGGTCACCTCGCCCAGCCCGCAGGCGCCGATCACCCACGGTCACGGCCCGCTGGTCATCACCGGCATGGCCTGGTCCGGGCATGGCCGCATCACCCGCGTCGACGTCTCCAAGGACGGCGGCAAGACCTGGGAGACCGCGCGGCTGGCCAAGGACGGCGAGGATAAGGCGCTGACCCGTTTCTACCTCGACACAACCTGGAACGGCGAGGAGATGCTGCTGCAATCCCGCGCCATCGACGAGACGGGCTATGTCCAGCCGACCAAGGCGCAATTGCGCGAGGTGCGCGGCCTGAACTCGATCTACCACAACAACTGCATCCAGACCTGGCATGTGAAATCCAATGGAGAGGCCGAAAATGTCGAAGTCTCTTAAGCTTTTCGGCGCCACGACGCTCGGCCTCGTGGTGCTGGGCACCGCGGCCTACAACTTCGCGGACCGCAATGTCGCCGGTTTCCCGGCCCATCCCCGCACCCTGACCGCGCTGCCCGCCCCGATCCCGGAGCCGGTCGCCCCGGTGCAGGCCGCTGCGGCGGAACCCACCGCGCCCGCGACCGTGGAAACTGCCGACGTGGAGACCACGGAAGACACGGGCGATACGCTGCTCGTTGCCGCCGCGCAGGCCGATGAGGCCAGCACCGGCACGCGGTTCGGGCTTGGCCGGGAGGCGCTGCCGGAGGAAATTGCGGCCTGGAACCTGGATGTCAGCCCCGATGGCACCGGCCTGCCGGACGGCTCCGGCAATGCCGCCGACGGCGAGGCGATCTTCGAGGAGAATTGCGCGGTCTGCCATGGCTCCTTCGCCGAGGGCGTCGACAACTGGCCAAAGCTGGCGGGCGGTGACGGCACGCTGGCGGACGACGATCCGCTGAAGACCGTGGGCAGCTACTGGCCCTATCTCTCGACGGTTTGGGACTATGTCCACCGCTCCATGCCTTTTGGCAATGCGCAGACGCTGTCGAACGACGAGGTCTACGCGATCGTGGCCTATATCCTCTACTCCAACGACATCATCGACGACGAGTTCGAGCTGTCGAAGGAAACCTGGGATCAGGTGCAGATGCCGAACGCCGACGGCTTCATCGTCGACGACCGCGCCGAGACGGAGTACCCGATCTGGCGGACCGAGCCTTGCATGGAAAACTGCAAGGACAACGTCGAGATCACGATGCGGGCCACGGTGCTTGACGTGACGCCGGATCACGGCGGCACGGATACCGCGATGGAAGAGGCCGCCGCCGAGCCGGAAGCCGAAGCCACGAACACCGCTGTCGAGGAAACCGTCGCCGAAGCACCTGCCGCCGAGGAGGCCACCGCCGCCGCCGAAGCGCCGGCACCGATGGAAACCGCCGCGCTGGATGCGGACCTCGTCTCCGCTGGCGAAAAGGTCTTCAAGAAGTGCAAGGCCTGCCACCAGGTGGGCGAGGGGGCGCAGAACCGCACCGGCCCGCAGCTGAACGGCGTGGTTGGACGGGACATCGGCAGCGTCGATGGCTTCAACTACTCGAACACGATGGCCGGCATGGACGGCGCCTGGGACTCCGAAGCCCTGCACGCCTTCCTGGCCAACCCGAAGGGCTACGTGAAGGGCACCAAGATGTCCTTTGCCGGTCTGCGCAAGGACGACGAACTCGACGCGGTTGTCGAGTATCTGAAGTCCGTCTCGCAGTAAGAACCATGGCCGCGCGTGCCCTTGTCCTGCTTCTGGCGCTGGCCCTTCCAGGGGCCGCGCTGTCCCAGCAGGACGCGGAACTGATCGGAGACAAGGACAACGGCGCTCTTGTGTTCCGCCATTGCAGCGGCTGCCACCAGATCGGGCCGGAGGCGGAGAACCGCGCCGGTCCGCATCTCAACAACATCTTCGGCCGCCGGGCCGGAGACGTTGAGGGCTTTCGCTACTCCAAGGCGATGGAGCGGGCCCACAGTGACGGCATGGTCTGGGACTATGCCCGTCTCGACGCCTACATCGAGAACCCGCGGGCGTTGGTCTCCGGCACCCGCATGTCGTTTCGCGGGATCAGGGACGCGCAGGATCGGCACGACGTGCTCGCCTACCTGCGCAGCTTCACCGCCAGCCCGCAGGACATCCCCGAAGCCGAGCCGACCGCCGTGCTGCGGGAGGTCGACCTGCCGCCGGAGATCCTCGCCCTCGTCGGGGACCGGGACTACGGCGAATACCTCGCCTCCGAATGCCTGACCTGCCACAAGCGCGATGGGGCGGACGCGGGCATTCCCTCGATTGTCTACTGGCCGGAGGAGGATTTCGTCGTCGCCATGCATGCCTACAAGCGCCAGATGCGCCCGCATCCGGTGATGCAGATGATGGCCGGGCGGCTGTCGGACGAGGAGATTGCCGCGCTCGCGGCCTATTTCGCCACCATCGAGTAACGGAGGGGTCCGGAATTCCACAGTTTTCCCGAAGTGAAAATCAGGCGACACTCATGGCGTGCCTCGCGGTCTTGACGGGCCTGACCCCGGCAAGGTGTGACGCGAGCGCGCGGATTGTCCGGTCTTGCGTCGGCAGGACCCACAGTGATTTCGGGAAAAAAGATGACTTTTCGGCGTGGTATCGTGATTTTGGCGGGGGTGTTCGCCCTGGCGGCGGCCTTCGGTTTCCTGCCCGCCTGAGCAGGCCCCCGGGACCCGGCGCAGCACGTCCGGGCCGCCTCACTTCAGGATTTTTCAGATACGCCCCGCAGCGCGACCTGCGGGGCGTTTTTCGTGCGGGACCGCCGCACAGGTTGCCCGGACAAGAACAGAACAAGCCCGGGGTTTTCAAAACAGTTGGAGGAGACAAGACATGACGATCAACAGACGCATTTTCCTTGGCACCGGCATGGCGGCGCTGGCTGCGCCCATGGTGCAGGCCGCCAGCCACGGCAAGCCGAACGTTGTCGTTGTCGGCGGCGGCGCCGGCGGGGCCACGGCGGCGCGCTACATCGCCAGGGATTCCAAAGGCGAGATAGACGTTACGCTGATCGAGCCGACACGAATGTACTACACCTGCTTCTTCTCGAACCTCTACATCGGCGGCTTCCGGGAGCTTTCCAGCATCGGCCACAGCTACGGCACACTGGCCGCCGAATACGGTATCAACGTGGTGCATGACTGGGCCATTGGCGTGGACCGCGATGCGAAGACCGTCTCCCTCGCGGGTGGCGGCAAGGTGCCGTATGACCGGCTGATCCTCAGCCCCGGCATCGACTTTGTCGATGGGGCGGTGCCCGGTTGGGACCTCTCTGCCCAGACCCGGATGCCGCACGCCTACAAGGCCGGCACGCAATCGGAACTGCTCAGGCGGCAGATCACGGCGATGCCGGAGGGCGGCACCTATGTCATGGTCGCGCCGCCGAACCCCTACCGCTGCCCGCCGGGGCCGTATGAGCGGATTTCGATGGTGGCGCATGTGCTCAAGGAGACCAACCCGACGGCGAAGATCATCATCGCCGATCCCAAGGAGAAATTCTCCAAGCAGGCGCTCTTCGAGGAAGGCTGGCAGAAGCATTATGGCGGCATGATCGAGCGCTTTGGACCGGATTTCGGCGGCGGCAATGTCTCGGTGAATCCCGATGCCATGGAAGTCGACATCGACGGGGAGATCGTCAAGGCGGACGTGTGCAACGTCATCCCGGCGCAGAAGGCGGGCGCGATCTGCGACGCGGCGGGGCTGTCGGAGGGCAACTGGGCGCCGGTGGATGGTCATTCGATGCAGAGCCGGATGGACGAGAATGTCTTCATCCTCGGCGATGCCTGCGCACAGGGCGACATGCCAAAATCCGGCTTCTCCGCCAATTCGCAGGCGAAGGTGGCGGCGATGGCGGTGCGCGGGGCATTGACCGGCTCCCGGGTGTTCCCGGCGAAATACTCCAACACCTGCTGGTCGCTGATCGCGCCGGATGACGGGGTGAAGGTCGGCGCGGCCTACGAGCCGACCGACGAGAAGATCGCCAGTGTCTCCAGCTTCGTCAGCCAGACCGGAGAGGATGCGGACCTGCGCAAGCGCACCTACGAGGAAAGCCTCGGCTGGTACGCAGGTATCACCGCCGACATGTTCGGATGACCGGCGCGATGTGACGATCTGTCGGGGGCGACCGACCGGGCTGCCCCTTGACCTTTGGGCCCGGCAGGCGCCCATTGTGGTCATGCCCCATGATCATCACCACCACCATCATCACCACGTCGATCCCGAAGCCGGTGACCGCCGCGTCGCAGCCGCGGTTGGTGTCAACATCCTGCTGACCGTCGCGCAGGTCGTCGGCGGCGTGCTGTCCGGCAGCCTCGCGATGATCGCCGACGCGCTGCATAATTTCTCCGATGCCATCAGCCTCGTCATCGCCTTCTGGGCGCGGAAGATCGCCCGGCGCCCGGCGGATTCGGACATGACGTTCGGCTATGGCCGGGCGGAATTGGTGGCGGCGCTGATCAACCTGACGACACTGATCGTCATCGGCCTCTACCTGATCTACGAGGCGGTCATGCGCTTCTTCGCGCCCGAACCGGTCACCGGCTGGCTGGTGATCGTCATTGCCGGGATCGCGCTGGTCGTGGACCTCGTCACGGCGGCGCTGACCTACTCGATGTCGAAGGACAGCGCCAATATCCGCGCCGCCTTCCTGCATAACCTTGCCGATGCGCTCGGCTCCGTTGCGGTGATCCTCGCCGGGACGCTGATCCTGCTGTTCGGCTGGACCTGGGTGGACCCTTTGGTGACGCTGCTGATCGCAGGCTACATCCTTTGGATGGCCTTCAGCGAGATCAGCGGCGTGGTGCGCATCCTGATGCTTGGCAGCCCGCCGCAGATGGCACCGGAGGCGGTGCTCGAGACCGCCGGGGCGGTCGATGGCGTGCGCGACGTCCACCACGCGCACCTGTGGCAGCTGGACGAGCACCGCACGTCGCTGGAGGCGCACGTCGTGATCGAAACCGGCGCCTGGAGCCGCGCCGATGCCATCAAGCAGGCGGTCAAGCTGCGGCTGTCAGAGGCGCACGGGCTGACCCACGTGACGCTGGAACTGGAGTGCGAGGCGCATCGCTGCAGTGGGGCGCGAACCATCGGGCACGAGGCGACCT
The DNA here is from genome assembly GCF_049803835.1 of Tropicibacter sp. S64. NCBI lineage: Bacteria > Pseudomonadati > Pseudomonadota > Alphaproteobacteria > Rhodobacterales > Roseobacteraceae > Tropicibacter > Tropicibacter sp. S64. The sequence continues at coordinate 10,665 of NZ_JBNAGK010000006.1, read as the reverse complement.
GACCGTCAGGCCGCCCGTTTCGGCAGCAGTTGGTCCAGAAGGCCGGGGATCTGCCCGTTGAACTTGAAGAAGCCTGCGGTGGCATGCGGCCAGGCCTGCAGGTCGAGCGGTCGCAATGGCTGGATCACCGGCAACCCGTTGATTTGTTTCAGAACATCCGCGACCGGACCAACCGGCGCGTAGGGCGTGACGATCTGTTCCGCGCCGAGGTCCTTTGCCCAGTCCTCCAGCGCCTGCGCCGTGCCGAGGCCGTGCGTGACCTCCCCGAAGCTGCCGAAGCTGCGCCCGCAGGCGTTCTCGATGGCGGCGCGTTTCCACGCGATGACATTGGGAGAGACCTGAAGCGGCGTCAGTCCCGGGTGCCCGCAGAGCGTTGCCGTTCCGACCGGCGAAAGACCGCTGTTCATCAGCAGCCAGCCCGGCGAAAGGTCGTCGGTGTGCAGGATGAGCGCTGTGCGCCTGGTCGTGTCGAAACGGTGCTGTTCCGGGGGAGCGATGCGCTCCGGCAGGGGCGGGGCAGGGATCGGCTCGGCGTGATCCGCCAGTTCGCCGGGAGCCGGGCTGAACCGGCCTTCGGTGAACTGCGCGATGTTCTCCGCCGTGGCGAGGTAGGTCTTGCCCGGCGTCTGTATTCCCGCGACCCACCGCCACGACAGCGTGTTCGATGCCACGTCGCCGTCCACCAGATGGCGCAGGAAGAAATCCGCGCCGAGCTCCCACGGCAACCGCAGCGTGAAGATCCAGATCGACGCAAACCACATGCGCGCGTGGTTGTGCAGATACCCGCGCGTGACCAATTCCCGCGCCCAGGCGTCGAAACAGGTAATGCCGGTCTCGCCCTTGCAGGCCGCTTCCCAACGGTCCCGGAGGCCGGACTGGGTCTGCACCTCGTCCAGACGCTGGCGCAGCGCGGCCTGGTATTGCGGCCACACGCCGGGGCGCATTTCCAGCCAGCCTTTCCAGTATGTGCGCCAGAGCACCTCCTGCAGGAACTTCTGCGCCTCGGTCGGCGAATGACGGGCAAGAATGGCCTTCAGGCACTCCTCTTCGGTGACGACTCGGTGCCGCAGGTAGGGCGACAAACCCGAAACGGCGGCGCGCCCGTCCGGACCGGGATCAAAATTCCGCCGCGCCGCATAGGCCCGCCCCGCCCTCGGGGCGAAATCCGCAAGCCGCGCCAGCCCGGCCAGCCGTGTCGGCGGAAAGTCGTTCAGAACACGCATGAAAAGCCCCTTCGAAGCCTGGAAACCGCGATGCGAACAAAGTTAGTGCAGCCGGCAATTGCGGCAAGACGCCCGTAAATTTCCCCCGCCCCTTGCGGGTGTCTGGGGGCGGCACTAAGACTCTATAAACTCCTAGGCTTTAGGCATCCTAATCAAGACTCGAGTAGAGGCAGGTATCCGATGAAAGATCCGATTGACGTTTACATGAACACGCTGGTGCCGATGGTGGTCGAACAGACCAGCCGGGGCGAGCGTGCCTACGATATCTTCTCGCGCCTGCTCAAGGAGCGTATCATCTTCGTGAACGGGCCGGTGCATGATGGCATGTCCTGCCTGATCGTCGCGCAGCTGCTGCATCTGGAGGCGGAAAACCCGTCGAAGGAAATCTCGATGTACATCAACAGCCCCGGCGGCGTGGTGACCTCGGGCCTGTCGATCTACGACACCATGCAGTACATCAAGCCGAAGGTCTCCACGCTCGTGATCGGACAGGCGGCCTCCATGGGCTCGCTGCTGCTGACCGCCGGTGAGGCCGGCATGCGCTTCTCGCTGCCGAACAGCCGCATCATGGTGCACCAGCCCTCCGGCGGCTACCAGGGTCAGGCGACGGACATCATGATCCACGCCGAGGAGACGCTGAAACTGAAGCGCCGCCTCAATGAAATCTACGTGAAGCACACCGGCCAGACCCTCAAGGCGGTCGAAAGCGCGCTGGAGCGGGACAATTTCATGAGTGCCGAAGATGCCAAGAAATGGGGCCTGATTGATGAAATCGTGACCTCTCGCGAGGCGCCGGACGCGGACTCCGGCAAATAAACAGAGTGCCCTGCCCTAACCCGGGGCGGGGCAAACTTTCGGATTGCCCGCCCCTTTTGGCTGCCATAAGCTGACGGGAACAGGGGCAGACAGTGCGAATTGACGGCACGTTCTCCGATCCGATCCGCGGACGGTGGGCTGCCAGGAAAGGTGCAAGATGGCGACGAATTCAGGCGGTGACAGCAAGAACACTCTGTACTGCAGTTTCTGTGGCAAGAGTCAGCATGAGGTCCGCAAGCTGATCGCCGGGCCGACGGTTTTCATCTGCGATGAATGCGTCGAGCTGTGCATGGACATCATCCGCGAGGAGACGAAAGGCGCTGGGCTCAAGGCCTCCGAAGGCGTGCCGACGCCGCGCGAGATCTGCAATGTGCTCGACGACTACGTGATTGGCCAGGAAAAGGCGAAGCGCGTGCTTTCGGTTGCGGTGCACAACCACTACAAGCGTCTGAACCACGCGCAGAAGTCCTCTGACATCGAACTGGCGAAGTCGAACATCCTGCTGATCGGCCCCACCGGCTGCGGCAAGACGTTGCTGGCGCAGACACTGGCGCGCATCCTAGACGTGCCGTTTACGATGGCGGACGCCACCACGCTGACCGAGGCCGGTTACGTGGGCGAGGACGTTGAGAACATCATCCTGAAGTTGCTGCAGGCGTCCGAGTACAACGTCGAGCGGGCGCAGCGCGGCATCGTCTACATCGACGAGGTCGACAAGATCACCCGCAAGTCCGAAAACCCCTCGATCACCCGCGACGTCTCGGGCGAGGGTGTTCAGCAGGCCCTGCTCAAGCTGATGGAAGGCACCGTGGCTTCCGTGCCGCCGCAAGGCGGGCGCAAGCACCCGCAGCAGGAATTCCTGCAGGTGGACACCACGAACATCCTCTTCATCTGCGGCGGCGCCTTCGCCGGTCTCGACCGCATCATCAAGCAGCGCGGCAAGGGCTCGGCCATGGGCTTCGGTGCCGATGTGCGCGACGAGAGCGAAAAGGGCATCGGCGAGACGTTCCGCGAGCTGGAGCCGGAGGACCTGTTGAAATTCGGTCTGATCCCGGAATTCGTCGGCCGTCTGCCGGTGGTGGCAACGCTGGAGGATCTCGACGAGGACGCGCTGGTCACCATCCTGACGCAGCCGAAGAATGCGCTGGTCAAGCAGTACCAGCGGCTGTTCGAGATGGAAGACACCGATCTGAACTTCACCCCGGACGCGCTGACGGCGATTGCCAAGAAGGCCATCGAGCGCAAGACCGGCGCACGCGGGCTGCGCTCGATCCTGGAGGGCATCCTGCTCGACACCATGTTCGAACTGCCGGGCATGGACGAGGTGACGGAGGTTGTGGTCAACGAGGAGGCGGTCATGTCGGATGCCAAGCCGCTGATGATCTACGCCGACCAGAAAAAAGAGGAAGCCTCGGCCAGCTGATCGAGGGTTTCGCGCAACACGAGGTAGGGCGGGGTTTTACCCCGCCTTTTTCTGTAGATGAGGACAAAATGATCAAACGCATCTCTTCCGGCGGGGTCTTCGAGCCGAAGATCGGTTACAGCCGCGCCGTTGTCGCCGGGGGTTTCGTGCATGTCGCGGGCACCGTGGGCGAGGGAGACACTGTCGTCGACCAATGCCGCGCGGCGCTGGCGACCATCGGCAAGGCGCTGACGGAGGCTGGTTCGGGCTTCGACAAGGCCGTGCGGGTGAATTACTACCTGCCGGACGCCGCCGAATTCGAACCCTGCTGGCCGTTGCTCGCCGAGACCTTCGGTGCCAATCCGCCTGCGGCGACGATGATCGAATGCAACCTGATCGACCCGAAGTTCCGGATCGAGATCGAACTGACGGCGCTGGTGGCGTCGGCCTGACGCTGCTTTCAGGCGGCGGGCGGGCGCGAGTCTGCGAAATACCCGTCGCCAAGCATCGCCTCTACGTCGCCGATATCCAGAGCGTCCCAAACCGGACCCGGCGCCAGGAATCCGGTGTCCACCAGGGCCTGCTGCAACCGCGGCAGGTCTGGCTCGCCGATCGCCAGACGGGCGCGGCCCGAAGCCGCATGGGTCCAGACACGCGACAGGTGGTTGAACAGCACCGGCTCCGCACCCGTGCAATGGCGCAGGTGGGCGAGGATGTGATCCGTCGCCACCGACCGCCGCCGCGCGATGACCCCGACCGTCTGATGCGCCTGCCCGACGAAGGCAAAGAGGTGCAGCGCCGATCCCTCGCTGGCCAGCACCGTCCTTGCTGCCTTGTAGCGGGCGATCTGGACCCGCAGATCGTGGTTTTCCGGATGGAAAATCTCGTAACCCTGCGCCCGCAGATGCGCCTCCAACTGGACTTCGCCAAGCAGGGCGCCTTTTGATGGGCCAAGCGCGCTGCGCGAGATATAGAGTTTCTCTGGCCCTTCGGCCGCTACATCTTTCCCGAAATGCGCTGCCATGTAGGCGCGAAAGGGGGGAGTGCCGGCGCTGATGTCGCCGATGCCGAAACCTTGGCCCGGAACGATCAATCGCTCCACGCGGGCCGCCGGATGGACGATGCGGATCGACACCTCGATTCCCAACGCCGCGAAGAACGCCTGCTGGAAACCGAGCAGCCCTTCGACCGGGCGATCACGACGGGGGATGAAAAGGATGCCGTCGGGCGCACGTTTCAGGTGGTCCAGTCCCCAGAGCCGGCAGGGGCTCTCGGTGATGAAATGCGCGAAATTCCGCCACAGCACGCCGCCCCACAACCACGTCCCGGCAATCTCTTCCAGCGGTTCCCCGGGCCGTGCGAAAGGCAGGTTCAGCCGCCGCCGATTGCGCCAGAGCGGTGCCTCGCAGACGTCCTGCCCTTCAGCGGTCATGACGCCCGAAGGCACCGCCAGCCCCCGCTCCGCCGGGGCCTGCACCAATGCGCCGTGCACGACCCGCAGGCTGTGCGACCAGCCGCCGTGCGGGCTCGGCGGCGGTGTGTGCTCCAGCGCGGGCGCAATCTCGCGGGTACAGGTCCAGACGAAGCGGCTGGAGACCGCCTCCTCCTGCCGGAATCCCTGTTTGCGGAGCAGGTCCTTGCAGGTTTTCGCCCCCTCGATCCCATACACGTTCGGATGGAATTCGATCACCACGGCGCGGATACCCGACAGATCCGCATGACGCAGGAACTCAAGCTCGCCGCCTTCGATGTCGATCACCAGCACCGTCGGACGGAACGTCTGCCGCACGTCATCGAACTGCGCGGTGGCGACATCGACCCGCTCGGTTTGCCTGCCGTCCTGGTCGATCAGCGACGATCCGAGAAAGGAGCTGCGGAGATAGAACGGCATGCTCGCTGGCGCGTCCGGGGCGGTCACCAGCACCGCGTTGCGCAGTGCGATGCGCTCACCGAGGGCGTTCTCCGCGTGCAACACCTTGATATACGGGATTAAATTCGGATTGGCTTCGAACGACAGCACTGCCTCCGGCCGCGCGTTCAGGGCAATCACCGCGCCGACGATGCCCAGCCCCGCGCCCATCTCCAGCACGCGATCGGACGTTCCGATAACCGAAAGCGCCCCGGCGATCTCCTCGCGTTCGTAACGGCCTTCGGCGATGCGCTTCATCCGGGTTTCGGTCAGAAACGGTGACGGGGGCACCCGCACGCCCCGGCATTCTACCGCTGTGGTCTGATCGTTCATCGCGCTGCTCTTTTTCGCCAAACCTAGGCGGGCAGGATAAACCCTTCCAGCCTTTTCACAAAACCTGCGCCACTTGCCGCCGGATGCGGCATGCGGGCCACTGGACGCGGCGTGCGGTTTTCGCCATACAGGGGCGCAAGAGATACAGGAGTCGTCCATGGGCATTCTCAACACACTTCTGCGCGCTGTGACCTGGTGGAACGGCCAGACCCTGAACACGCAGATCTACACCTGGCGCCATGGCAACAAGGTGGGCGAGGATGAACAAGGCAACGTCTTCTACCAGACCGACGGCGGCAAGCGCCGCTGGGTGATCTACAACGGCGAGGCCGAAGCAAGCCGGGTGTCGCCCGACTGGCATGGCTGGCTGCATCACACCTATGACGAGCCGCCCACGGACAAACCGCTGACCCACAAGACCTGGGAAAAGCCGCACGTCGAGAACCTGACCGGTACGCAACTGGCCTATGCGCCTGCGGGCTCGCTGCGTCGGGTTCAGCCTGCGGACCGCAGCGACTACGAGGCCTGGAGCCCCGAATGACCCATTCCACCACGGAAGTGATCGTGGGCGGCGGCGTACTGGCCGCCGCTTTGGCCTTCGGCTTCTACGCGATCCAGAGCGCGGGCTTCGAGTTTGGCGGGGCGGACTATCCGCTCCGGGCCTCCTTCCGCTCCCTGGAGGGTGTCAGCGTTGGCACCGATGTGCGCCTGGCGGGGGTGAAGGTCGGCACGGTGACGGACATTGCCCTGAATCGGGAGACGTTCCGCGCCGATACGGTGGTCAGCATCCAGGACGGGATCGCCATTCCCGATGACAGCGCGATCATCGTGGCCTCCGAGGGTCTGCTTGGCGGAAATTACATCGAAATCAGCCCGGGTGGATCGCCCTTCAACTACGAATCCGGAGACGAGATTCTCGACACGCAGGGCGCGGTCAGCCTCCTGTCACTGCTGCTGAAATACGTGGGCGGCGGGAGCAGCAGCGAATGAGCCTGCGCGCGTTGACTGCGGCGCTGGCTCTCGTTGCCGCGCCGGTTCTGGCGCAGGAAACGGTGAACCCGGGCACCGGCGCGGTGCTGCGGGTGCTGGACAAGCTCAACGCCAAGGTGAACGACGTGACGTTGGCCAATGGCAGCTCCGTACAGCAGGGGTTGATCGAGATCGTCCTGTCCGAATGCAGGTTTCCGGTCGGCAACCCTGCGGGGGACGCCTATGCCTTCCTGACGATCCGGGAGGCGGGCGTGGCGCAGCCCGTCTATCGCGGCTGGATGATCGCGTCCTCGCCGGCGCTCAACCCGCTCGATCACCCGCGTTATGACGTCTGGGTGATGCGCTGCACCACGTCCTGACCGGATGAGGCCAGGGGAGCCGAGAGAATGTCCGCCTCGCCTTCCAGTGCCTCTGCCAGCCGCTCGCGATAGCCGCCCCGGGTGATCTCCTGCCCACCGAGGGAGGCAAGGTGCGAGGTCAGGAATTGCGTATCGAACAGGGTGAACCCGGTCCGCCGCAGCAGGTCCACCAGCCAGGCCAGCCCGATCTTCGAGGCATTGGTGCGCCGCGAGAACATCGACTCGCCACAATAGGCGCGCCCGATCGTGACCCCGTAGACACCGCCGACCAGCACATTCTCCATCCAGACCTCCAGCGAATGCACATGCCCGAGCGCGTGCAGTTCGCCGTACAAATCCGTGATTTCCGGGTTGATCCAGGTCTCCGGCCGGTCGGCGCAGCCTTCCAGCACCCCTGCGAAGTCCCGGTTCAGCGTGACAAGGTAATCGTCCCGCCGGAGCGCCTTCGCCAGGCTGCGGGAAATGTGAAAGCCATCCAGCGGAATGATCCCGCGCCGACGCGGGTCGACCCAGAAGATCTCCGGGTCGTCGCGGTGCTCGGCCATCGGAAAGATGCCCGAGCGATAAGCATGCAGCAGCAGATCAGGCGTGACGCGGTGCTCGCCCCCCATGGCTCACTCGAGCCCTCCGGCCTCCAGCCACTTCTCCAGCCAGTGAATGTTGTATGCGCCGGTATGGATGTCCTTTTCCTGCAACAGCGCATGGAACAGCGGGATCGTGGTGTCGATGCCGTCCACGATCAACTCGCCAAGCGCGCGCCGCAGACGCGCCAGCGCCTCCGGCCGGTCCCGGCCATGCACGATCAGTTTGGCGATCAGGCTGTCGTAGTAGGGCGGAATCGAGTAGCCGTCATAAAGCGCGCTGTCCATCCGCACACCCAGACCGCCGGGCGCGTGGAAGGCGCTGATCTTGCCGGGGCAGGGGGAGAATTTCGGCAGTTTCTCCGCGTTGATCCGCACCTCGATGGCGTGGCCGTTGATGACGAGGTCTTCCTGATTGAAGGACAGCTTGTTGCCCGCTGCCACGCGGATCTGCTCGCGCACGAGGTCCTGACCGAAAATCGCTTCGGTGACAGGGTGTTCCACTTGCAGACGGGTGTTCATCTCGATGAAATAGAACTCCCCGTCCTCATAGAGGAACTCGATGGTGCCCGCGCCGGAATAGCCCATCTCACCGATGGCCTTCGCGCAGATGCCGCCGATATGCGCACGCTCCTCGGGCGTGATCGACGGACCGGGGGCCTCCTCGAAGACCTTCTGATGCCGGCGCTGGAGCGAGCAATCGCGCTCGCCCAGATGCACGCCGCCGCCCTGGCCATCGCCAAACACCTGCACCTCGATATGGCGGGGCTTTTGCAGGTATTTCTCGATATAGACCTCGTCGTTGCCAAAGGCGGCCTTGGCCTCGGAGCGGGCGGTCTGGAAGGCCCGCTCCATCGACGCCTCGTCCTTCGCCACCTGCATACCGCGCCCGCCGCCGCCGGCGGTGGCCTTGATGATGACGGGATAGCCGAAGTCCGCGCCGATCTTCTTGGCGTCTTCGAGTGTCGGAACCCCGCCAGCCGAGCCTGGAACAACCGGAATTCCGAGAGATTTCGCCGTTTCCTTGGCGGTGATCTTGTCGCCCATGATGCGGATGTGTTCGGCAGAGGGGCCAATGAAGGTCAGGCCATGGTCCTCGACGATCTGCACGAAACGGGCGTTCTCTGAAAGAAACCCATAGCCGGGGTGGATCGCCTGCGCACCGCTGACCTCGCAGGCGGAGATGATCGCCGGGATCGACAGGTAGCTTTCGGTTCCGGCGGCCGGTCCGATGCAGATGGTCTCGTCCGCCATGCGCACGTGCATGGCGTCGCTGTCGGCGGTGGAGTGCACCGCGACGCTCTTGATGCCCATCTCGCGGCAGGCGCGGATGACCCGGAGGGCGATCTCGCCCCGGTTGGCGATCAGGATCTTGTCAAACATCGCGCGGCCTTATTCGAGGATCACGAGGGGCGAGCCGTATTCGACGGGGGCGCCGTCCTCGACCAGAATGCGTTTGACCGTCCCGGCACGCGGCGCGGGAATGTGGTTCATGGTCTTCATGGCCTCGACGATCAGCAGCGTGTCGCCTTCCTTCACCGCCGTACCGACGCTGATGAAGGCGGGGGCACCAGGCTCGGCCTGCATGTAGACGGTGCCAACCATCGGCGAGGTCACGGCGCCGGGATGCGCGGCTGGATCTTCGGGGATTTCAACGGTCGGGGCCGCGGCGGCTGGAGCGGCGGCAGGGCTTGCGGGAACCGCGTACTGCATGGGGGCGGGTGCCACGGGGGCTTGCGGTTGGACGCGACTGACCCGGACATTCAGGCTGTCCGCTTCACCGTATTCCCGTTTGACTTGCAGTTCCGTCAGGTCATTGTCGCGCAGCACGTCCGCCAATGCCTTGATGAAGGCGACGTCCGCCTCGTGGTTCTTGTTGCTCATGCGATCCTCGCCAGAATTCCGTGCCGTCGGTTCTGCGCTAACGGCTTGACTGATGGGCTTATAGGATATGCAGGTTGCGGTGAAAAGCCGCGCATTTCGGGAAAAGCGGCGTGGCCGGAGCGTTCGTGACCGCTTTGGCGTGGGTCAGGGTCAACGCGCCCCTCCCATGGTGGCTTGGGACAAGGGCCGCCTCCTGCGGTCGACCCAAGCCCGGGACAACGCGACGATGGACCCGACGCCTTGAGCGGGCGCGGTCCAGATTTGGTGCGGCAAAGACGTCCCGCGTGGCGTCAGAGCACCGCGCGGGACAGGTTTGACGCCGCCTCGTATCCGCTGCGCGCGTTCTCCTGGACCGCTTTCGCGGCTTCGTCGGTTTCTCGTTCCGGCGGCGAGGTTTCGCCGTCGTCGGTTTCCTCCGGTGCGGCAGCCATCTGTCGAGCCGTTTCCATGCCCTCGAAATCCTTGGTCCCCCTGACCATGGTCATGGGCCGATCGGCCTCTTCGGGTGGGGTATCGACGTTCGCCGGTTCCGGGTCCGTCTCGTCGGACGGCTCCTTGCGGCGCGCCTGCTCCACCAGCATCTGCGAGATCTTGATCTGCATGATCGAGGGTGGCGCCACATGCGTTGTCGGATCTGGGTCTACAGTCGCGTGGTCGCGCCATTGCTGCGGCAGCGGGGCGTCGCGGGTCAGGGTGGACGACGCATCACGCGGCTGGGCGGGCGGCTGCACCCGCTGCTGCGGTGGCGTCTGTTTCTGTGCGCCCGGCAAACCGAGGGGGTGACCCGTGGCCAAGGGCGCGATCCACGTCGGGGTCGGGCCTGCGAGTAGCATTCTCATGCTCCATGCTTAGGGCCCCCACCCTGTAAACTTAACACATCCCTGCGAATATCGCACCGGGGCGTATAAAATTCAAAGAATATAGTGAGTTGGTGGTTAATGCCGTCTGTACGCCGGTCAGGGAACGAAACAGGCGGGCCGCGTGTGGCCCGCCTTTCGCCCGTATCGAGGCGATTATTTGTTCATCCGGTTATCGATGAGTTCATCGACGACGGATGGGTCGGCGAGGGTGGATGTGTCGCCGAGGGCGCCGTAGTCGTTTTCGGCGATCTTGCGCAGGATGCGGCGCATGATCTTGCCGGAGCGGGTCTTCGGCAGGCCGGGTGCCC
>NZ_JBNAGK010000005.1:296141-310800 GCF_049803835.1 Tropicibacter sp. S64 | reverse complement strand
GCGGCGCGGAGATCGGCGCGGGCTATGCCTTTACCATAAGCTCGGACGGCGGCGGCACCCCGGTGACGGGGACGGGCACGATCGCCACGGCGACGGATGCGGTGACCGGCCTCGACCTGAGCGGGCTGAGTGATGGCACGCTGACGGTCTCGGTGGTGCTGACCGACCCGGCGGGCAACGCCGGGACGGCGGCGACGGACACGGCGGTGAAGGACGTTGTTCTTCCAACGGCGACCCTGACGGTCCCAACCGATGCCCAGTCCGATCCGTTCCCGGTGACCGTGACCTTCAGCGAAGCGGTCAGCGGTTTCACACTTGCGGGTCTCGAGATCGAGAACGGGACCGCATCGGACCTGACCGGCAGCGGTACGGAGTGGACCTTTGTTCTGACACCGGATCACGACGGTGAGGTCACCGTGACCGTGCTTGCCTCGGCGGCGCAGGATGGCGGTGGCAATGGCAATGTGGTCTCCGATCCTGCGCGTGTCACGGCGGACCTGACCGGGACGCCCAATCCCGTTCCGCTGCCGGACAGCGATGGCGACGGCATTCCGGATATCCATGAGACCGGCGACCGCGATGGTGACGGCATCCCGGACGCGTCTGACTACGATCCGCAGGGGTATTTATACTGCGAGGACGATGGACGCATCCTGCCGGGTGGCGGGTTCACCGTCAGCGGTCCGTCCGGGTCGAACAGCGGGCTCGGCCTGCTCAACGACATCAACATCCTGCGTGACGGGTCCTCCGGCGAGATGCAGTGGTTCGCCACGCGGCCCGGCAGCTATACGGTCAGCTATCACTACCCGGCGGACCAGGGTGTGCCCAGCACGGCGCGGCTGTCCTCGGGTACGCTCGACGTGACCAGCGTGCTTCCGGCGAACCCCGGTGTTCTCGGCTCGTCCGAGTTCGGCAGCAGCGGTGTCCTTGCGGATGCTTCCCTGGCGGCGAACCCGGTGTTCTATTCGACCTTCGTGATCGAGGCCGGTGATCCGCATGTGCTCGCCAACAACATCCCGATGACGCAATGCGCCGAGAACCCGGTCAGCGTCACGGCGCCGGTGAACGGGGCCGAGGCGAATGGCGGGGTGCCGGTGGATGCGGAATTCGTGATCGCTCAGGATCGCGCCTCCGTGCTCGACACGGTGGTCAGCTACAGCCTGGGCGGGACCGCCACGGCGGGGAGCGACTATACCGCGCCGGGCGGCTCGGCGACGATCCCGGCGGGCGAGACCTCGGTGACGGTGGCGGTGCCGGTCCTGGAAGACGGGATCATCGAGGGCGATGAAACTGTCGTGATGACCCTGACCGGCGTGACGGCGGGCGATGCGGCGACGATCCTCGCTACGGACACGGCAATCCTGACGGCGACCGCGCTGATCGCGGACGACGATACGGCGGTGATCGCGGTGACGGATGTGGATCTGACCACCTCGGAGAGCGGCAACGACGATGCAACCATGTCGTTCGTCCTTCTGGGTCAGCCCACGGCCGATGTCACCCTGAGCTTCGCCGGGGACAAGCAGTGCAAGGTCATGCCGGCGGTGATCACCTTCACCTCCGCGAACTACGACAGCCCGCAGGCGCTGACGATCCGGGCGATCAACGACGAGAAGGTGGAGGGCACGCACAGCTGTCAGCCGACGGTGACGGTGGCCTCCTCCGATCCGGCCTTCGATGCCTATGCGCTGGCGCTGAGCCCGGTGACGGTGACGGACGACCTCGTCGACCAGATCCGCGATCCGTTGACCGAGATCCTCAAGGACGACCTCGAAGAGACGGTGCGGACCCAGCAGCGTCACTTCAGCCGGATCGCCAAGGGCGCACTGACGCGGCTCAAGGAAGGTCCGGATGCGCAGGATTGCGGGACGATCTCGGCGCCGGACGTGGATGGGCGGCTGATGATCCAGGACGGCACCGGCTCCAGCCAGGGCAAGTTCGGCTGGGATGTCTACAACTGCTACACGATGCGGCGGGAGATCCTCGACGGCAGCTTCTCGCTCAACTGGTCGGCGGATACCGGCACGCAGGCGATCCTGCAGTTCGCGCGGCAATCGGAGAAGTTCCAGTCGGACAAGGCTCTGAACGGGTGGTTCTGGGGCGGCTATTTCAGCCGCAATATGGTGGATACCGGGCTTGCGGACGGCGCGATCAACGGCATCGGCCTGAACGGCGGAGTCTATGGCGCGCGGGACATGGGGCAGGGGCTGTTCGTCGACTACTACGCCTCCGCGGCGATCGGCAAACACCGCTATGACCTGACGTTCGACGCCACCCCGGCGGAGATCAAGGCGGAGGGCGATTACAGCTACGCGGCGATCTTCGGCGGCGTGGCCGTGAGCGGGACGCGCGAATACGAGACCTTCAGCATGACGCCCCGGGTCGGGCTCGATCTGGCCCATGCCTGGGTGTCCGATGCCTCCGTCACGGCGGAACAGCTGGGGCAGGTGGACACCGGGCGGATCGACATGCCGGACTTCAGCGGCGGGCGCTTCTACGCGGAGATCGAGTTCGCCGGTCTCGGGACGAAGGAGGGGGCCGCGGCGCTCGGGGCGATGCTGTCGGACATCAGCGTGACGCCGCGCCTGGCCTGCGAGGTCTCGTCCTACGGCGACGGCACCGAGTGCAGCGCGGGTGTCAACCTGTCGATCCTGCTGACCCAACCGACGAAGAACCTGACCTATGGCATCGAGATCGACTACGAGCGCATGGACGATCTCAACCGCCTGACGCTGGACTTCACCCGCGAGCGCCGGTTCGCACGGGGGCAGGGCTCGGTTGTCACCCGGCTGTTCATGCCCTCGCCGCAGGAGGTGACGCTCGAACACGGGGTGTCGCTGGACTTCTGACGGGCGGGCACCCGGCGCGGTGGCGTCGGGTGTCGGTCCAGGCGGTGCCAGTTTGGTGGAGCGGGAGCCGGACTCTTGCAAAGAGTCCGGTCCGATTTCTTTTCAAGAAATCGGCTGCGGCGCCTACAGCGTCCCGCCTCTTACATCAATCATCCTGCGCCACAAATGTCCCGATAGCACCGCAGGGGCGACAGGGTATTTGTGGCTCAGGTTCAAGGCGGGGCGCTTTGGCGTCTCACTCCCCGACGGGGCTGAGCGCGATCCGGGCGAGCACCTTCGACGGCACGCCGATGTCCTCGAACCGCAGGCTCTGGACGGAATACCCCCAGTCCGGATGCGACGCGGAAAGCCATGTGGCCAGCCGGATGAAATCCACCTCGTCGAAACGCAGCGCAATCACCCCGCCGCTTTCTGTGCCGATGCTGGTCAGCGCGCCGCGCAGGTTGGCGGCGATCAGGCCCTCTTCGATGCCCGAGAGGCCGATGGGCTCGTAAGACTTCGCCTCCGGCGCGCTGCGGCTCAGGGTTTGGGCTTCGGCGGCACGGGCGGTGACCCAGTCCTGCAGGGCCAGCGCCTCGACGCGGGCCGCCTCGGCCTGCTCGCGGGCCTCATGGAGCGGCAGCAGCACGGCAAAGCCGATCCCAACCGGCAGCACGATCCCGGCCATCACGCCGAGCAAGCCGCGTTCGCGCGGGCTGAGCGCCGTCAGCATGTCGAGCAGACGTCCGCTCATTGCGTGGCCTCCCCGGTGGCGGGCGCGATGGCGAATTCGGTGCGCACACCGGCCTCGCCGTCCTCGGTCCGGGAATCGCGCAGGTCGACCTGCAGCCCCTCGGCCCTGAGCGCCGCGGCCAGCCGGTCGGCAGCGGCGAAATCCGGCAGGCGGGCGATCACACGCAGCCCTTCGGTCTCGCGGTAGTCGATCAGGTCCGGAACGATCTGACCGCCGCGCAGCACCGTGGCGACACGGTGGATCAGGTCCAGCGGGTCCAGTGTGTCGCCAGATCCGCCCTGCGATGCCTGCATCTGTGCCAGCGCCCGGCTGACCTGCATCCGTGCGTCGAGCACCGGGCCGGTGCCGGTGAAGACCTCCTGCACCATCGCCGTGGTCGCGGCGGAAATCGCCCGGGTCTCGCGGCGGGCGCGGTCCAGATCGTACCATTGCAGCCCGGCCCAGACCCCGGCGGCCAGCATCGCCGCCAGCGCCGTCCAGCGCCACGGCAGCACCCGCCGGGCCAGACGCGCCCGCGCCGCCATCGGGTTCTTGCGCAGATCGCAGGCCAGCTCCCCGAAGCCGAGCGTGACCGGGGCGGCAAGGCCGAGCGGCTTCAGGGCCGCGGCATCGGCCACGACGGGAATGTCATAAGCTTCGACGAGGGCAGGCAGATCGGCGGGCAAGGCGCCGAGACAGAGGATCGCCTTCGGCCTGTCGCCCCGCGCCAGCGCGGTCCGAAGCGCCATGCGGGCGAGGGCGGGCTGCGCGGTCAGCCCGTCGCCGGGGCCGAGCCGGACCATCCATTGCGCGTGGCCGTCGATGTCCGCCGTGCGCAGGGTCCAGAGCCCTTCGGAACAGGGCAGGGACAGATAGTCGGGCAGCACCGCGCGGCCCGGCAGATCGCGCAGGCTGTCGAGCCAGGCCTTGTCGGCGGTCAGCACGCGGGTCCAGCTGTCCGGAGCCTTGCCCTTGGCCACCGGCGCAAAGGGCCGCATGGCAATCTGCTCCGGGCGCAGGCCGAGCCGGTCCGCCAGCCGCCGCTGCGCCACCTGTTCGCGGGCCTGTCCGCGCAGCGTATCCGGCAGGTCCAGCGCCACCAGCGGCACCAGCGCCCCGGGCACGAGCACGACCTGCCGCGCCCCGGCGCTGCCCGCGCCGTACCGGATGAAGGTCCTGTCCATGCCTTCGCTCTTGCTGGCCTGCGGTGCCCTGGTCACCCCTACCCCCTGATCGTTCCGGGCAGGATGCACCGCGTAGGCGCCTAAGTTCAATGGTCCAAAGGGTTTCATGGGCGAAAGGTCATCCGCCACGTGACCTTGACGGTCGGCGGCATGCCGGTGCGCTCCAGAACGCTCACCCGCCGGGCGATGGTGCCGCGATACTCGGCCTGCGCGTCGGTGCGGAACCAGTCGGACTGGACCGACAGGCTGCGTTCGAGCATCTGCTTGCGCTGTTCCGCGGCGGCGTCGGCAGCGTCCTGCTCGACCGGGCTGACCACGCCGTCGCCGTCGAGATCGGCGCTTTCCGGATCGGTTTCGCCGAGGGCGATGCCGATCTCTCCGAGGAAGACCGCGAGCGAGGGGAAGGGCTCCTGCTGACGCTCGGCGACCAGCCGGGCCATCTGGGCGGGGGGCATCTCCGGGAAGAAGGCGCCGAGGATCTCCGGCGCGGCGGTGTTGACGTTCAGCGGCGCGACGCCGGGCACGGCGGAGAGGTAGGGCTGCAGCACGTCCAGAGACCGCTCCGATAACCCGGGGATCTGCCGCAGCTGGCCCAGGTCGAGGATCGCCCCGCCGCGTGGCTCCAGCGGCGGCACCTGCTGTTGCCAGCGCGCACGGTCGGCGGGGCCGCCCGGTTGCAGGAAATCGCGCAGGGCGGTGCCGGTCTCCGGGCTGATGCCGAGGCGGAGCAACAGCCGGTCAAAGGCCTCGTCCGCCAGCGTATTGCCCGGGATCGCCAGCCAGTTGATGTTGTAGCGGCTCTGCAGGTCCTCCATGACGCCGGTCACCCGCCCCTGCGCGAGGTCCACGGGGGGCAGCGGCTGCGCCCAGTCTTCGCCCGTGTGGTCGATGCCGTTCAGGTCGCGCCCGAGCGTGGTGATGGCGAGCGCCTCGAAGGCGTCGAGGTTCAGTTGCAGCTGGTCCGCCGCCAGCCCGGCCTGAAGCCGCGCCTGCCCGGCCTCGGAGCGGCTGAGCAGCAGCACGGCGACGGAGGAGAGCGCCGCCACGAGGATCAGCGCATTGACGAGGACAAAGCCGCGATCCCGCCTCATTGCAGCGCCTCCACGATGGGGATGTCGCCATAGTCGCGGGTGACGAGGGTGAGTTCGATGCCGAGGGGCAGGGCGCTGGAATAGCTGGAGCCGAGGGCCGCGCCCTCGTCGTCGTCGCCACTTGATCCGGTTGCTTGCGCACCGGGTTGACGCAACCCCTCGGTCCAGCCGGTTTCGGCGACGTAGGTGCGCAGCCGGATGGCCTCGACACCCGCCATGACGGGCTGGTCCGGCGTCGGGCGGACGGTCGCGGCGGGGATCAGCGTGGGATAGCTGCGACGGTACAGCGTGCCGTCCTCCACCCGCCATTCCACGCGGGTCAGGGGGATGTCGTCCGCGTCGGTCATCAGCGTCGGCTGGCCGCCGGTAGAGAGCGAGAGGGTGCCGCCCGAAAAGCTGATGGCGGAGGTGGCATAGGGCTGGCCCGGCGGAAAGAAAAGCATCGGCACGGCGGCGGCGAGGTCGGCCCGGACGAGGCTCGTCGCTTCGGCCAGCGCGGCGGTGTGCGCGGAGCGGGCCGTGACCCCGTCGCGCATCCGGAGCATTCCGGTCAGCGCCTGCGCGCCCATGATCGCGACGAGGGCAAAGATCGCGAGGGCGACCACCAGTTCGATCAGGCTGAGGCCGTCGTCCTTCATCACCGTCCCGCCCCCGGCAGGTAGACGACCACCGACGCGCCCTCGCCGCTGGCCGCGCGGGCGGTGATCGTGGCGAGGGTAAGACCGGCCTCGGTGCGCTCGGTTTCGGTGCTGTAGGTGACGGTGGTCCCGCCGATCTGCACCGACCCGGGCAGGGTGCCGTAGTAGGGCGCGGCCAGCTGCATCTCCTCGGCGCGGTTCATCGCGGCGATGCGGGCGAGCAGCCGGGGCATCTCGCCCCCCACCACGAGCGCCGACTGATCGGCGGCACGCAGGGCGGCGATGCTGCCGATGGTGAGCACGAAGATCGCCACGGCAAGCTCGATCAGGGTCATGCCCCGGTCGCGGCGGGGTTTCAGCGGCCCGTGCATGTCAGCCCCGTCCAGCCATCGCTCTCGCAGCGGCCGGTTGCGCCGAAGGCGATGCGGAAGGCGTTGGTCTGGCCGGTGGCGAGGAACACGATCCCGGGTGCGGGCACGCCGGGCGGGCCGGCCGGCTCCGCCGAGAGCGAGACGCGGCCGCGCCAGCGGGTCAGGCTGCCCGGGTCCTGCCAGCCGGTGAGCGCATGTGTCACCACGCGCAGCCCTTCGGGGCCGATGTCGAGCCCATGGCGCTGTTGCCGGAGGATCGCCAGTTGCCGGGCGCTGTCATAGCGGAGCTGAAACAGCGCCATGTCCGCTTCCCGGCGGGTATCGGAGCGCGACAGCGCCAGGCTGGCGCCAACCGAGAGGATCGACAGGATCGCCACGCTGACCAGCAGTTCGATCAGGGTGAACCCCGCGTCGCGCGGGTGTCCGGACTGCCTTACTGCAGGGTCCATGAGCCGATGTCCGCATCCGCGCCGCTGCCCCCGGCCACGCCGTCCGCGCCATAGGTGAAGACGTCGAACTCGCCGTGCACGCCCGGTTCGAGGTACTGGTAGGGCTGGCCCCAGGGGTCCACCGGCATCCGGTCCATGTAACCGTTCGCGGCGTAATTGGCGGGCACCGGGTCGCTGGTCGGCTTGTCGACCAGCGCGGCGAGGCCCTGCGCGGCGGTGGGATAGCGGAAGTTGTCGAGGCGGTAGAGGTTGACCGCGCTGACGATGGCGGCAATGTCCGACTGCGCCCGCGCCGCGCGGGCCTGGTCCGGACGGTCGATGACGCGGGGCACGATGACGAGGGCGAGGATCGACAGGATCACCACCACGACCATCAGTTCCAGAAGCGAGAAACCGTCGTCGCGGCGGGGCTTTATGGTGGCGGTGGAGGCTGTCGTCATGGCGGTCTTTCGGGTAAATGAGAGCATGTTAAAGGAGACGTCGATCTGTTGTCCATTCCTCGCACCATGTCGCCCCGAATGACCAGCCCTGTTTTTGCCGTCGGTGCCGCGTGAGCGATCCGGCGCAGGTGGCGGCGGTGCTGCTGATCGTGCTGGCGCCCTTCGTCGGGTCCTTTCTCGGCGTGCTGGTGGACCGGCTGCCGCGGGGCGAGGACGTGGTGACGGCGCGCTCGGCCTGCCGGGCCTGCGGGCAGGTGCTGGGGCCGCGCGATCTCGTGCCGATCCTGTCCTTCGCGCTCAGCCGGGGGCGGTGCCGGTCCTGCGGGAGGATCCTGCCCGCGTGGCTCCTGTACATGGAGATCAGCGCGTTGGGGCTGGCGGTCTGCGCCCTGGCGGCCGGGTTCCAGGGGGTGGCGCTCTGGCTCAACGCCGGGCTGCTCTGGTGCCTGCTGGCGCTGTTCGCCTGCGATCTTCTGTGGTTCCGGCTCCCTGACCTGCTGAACGCGGCGCTGCTGGTGCTGGCGCTCGGAGTTGCGGCGCTGCCCGGCGGTCCCGGCGTCCTTCCGGCGCTGGCCGGGGCGGCGCTTGGCTTCGGGGCTTTCCTGCTGATCCGCCTGATCTACCGGAGGATGCGCGGTCGCGAAGGGCTTGGTCTCGGAGATGTGAAGATGATGGCGGGCCTCGGCGCCTTCGCCGGTCCCTTCGATCTGCCGCTTCTGGTGCTGCTGGCTTCCGGCGGCGCGCTGTGCCTTGTGGTGCTGCATCGCCTCCATGCCGGGCGCGGCGGGCCGCTGGCCACGGATCGCCTGCCGTTCGGCGCGGCGCTGGCGGCGGCGGCCGGGGTGGTCTGGGTGGTGCGGGCGGCGATGGTGATGCCGCTTTGACCCTGCGGGAAGTTGCATTTGAACTCGCAGGCCTTCCCGCCTAGTCTCGCGCGGGCGGAGGGGCGGATTGGGCCTCGCCGGGACATCACCAAAGGATCGAGAGACCCCATGTCATTTTCCAAAGCCGCATTGTCACTCACGCTACTGCTTGCACTGACACCGATCCCCGGGCTGGCGCAGGACGCCGAAGAGACCGGCCTGACCATGGCCCAGATCGAACAGGCCTGGGCGGCGGGGGATTTCGTCACCGTGCGCGAAGGGCTCGCGGCGCTGGCGTCCGGCGAGAACGCCACCCCCTTTGCCATGTACCGCTATGGCCGGGTTCTGCTCGAAGGGCGCGGCGGGCCTGCGGACCTCATGGGCGCGGCGGACTGGCTGGAGAAGGCCGCCGCGGAGAACCAGATCGACGCGATGGTGCTGCTGGCGCGGCTCTACCTCAGCCGTACGCAGGGCGGTCCCGCGATGAATCCGGAACGGGCGGTCAACCTGTTCAAGGGCGCGGCGGCGCGCGGCAACGCCGAGGCCCAGTATTACCTCGGGCTGCTCTATGCCAGCGGCACCGGGATAGAGCAGAGCCCGCAGGACGCGCTGAACTGGCTGCTGGCCGCCGGGGAGAACGGCTACGTGCCTGCGATGTTCGAACTGAGCCGGGCCTATTCGCGCGGGCAGGGCATCGAGCCGAACAATGAGGAGGCCCTGCGCTGGCTGACCGAGGCGGCCACGGCGGGCCATCCGGAGGCGCAGTATTACCTCGCCTATGCGCTCGACAGCGGGCGCGGCGTGGCGCAGGACCAGCCGCAGGCGCTGAACTGGCTCAGGCGCTCTGCGGAGGCGGGCTTCGTGCAGGCCCAGGCGGCGTTGGGGCGGAAGTACCTCAAGGGCGACGGGGCGGACCGCAACGTGGCCGAGGGCGAACGCTGGCTGAAGGAGGCGGCGAACCGGGGCGACGTGGCGGCGATGACCGACCTCGCCGAGGCCTATCGCGGCATGGAGGGCGTGACGCCGAACCCGGTGCTGGCGGCGCAGCTGTTCTCCGGCGCGGCGGATGCGGGCCTGCCGCGGGCAATGATCGGCATGGGCGAGATGCTGGAGACGGGCTACGAGGGCCAACAGCCGGACATGGAAAAGGCGGTCGCCTACTACCGCAAGGCGGTCGAGGCGGGCAGCGCGGAGGCAATGGTCCTGCTCGGGCAGCGGGCGGGGGCGGGCAAGCTCGACGGCATCCTGGCCCCGCACCGGGCGGTGCCCTGGGCCGTTGCGGCGGCGCAGGCCGGGGATACCGCGGCGCTGGACTGGCTGAAGGCGCAGTCGGACGAGGGGCTGCGCCCGGCTCAGACCGCCATGGGCGTCTGGCTGCTGTCCCATGATGGCGCACCGGAGGAGGCGGCGGCGCTGCTCACGCAGGCGGCGGAGGCGGGCGACGTGGAGGCGCAGCACCAGCTTGGCCTGCTCTACACCAAGGGCACCGGCGTCGAACAGGATTTCATCAAGGCGCACACCTGGCTGAACATCTCGGCGGCGGGCGGCAGTTCGGCGGCGCTGGAGATGCGCGGCGTGGTCGCCGACCTGATGACCCCGGAACAGGTGGCGGAGGCGCAGACGGCGGCGCGGACCTTCTTCGAACAGGCGCAGGCCCCGCAGCAGGCCGGAGCAAGCGAATGACGACCCGCAGGCTGGGTGCGGCGCTGGCGCTCTGCCTCGTGCTGGGCGGCGCGGCCACGGCACAGCAGCAGGACGCCTGGCAGGGCGCAGATTTCGCCACCCTGCAGGCGGCGGCGGACCAGGGCACGGTCCAGGCGCAGGTGGCGCTGGCGCAGCGGCTGGAGGCCGGGGAGGGCGTGTTGCAGAACTACGCGCTGGCGGCGGAGTGGTACGCGCGCGCGGCGGGGCAGGGCAGCGCAGCGGCGGCGAACCGGCTGGGACAGTACTACTTTGCCGGTCTCGGGGTGGAGCAGAGCCGGGCCACGGCGTTGCAATGGCTCGGCACGGCGGCGGCAACCGGCGAGGCGCAATTCCTCTACGACTACGGCGCGGCGCTGGAGGCTGGTCCGGACGGCGATCCGGCCGCGGCGGCGGCGGCCTACGAAAAGGCGGCGGCGCTCGGCCACCCGGAGGCGCAGGTCAGCCTTGGCGTGCTCTTCCAGAACGGCAGCGGCGTGCCGAAGGACCTTGCCCGTGCGAAGGAACTCTACGAGGGACCGGCGGAGGCGGGGCTGGCGCGGGCGCAGAACAACCTCGGGCTGCTCTACGTGCGTGGCGAGGGCATTCCCCAGGACTACGACCGCGCCTTCGCGCTGCTGGAGGCCGCGGCGGGGCAGGGTCTTCCCGTGGCCATCCGCAATCTCGGCGTGATGTACGAGAACGGCTTCGGCGTGGTGGCGGACGAGACGGTGGCGCACGATCTCTACCGTCGTGCGGCGCTGGCGGCCGAGGCGCCCGGCGCGGAGGGCGGTGTGCCGACGGCGGTCTACGACCCCCGCCTGCTGCCGCCCGATACCTCGGAGGAGGGGCTGAAACGCCTGCAGAACGGCCTGCGCGCCGGTGATCCGCTGGCGCTGTTCACCGCTGGCTGGCTGCTGACGCAGGAGGAGGGCGCGGGCTATCCGGAGTTGCGGCAGGCGGCGGCATTCTTCCACGCCGCCGCGCAGGCGGGCAGCCCGGCGGCGATGACCAACCTCGGCCTGATGTATTTCGAGGGGCGTGTCGTGCCGCAGGATTTCGCGGTCGGCTACATGTGGCTCGTGCTGGCCGGAACCGCCGGGTTCGGCGAGGCGCGGGACCTCGGGGCCCGCTTCGCCGAACAGATGACGCCGGGCCAGATCGCCGAGGGGCAGACACTCGCGGAACGCTGGGCGGGGCGGTAGCTCAGAGCGTCTTCAGCCGCGCGTCGATGCTGGCCAGCCGCCCGGCGAGCGAGCCGATGGGATCGAGGTCGGGGTGCTCGCCCAGCACTTCGGCCAGCGCGGCCCTCGCGGCGGTCAGCTGTTGCTTTGCCGCGTCGGTCTGACCCTGTGCCAGCAGTTGCAGCGCCAGTTCATGCTGCGCCGTGCCCTGCACCGACAGCGAGGCCGAGCGCGCCGCGCCCGCCTGACCGGCGGCCAGGTTGGACGCGATGCTCGCGGCCTGCGCGTAGTTGCCGCTGCGCAGCTCCGCGTGGGCGTACTCCAGCTGCAGGCGCGGCGCCAGCGGCCCCGCGTCCTTGATCAGCAGGAGGTACTGTTTCTTGGCGCGGTCGTACTGGCCCTTTTCCAGCGCGTCGCGGGCCACGGCGTATTTCGCCTTGAAGCCCTTGCCGCCGCCGGACTTGGAGCCGGACCCGGGCGCGGTTTCGTCGCAGCCTGTCAGCGCAATGAGGGCGAGACCGGCAAGGCCGGCCCGAAGGATATGGATTACCTGCATGTCTGCTCTTTCGTTACGCTTGTTTTCATTCGCGTATTATCGGGGCAGTATACGCCTCTGAGGCTTTTGCGTCCACGATCGGTGGATGCATTGACGGATTCGGGTGGAAATGATGCGTATCCTGGCGTGGATTGTGACCTTTGCGCTACTGGCCTTCGCCGGTCAGACCGGGTTTGCGCTCTGGACGGAGATCAATGCGCCGCCGGAAACCGTCGAACTCGCGGCCCTGCCCGAGTCGGACGGCGGCACCGCGGAGCCGCAGCCGCCGGCACCGCCGCGCAGCTGGCCCGCGGTCTTCGGTGAGCCGGAGCCGCCGAAGCCGCCCGCCGCGCCCCCGGCGCCACCGGCCCCGGAGCCACAGCCGCCGAAACCGCCGAAGCCGCCGCTCGAGTCGCTCGGCTACGAGTTGAAGGGCATGGTGACCATGGAGAACGTGACCTGGGCGATGGTGAACCACGCCACTGGCGAGCAGCTGGTGCGCCCGGGTCACATGCTGCGCGAGGGCATCGAGGTGGTGCGGATCGACGGCGAGGGCGTCTGGGTCTCGCGCGACGGTGACGCGCCGGAGTTGCTCGGGTTCTCGGAGTAGACAGCGGGCGATGGGCGCAGCCCGCGCTCCCTGCGTCTCCGCGCCCTTGGCCTCGCCGCGCCCGCGTGCCACTGTCCGGTGCAAATATCGAAGAGGCGCAGATGGTCACCACGCGGGAGCAATACGAAACTTATCCCTACCCGGAGCGCGATCCGGCGGAGGAGGCAAAGCGGCTGATCACCGGCTCGCCCTCGCATCCGCTGGAAATGGATCACTGGCTCTGGGGCGGGGCGCGGGACTGGTCGCGGCCCTTGAAGGCGCTCGTGGCCGGGGGCGGCACCGGCGACGGGCTGATCCAGCTGGCGCAGGTGATGACCAGTGCGGGCGCGCCCTACGAGATCACCTACGTGGACCTCTCGACCGCAAGCCGCGCGGTGGCCGAGGCGCGGGGGCTCACGGGCATCACGTTTCACACCGGCTCGCTGCTCGGTGCGGCGGAGTACGGCCTGTTCGACTATATCGACTGCTGCGGCGTGCTGCACCACCTGCCGGACCCGGCGGAGGGATTCGCGGCGCTGCGCCGGGCGCTGGCCCCCGGCGGCGGGCTGGGGTTCATGGTCTACGCGCCTTACGGGCGATCCGGGGTCTACCCGTTGCAGGAGGCCTTCGGCGCGGTGCTGGCCGGGCTGGACCCGCAGGTGCGGCTGAAGAAGGCGAAAGAGATCGTCGCGGCGCTGCCCGAGGGGCATCCGTTCCGGTGCAACATCAACGTGAGCGACCACCATGCCAGCGATGCCGGGTTCTATGACCTGCTGCTCCACGGGCAGGACCGGAGTTTCTCCGTCACCGAACTGCTGGAGGTGCTGGACGAGACCGGCTGGCGATTGCAAAGCTTCGCCACGCCCGCGCTCTATGACCTCGCCCGTATCACGCAGCGGCCCGAGGGGATGAGTGACGCGGAGGCGATGGCGGCGGCGGAGAAGCTGCGCGGCACGATCCGGGTGCAGGTGGGTTACGCGGTGCCAAAGGAAGACGCGCGCAAGCCCGCGAAAGGCGCGAACCGGGCGCTGGTGCCGCATCTGCGCGGGGTCAGGGCAGGGCCGCTGGCGCAGGCGGTGGCGCAGGGGAAGGCCCTGCCGGTCACGCTCAAGGAGGTGAAGACCACGCTGACCCTGCCCCGGGAGGCCGCGCCGCTGATCGCCGGGATCGACGGGCGGCGCAGCCTTGCGCAGATCGCGGCGGGGGCGGGGCTCGATCCGCTGGCCTTCGGGATGCTCTGGAGCAAGGTGGAGCGGGATCTGGTCGACTGGGGCCTGCTGCTCTACTCTGCGCTGGGCAAGCGATAGGAGCGTGTCATGTGCGGACGGTTCGCCATCACCCTTCCCCCCGATGCCATGGCGCAGCTGTTCAAGGCGGTGCCCGGCAACGACTTGCCCGCCGTGCCCAACTACAACGTCTGCCCGACCAACCGGGTCCATGCGGTGCTCGGCGTCGAGGGGCAGCGGCGGCTGAGCGCGATGCGCTGGGGGTTCCTGCCGCATTGGTACAAGACGACGAACGGCGGGCCGCTGCTGATCAATGCGCGGGCGGAGACGATTGCGGAGAAACCCGCCTTCAAGGCCGCCTGCCGCGAACGGCGCTGCCTGATCCCGGTGTCGGGCTTCTACGAATGGACGAAGGACGCGGAGGATAATCGGCTGCCGTGGTACATCCAGCCTGCGGAGGACGGGCCGATGGTCTTTGCCGGGGTCTGGCAGGATTGGGAGCGGGACGGCGAGGCATACCGGACCTGCGCCATCGTCACCTGCGCCGCGAATGAACAGATGGCGGCGATCCACCACCGGATGCCGGTGATCCTCGCGCCGGAGGACTGGGGCAAGTGGCTTGGCGAGGAGGGCAAGGGGGCGGCCAACCTGATGGTGCCCGCGCCGGAGGACGCCTTGCGGGTTCACCGGGTTGGGGTAGCGGTCAACTCCAACCGCGCGTCCGGGCCGGAACTGATCGAACCGATCGACTGAAGCAGGGGGGGGGGGGGGGGCCCCCCCCCCCCCCCCCCGCCCCCCCCCCCCCCCCCGGGGGGGGGGCGCCCCGCCCGGGGGGGGGGGGGCACCCC
>NZ_JBNAGK010000005.1:190515-296131 GCF_049803835.1 Tropicibacter sp. S64 | reverse complement strand
ACCCGCGCGGCCGGGCCGGAACTCAGCCAACCGAGCCCCGGAAGCAGGGCGGGGGCTCCGCCCCCGCACCCCCGGGGGACGTCCCGGACCGGACCGGTGTGCTCCGGACCCGAGGCGCGTTTGGTGCGCAACTCCGGCGTTGCGCCTGTCCCGGCGTCGGTCAGGGGTATTTCAGCCAAGAAGAAACCTGCGTGTTCTGCCCTCTCCGGCGTGGGTTTGTTTTCCCAAAAGTCGCATTCGTTCGCGTCGCGACCCGCTTGACCTCTCCTGCGGGCTATCCTAAGTCAGGGCACAGCGCGGGCGTTGTGTAATGGTAAGACCCTTGCCTTCCAAGCAAGAGATACGGGTTCGATTCCCGTCGCCCGCTCCAAAATCTCCCCGAAATTCGGTGAAATCCCCCGTGCGTGCGGCAAACCGGGTGCTTGACCCGACCGTCTGACGTGGCAAAAGGCCATGACGGACCGAGGAGAGACCATGGCGCGCGGAACCACTGTGAACACGAGCGAGGCGGAACGCGAGAAGTCGAAGCGGCTGGGCTCGCTCGGAGCGCTCTGGCCGTTCCTGCGGCCCTACAAACTGCTGATGATCGCTTCGATCTGTGCGCTGGTCGTCACCGCCGGTATTTCGCTGGCGCTGCCGATGGCGGTGCGGCGGGTGGTGGACAACTTCAACGTCTCGGACGGGGCGCTGCTGGACAAGTATTTCGCCGCCGCGCTCGGCTTTGCCGGGTTGCTCGCATTGGGCACCGCGCTGCGCTACGCCCTGGTGACGCGGCTGGGCGAGCGCGTGGTGGCGGATATCCGCAAGGCGGTGTTCGACCGGGCCATCGGCTTGTCGCCAGCGTTCTACGAGCAGATCATGACCGGCGAGGTGTTGAGCCGGATCACCACGGACACCACGCTGATCCAGTCGGTCATCGGCTCCTCCGTCTCCATTGCGCTGCGCAACATCCTGCTGTTCTGTGGCGGGCTGGTGCTGATGTCGCTGACCTCCGCCAAGCTGACCGGCCTCGTGCTGCTGATCGTGCCCGCGGTGGTGGTGCCGATCCTGACGCTGGGGCGGAAGCTGCGGACGCTCAGCCGCGAGAACCAGGACTGGATCGCGGCCTCCTCCGGCAATGCTTCGGAGGCGCTGACCTCGGTGCAGACGGTGCAGGCCTATACCCATGAGGCGCTGTCCCGCGCCGCCTTCGCCGATGTGACGGAAAAGAGCTTCGACGCGGCGCGGCGGCGGATCTGGACCCGGGCGCAGATGACGGCGATCGTCATTTTCCTCGTGTTCACCGGCGTGGTCGGCGTGCTCTGGATCGGGGCCTGGGACGTGCGGGCCGGGGATATGACCGCCGGGGCGTTGATCCAGTTCGTGGTCTATTCGGTGATGGTCGCAGGCTCGGTCGGGGCGCTCTCGGAGGTCTTCGGCGAGTTGCAGCGGGCGGCGGGCGCGACGGAGCGGCTGGTGGAATTGCTGCGGGTCGAGGACACGGTGACCGATCCCGCGACGCCGAAGCGGCTGGCGGAGCCGGTGCGGGGCGAGATCGTCTTCGACGCGGTCTCGTTCAACTATCCGGCGCGGCCGGACATTCCGGCGCTCGACGGGATCGACCTGCGGATCGCTCCGGGTGAGACCGTCGCGCTTGTCGGCCCTTCCGGCGCGGGCAAGACCACCATCGTGCAGCTGATCCAGCGCTTCTATGACCCGCTGGCCGGGCAAGTGCGGCTCGACGGCGTGGCCCTGCCGGAGATGGCGCGGGACGAGTTCCGCCGTCACATCGCGCTTGTGCCGCAGGACCCGGTGATCTTTGCCGCCTCGGCGCGGGACAACATCCGGTTTGGCCGCCCGGGTGCGACGGACGCGGAGGTGGAGGCCGCGGCGCAGGCGGCGGCGGCGCACGAGTTCCTTGCCGCGCTGCCCGATGGCTATGACACCTGGCTCGGGGAGCGTGGCGTGATGCTGTCCGGCGGGCAGAAGCAGCGGGTGGCGATTGCGCGCGCGATCCTGCGGGACGCGCCGGTGCTGCTGCTGGACGAGGCGACGAGCGCCCTCGATGCGGCGAGCGAGCGTCTGGTGCAGGCGGCGGTGGACACGCTCGCGGAGGGGCGCACGACGGTGATCGTCGCGCACCGGCTCGCGACGGTGAAGAAGGCGGATCGCATCGTGGTCATGGAGGACGGGCGCATCGTGGCGCAGGGCACGCATGACACGCTGGTGGCCGAGGGCGGCCTCTATGCCCGGCTGGCGCGGCTGCAGTTCACTGACGGGATGGCGGCGGAGTAGCGGCACCCCGGACGCGGACAGCGACGGTCACCCGGCCACGGCGGCCTGCAGGTCGAACACCGGCAGCAGGATCGCCAGCACGATCACCAGAACCAGCCCGCCGACCAGCATCATCAGCATCGGCTCCAGCAGCGCGGCGATGCGCTTGCGCTCGGTGGTCAGGCGATGCTCGGTCAGGGCGGCGGCGCGGTCGGTCATGCGGGCGAGACGCACGGAGACCTCCCCGGCGGCGATCAACTGGCGGGACACGGGCGGCAGGATGCTGAGCGCCTCGAGCGCCGAGGCGAGGGACTGGCCCTGCCGGACGCCGGTGCCGACCTGCCGCGCCTCGTGCTGGAACTGCTCGATGGTCAGGACGGAGGCGGCGCTGTCGACGGCGCTCAGCACCGCGTGGCGCGAGCCGAGGACGAGCGCCAGCGTGCGCATGTACTGCACCGCTTCGGAGAGCCGGGCGAGACGGCCGAGGACAGGGGTTTTCAGCAGGATGCGGTCCTTTGCCCGTTTCAGGGCAGGCACCCGGGGGATGGCGAGGATGAGCGCGGCGCAGGCGACGAGGACCGCGGCCACGATCTCCCAATGCGCCCGGATGAAATCCGAGACGCCCATGACAAACACGGTCAGCGGGGGCAGTGGGCGGCCGGTCATCTCGAACATCGACACGATCTCGGGGGCGACATTGACCATGAGGATGCCGCAGACCATGAGCGAGACGGCAGCGACGAAGGCGGGGTAGATCAGCGCGGTGGCGATCTGGGCCTTGCCGGTGTTCTCGTTTTCGAGGTGGTCGGCGAGTTCGCCCATGACGCCGGCCAGCTCGCCCGCCTCCTCGCCGGCGCGCAGGGCGGCGATGTAGTAGGGGGGAAAACCTGCTCCGGACCCTTCGAGCGAATCCGAGAGCGCCGCGCCGTCCAGAAGTTCCGCCCGCGCCTGCGCGGCGACGGCTTCGAGCGCCGGGTGCCCGCCGGTCCGGACTGCCTCCAGCGCTGCGTCCACGGGCAGTTCCGCGGCCAGCATCACCGCCATCTGGCGGGTGAACACGGCTTGCAGATCGGGGATCAGCTTGCGGGCAAACAGGGACTTGCGCCCGGTCTTCGTCACGCCGGTCTCCGTCAGGTCGGAGGTGAAGAGGTCCTGCCGGGCCAGTTGCTCGGTGGCATGGGCCTCGGTTTCCGCCACGATGGTGCCGGTCTTGCGCCGTCCGGCGCTGGTGTAGGCGGTGTAGCTGTAGGCCCTCACGTGGCGTCCCCGACGACCCGCAGCGCCTCCTCAAGGCTGACCTTGCCCTCCGTCACGGCGAGCAGGCCCTGTCCGGTCAGCGTATCGCCGGGGGCAAGCGCGATGGCCTTGATCGCGGCCTCGCTCTCGCCTTCGTCGATGGCGGCGCGCAGGCGCTCGTCCACCTCGGTGATCTCGAAGATGCCCATGCGGCCGGTGTGGCCGGTGCCCTTGCATTCGGGGCAACCGACGGGATGGTACGTCACGTGCGGAAGCGCGATGCGATGGCGGTCGAAGAGGCGTTCGTCCTCGTCCGCCAATGCCTGCGGCTGTGAGCAATGCGGGCAGAGCTTGCGCAGCAGGCGCTGCGCGATGACGCCGCGCAGGGTGGCGGCGATGAGGAAGTTTTCGAGGCCAAGATCGCGCAGGCGGACGATGGCGCTGACGGAACTGTTGGCGTGAAGGGAAGAAAACACGAGATGGCCGGTGAGGGCGGCCTGCGCCGCGGTGCTGGCGGTCTCACCGTCGCGGATCTCGCCGACGAGGATGACATCCGGGTCCTGCCGCAGCGTGGCCCGAAGACCGGCGGCGAAGGTCATGCCGATCTCGGAGTTGATCTGGCTCTGGCTGACGCCGGGCAGGTCGTATTCGATGGGATCTTCGACGGTCACGATGTTGCGGGCATCGCGGTCCGCGAGTTGCAGAAGGCTGTAGAGCGTCGTCGTCTTGCCCGCGCCGGTGGGGCCGGTGGCGAGGATCACCCCGTTGGGGAAGGCGGCGAGGCGGCGCAGGAGTTTTTCCTGCGTTTCCGACAGGCCGAGGTCCTTCAGCGGCATGAGGCCGGTGGAACGGTCGAGAATCCGCAAGACGATGCGCTCGCCGTAATGGCCGGGCAGGGAGCTCACGCGGGTGTCGATCACCTTGCCGCCGAGCGACAGGGGAATGCGGCCGTCCTGTGGCAGGCGGGTTTCGGCGATGTCCAGCCCCGCCATGACCTTCAATCGGGACACGATGCGGCGCACCGGCACGTCCGGGCGGTTCATCATCTCCTGCAGTACGCCGTCGATGCGCACCCGCACGCGCAGGCCGCCCTCGTGCGGTTCGATGTGCAGATCGGACGCGCCACTCTGCACCGCCCGGCGCAGGAGCTGGTTGACCAGCTGGATCACCGGCGCGTCGCCCGGCTCGTCCAGCAGGTCGCGCTGGCGGCGGGCGAAGGCGGCTTCTTCGAGATCGAAGCTGATGTCGTCCCCGGCGGCGGCGCGGCTGTGCGCACCATCGCGGTAGGCATCGGCCAGCGCCTTGTCGAAGGCCAGCTGATCGACCTCCACCACCTCGACCGGATCGAGACCGACCCGGCGCTGCACCTCGCGGATGCCCAGTTGCGTGGCGTTCGGCCCGAGCGTGACCCGCGCCCCTTCCAGCACGACCTGCTGGTCCTGCGCGAAGGAGAACGGCAGGTGCCCGGTGCTGGCGTTACTTTCCGTCGAAGCGGAGGCGTCCGGGGAGCGGGGGGAAGTTGCGGCTTTGGGCGACGTCATCAATGAATCCGGCATCAAAAGGTTGGTTCAGGTCAACCCCGTCGAACGGCAGGGAGTTGATCGTCGATGTCGGGTAGTGTCCATCATCCAGCGGCGCAATGGAAGCCGCCGTATCCTTGGCCTTGCGGGCGATTTCCTGGGAGATCCTGCGGGCCTCGTGGTCGTTGGAGACGACCTGCGGGCGCATCATCACCAGAAGCACGCGCTGGTTGCGGTTGGCATTCTTGCCCCGGAACAGCCCACCGAGGAGCGGCAGTTTGGACAGGCCCGGCACCGCCTGCTGCGCCGTGCCGTTGCCGTTCTCCAGAAGACCGCCGAGCATGATGACCGCGCCGTCGCTGACCAATGCGGTGGTCGAGAGCGACCGTTTGGTGGTGATCTCGCCGCCCGAGGAGGCGTTGGAATTGGTCAGGTTGGAAACCTCCTGCTTGATGAGCAGGCGCACGGTGCGGTCGGCGTTGATCTGCGGCGTGACGTTCAGGGTCAGGCCCACGTCCTGCCGTTCGATGGTCTGGAAGGGATTTTCCACGGCGGTGTCGGAGACGGTGGAAAAGGAGCCGGTCACGAAAGGCACGTTCTGCGCCACGATGATTTCCGCCTCCTGGTTGTTCAGGGTCAGGATGGACGGGGTGGACAGCAGCCGCGTGGAATTGACGGAGGTGATGGCGGTCAAGAGGCCGACGAAGCCGTCGTTGCCGCGCCGCCGGTCGAGGCCGATCACGCCGCCGTTGCCCGGGTCCGGGACATTGCCGGCGTTGAGGCTGGAGACGAGGTTCACGAGGGAGGAGCGGCCCGGCAGGGTGAACTGCGTGCCGCCGATCAGCGCGTCGTTGAGCACCGCGCCGAATTGCGCGGAGAGGTCCGAGAGGCCCTCGACGGTCATCTCGAAGATCACCGCCTCCACCAGCACCTGCGTCGGGCGCTTGTCGAGGTAGCGGACCATGTCGGCAATCTCGTTGATGCGCTCACGCGGGGCGGAGATCAGCAGGGAGTTGGTCTGCAGTTCCGGCACGATGCGGATGGGCGCGCGGGTGCCGGTGGGGTCCTCGGTCGTCAGCGTGCGGGTGACCACATCGGCGATGGAGGCGGCATCGGCGTAGTTCAGCGCGATGGCGCGGCTGACCACGGTGTCGCCCTGCCGGTCGAGTTCGTCGACCAGCACGCGGATGCGGTGGCGCATGCCCTCCGAACCGGAGACCAGCAGCGCGTTGGAGCGGCGGTCGACGCTCACCGCCGCGCCGGTTTCGATGATCTCCATGGATTGCACAACTTGCAGCACGTCGGCGGCGGTGGCGTTCTGCAGGCGGATGATCTCCACCGGCTGGGCCGCCTGCGGCTTGTCGAGCTGGTCGATCAGCGCGGTGATGCGGGCGATGTTGGCGGCGCGGTCCGACAGGATCAGCCGCTGCGAGTTCGGCACGGAGGAGATGATCGCCTCGGAGGGCAGCAGCGGGCGGACCACCTCGATGGCCTCCTGCGGCGTGATGTTCGTGACCCGGATCACGCGGGTCTCGAAGCCGCCGGGCAGGGCGGTGACACCGGAGGCCAGCTCGCGCGCGGTGTTCATCGGCACGATCCGGTCGGCGCCGACCCCTTCGACGATGGTCAGCCGGTTCAGTTCCAGAACCGACAGGAAGACCTCGTAAAGGTCCGCGCTCGACATTTCCTCGGGCGAGAGCACGGTGACGGTGCCGCGCACGCCGGGATCGAGCACGTAGCTGCGTCCGGTCGCTTCGGAGACGATCTCGACGAAGTTGCGCAGATCCGCGTCGCGCAGGTTGAGCGTCACCTGTGCGCGGGCCTCCATGGCAGTCAGACTGAGAAACAGGGAAAGGATAACGAAAACAATCGGTTTGAGCCCGAAGGTCCAAGAGGATGGACTCGGGGCGTGGCCGGCAAACGGCCCGTGCCGCATCGCGCGCTGCATCATGCTCTGCTCACTGCTCTTCGGGGTTGCGGCCGCTGATGGCCCCCCGCTTTGTGTATTTTCACCGGAGTCTAGGCGAAACGCTTTGCAAACGCACGGGTTTTAGACAGCCGGGGCGTGGTTTGGGCGAAGCCTTGCCGGGGAAGTGCTGCAATTTTGCATCCCTTTTTGCAAAATGCTTGCGCAAGTTGCCCTCCGGCGCGAGGATTTCCGGGCACACGTTCCGGGACCGCCGCCATGACCACAATCGCCTGCATCGACACGCCCGTGGAGGCTGTCGAGACCATTCTCGCCCGCCACCACGCGCTGATGCGGTCGCAGAGCCCCGAAGAGAGCTGCCACGTGATGACAGCGGACGCGCTGCGGGCCTCGGGCGCGAAGGTCTACGCGCTGTGCGACGCGGAGGGGGCGATCTGTGCGGTCGGGGCGCTCAAGCCGATCGGCGGCGGCGGCGTGGAGCTCAAGTCCATGCATGTGCTGGCGGAAATGCGGGGCCGGGGGCTCGGCGCGGCCCTGCTCGGACATCTGCTGGACGCTGCCCGCGGCGCGGGGGCGACGGTCGCTTATCTCGAAACCGGCTCCTATTCCGAGTTTGCCGCGGCGCGGAGCCTCTATGAGCGCGCGGGCTTCGAATATTGCGCGCCCTTCGGCGACTACCTGCCCGACCCGAACAGCGTCTTCATGCTGCGCAGGCTCTGACCGTCACAACGGCGCGGCAGGCTTTCCAAGACCGCCCGGTTCGGGGCGTGCGGCCTGTCGGCTTTGCCGGATAGGGCGGGCGAGGACGATCCGGGGCCGCCCCGCACCACCCCGATCCGGGCAAAGGTCTGACGGCTTGCCCACCCAACGCGGAGCGTCTAAACGTGGTGCCACGCACGAGGACCCTTAGCTCAGCTGGATAGAGCAGCCGACTTCTAATCGGCAGGTCGAGGGTTCGAATCCTTCAGGGTCCGCGTGCGCTGCGCCGTCACGGTGTGGGGTGCCAATGCACCGCAGCGGCGACCGATCCGGCAACGCGCGGGGAGCGGCGAAGCAACCCTCTGTCGGCACGCAGATTGCAGCCGTGAGCGCGTCTTTCGCCTGCCCCGAATTTACCTGTCGGTCAGGTGGACCGCCTCCCAGTCCAGACCGAAGCGGGCGAGGTACTTCTTCAGGCGGTCGGCATCGTTTGTGGTGGAGCGACGAGCGCGTGAGGCGGCGAAGAGGGCGCGTCCTGCGGCGCTCAGGGTCTGCGAGGACCGGCAGGTGCGGATGACCCGGGCCAGCTGCACCTGGTCGAAGAGGTCGATCTCCGCGGCCCTCGGCCCCAGAATATCCGCGATCAGGCGGTAATCGTCGTCCGCCGCCGCATCGTGCCAGCTTTCGCGCAGGCGGCCGATTTCCTCGTCCACCATGGCGCGGGTGATGCGTCCGCGCGGGGCGAGGGTACAGAGCCTGCGGATGGAGCCGGAAAGGTCGCGGAAGTTGCCGGGCCACGGGGTCGACGGATCGGTGGCAAAGCGCAGGTAGTGGTCGCGGGCGTCGGTGTTGAAGCCGGTCTGCACACCGAGTTCGCGTTCCGAGCGTGCCAGTTCGAAGGCGAGATTGGGAGCGAGATCCTCCGGGCGGCGGCGCAGGGGCGGCAAGGCGAAGCGCCAGGTGTCGAGCCGCGCCAGAAGGTCCGGGCGAAACAGCCCGGCGGCGCTCAGCTTGCGCAGGTCGCGCCCCGCTCCGGCGATGATGTGAAACCGGCTGGATCGCAGGGTATCCGAGCCGACGGGGTAATAGCTGCCGGTTTCGATGGCGTGCAGCAGCACCGCCTGCGCGTCCAGCCCGAGCATGTCGATCTCGTCGAGGAACAGCGTGCCGCCATCCGCCTCGCGCAAGTGGCCGTTGCGCTCGGTCCCGGCGATGCCGGTGTGACTGCGCCGTTGGCCGAACAGGGTCGCCATCGCGTCCGGCCCGTTCAACGTGGCGCAGTTCACATGCACCATGCGCCCTTTCACCCGCCGCCGGTCCAGTTTCAGATTGTGGATACGCGCCGCGAGGTCCGTCTTGCCGGTGCCGGTTTCGCCCAGCAGCAGGATCGGCGCGTCGGATTTGCTGGCCACCAGTTCGATGCGGTCAATCAGGGCGTTGTAGGCCGGGTTGCGCGTCTCGATGCCGCCTTTCAGCTGGTCGCTGTATTCGCGCGACATCTGGTCGAAGCGCTGTTGCAACGCGTTGTACTGCGACAGGTCGAGGTCGATCACGTCGAACGTGCCGATCTCGCCTTCCTCGCGCGGCGGTCCGGTCTGGATCAGCCTGGCCGGGATATGGCGGCTTTCGGTCAGCAGGAACCAGCAGATCTGCGCGACGTGCGTGCCGGTGGTCAGGTGGACGTGGTAGCGCTCGCGGTCCTCGTCGAAGCCATACTCCTTCGCGAAATCGAACAGCTTGCCGTAGACCTCCTGGAAGTTCCACGGATCGTCGAGATCGAGGCGCTGCAGAAGCACTTCGGTGTCCGGGGACGCGGCGCGCATCTCCTGCGCGACGCCGTGCGCGAGGCGGCTGAACTTGTGATCGTAGAGCAGCTCGAAGCGGTCGACGGCGAAGCTGCTTTGTTCCAGCAGGCTGCGCGAGGGCTTCCACTTGCGCCTTTTCCCGGAATCGAGCTGGGTTCCGAGGAACCCGATGACCACATTTCTCAAGTGACTATCCAATGATATAAGATACGATATTCTTGTATCGTATATTCGCCGGAACATTCAGGCAAATGTTGATTTTGTCAAATGTAATCAGATGCTTGTGCGAGAGTCTTCTTTTTCTCGGCCCCTGCGCCCCGCCGTGGCACAACAGGTCCACCGAAGAGAGAAGGATGAGAGCAATGGCGAACAAATCCGTATTTGCATCGATCAGGGGCCGGTTCGCCAGGGCGGACACCGTGAACGCCGAAGGCGTACCGGCCTACCGCCATTCCGATGCACATGCCCTCGCGCAGGTGGCCATGACCGGCACCTTTGGCGGCATGTTCTACACCGATCCGGCGGAGGAACTGGAGTATGTCGTCGATCTGGCGGAAACCGTCGATCCGGTGACCCTTGCGAAAACGGCGATCTACGCCCGGACGGAAGGCTACATGAAGGACATGCCGGTCGTGTTGCTGGCGGTTCTGGCGCGGTGCGATCCGGTGCTGTTCCGGGCGGTTTTTGGCCGTGTCGTGGACAACGGCAAGATGCTGCGCACCTTCGTGCAGGTGATCCGCTCCGGGACGACCGGGCGCAAGTCGCTCGGCTCGGCGCCCAAGGCCATGGTGCAACATTGGCTGAACACGGCGTCCGACCGGGCGCTGTTGCAGGCCAGGATCGGCAATGACCCGTCGCTGGCGGATGTCATCAAGATGGTGCACCCGAAGCCGGCGTCGAAGGAACGTGAGGCGCTGTTTGCCTGGATCGTGGGCCGCCCGTGCGAGGCGCATCTGCTGCCGCAGGCGGTGCAGGACTGGATGGCCTGGGGCAAGGCCGGAAAGGGTGCGGTGCCGGATGTGCCGTTCCAGATGCTCACGCAGCTGCCGCTGACGACCCGGCAATGGGCCGGGCTGGCGCGGAACGGCTCGTGGCAGATGGTGCGGCAGGGGCTGAACACCTTCCTGCGCCACGGCGCGTTCGAGGACCGCAAGACCGTCCGCCATGTGGCCGCGCTGCTGCGTGACCCCGAGGCGATCCGCAAGGCGCGTGCCTTCCCGTACCAGCTGATGGTCGCGGCGCAGCATGTGTCCCCGGAGATGCCGGAGGTGATCGTGGACGCCCTGCACGAGGCGATGGAAGTCGCCGTGCAGAACGTGCCGAAGGTGAAGGGGCAGGTCGTCATCTGTCCGGACGTGTCCGGCTCGATGTTGTGGCCTGTCACGGGCCACCGACCCGGTGCCTCGTCGAAGGTTCGCCATGTGGACGTGGCCGCGCTTGTCGCGGCATCGTTCCAGCGGGTGAACCGCGGCGCCACGGTGCTGCCGTTCGAGGTGGGGGTCCGCGATCTGCGCCTGCGCAAGCAGGACAGCATCCTGACCAACGCCGAGAGGCTGGCGTCGCTGGCCGGGGGCGGGACGAACTGTTCCGCGCCGCTGAAATGGCTGAACGATCGCGGCCGGTCTCCGGACCTCGTGGTCTTCGTCTCGGACAACCAGTCCTGGGTCGATGCCGGGAACGGTCGTCAGGGGACGGCGATGATGGCGGAATGGGAGCGGCTCAAGCGGCGCAACCCGAAGGCCCGCCTCGTCTGCATCGACATCGCGCCCTACGGCACGACGCAGGTGCAGACACGGCAAGACGTGCTGAACGTGGGCGGTTTCTCCGATGCCGTCTTCGGCCAGATCGCCGCTTTCGCCGAAGGGCGCACGGGGGGCGATCACTGGGCCCGCGAGATCGACAGGATCGCGGTCTGAGATGAGGTCCCGGATCAGGTCCGGGACTGCGATGCGCATGGATCCGGCGGCGGGACGTCCTGCCGCCGGGCACCGACACACGAAACACGTCGGGCGGAATGCCTGCGGGAGTACAGCTGCAACCTGTTCATCCTCTCGCAAACCCCTTGTCCGCCCGACCCCAACACAAAGGAACACCCCCGGCGAATGCCTGTGGAACTACAGATTGTTAATCTCCGGGTCGCGGGTTCGAGTCCCGCCATGCCTTCGGGCGTGTAGCTCAGGTGGTAGAGCAGGTTCGTTTCACACCCCATCTTGTCGCCGGGGTTCACATCAAATCGGCAGGGGGAATGCCTGCGGGACTACAGTCGAACACCTGTCAGCCATGTCCCGCACTCCGTTTGTCCCCCTGACCTGACACAGAAACGAAAGGAACGGTCCCGGCGAATGCCCGAGGGAACTACAGCGCTCCACAATCCGGGGTAGCCGATGGGGTTCAATTCCCCTCCTTGCGGGCGCCTAGACGGCAAACGCCTGTTCGCGGACAGGCGGGGCGGGTCCCGGAGGTTTCCTCACGGTCACCTCCCGTGGCCAGTTTGTCGCCGGGACCTGAATTGACGACGCGGGGAATGCCCGCAGGACTACAGGTAGACGCGGGGGCCTTTGAGCCTCTGGCCGCAAGGCTTTGCCGGTTCAAACCCGGCCCGGGGCAACCCGGTGGCGGAAAAACTGTCCTGCGCAAGACTTGTCCCGGTACGATGGAAGGAAAGACTATGAGTGAAGAGATCGAAATCGGGCAATTCTGGGCTGTTCCTGCAAGTGCAGCCGCGCCGCCGCTTTTGGTTGGCGTGTTCTCTATCGACGAGGACGGGAATGGGGGAACGGTTGTTGGCGTATTCGTCCAGCCCCATCCCCAAGCCCAAGAGAGCGGATGGCCGACGGTAGACCACATGCCGCTGAATGCAGAGACCCTTGGACTGGTGCATGCAAGGCTGGTCAGATCCGGGGCATCGGCGGGGACCCGTTTTGAAGAGGGATACGGTCAATGGGCCAGAGCCTTTGCCGATGGCAAGGCGGGTGTTTTTTCGATCCCGGTATCGGAGGCCTACGCCATGGTCGCAGGCGTTGCAGAAAACAAGGATGTGAGATGATGAGTGAGACGATGACATACGACCCCGTCACCGGCGCGCATCTCAAGGAATGGGGGCATCGTCCGGGCAAGCAGTTTCCGGAGCTTCTGGCCCGCGCCAATGCGATGCGGGCAGAGGGCTATGGCCTTGTGAAGATCCGCATGGAACTCGACGGGGAAATCCCCGCCGTGCCGCCGACCCTGGACCTGCGCGCACCCGGCGCTGTGGCCTTTCACGAGACCATCGAGGCGCAGGATGCCGATGAGGAGGACAACGTCACGAAGGTTCGCGAGACCATGACCGAACTGATGCGCACCCCCACCATAGAGGCCGGGGCGATCATGCCCGACGCCTGCCCGGCCGGGCCGGTGGGCACGATCCCCGTTGGCGGGGTGGCAGCGGCGCGGAATGCGATCCATCCGGGCATGCACTCGGCGGATATCTGTTGCTCGGTGATGATCACCGATCTGGGGCATGCCGATCCGAAGGCGGTTCTGGATGCGGCGCAGGCGGTGACGCACTTCGGCCCCGGCGGGCGGCCGCAGGGCAAGCGCTTTACCGTCTCGCTGGCGCTGCTCGATGCGTTCCGGGCGAATCCGTTTCTCGACTCCCCCAAGGCGCTGCGCATGGCGCAGGAGCACATGGGGACGCAGGGCGACGGCAACCACTTCCTGTTTGTCGGGCGTTCGCGCAAGACAGGCCGGACGGCGATTGTCACCCATCACGGCTCGCGTGGTCCGGGGGCGGTCCTGTACAAGTCGGGGATGATCGCGGCGGAGCAGTTCCGCAAGCAGCTGTCGCCGCAGACGCCGAAGCAGAACGCCTGGATTCCGGCGGACAGCGAGGAGGGCGCGAACTACTGGGCGGCGCTGCAACTGATCCGCAAATGGACCAAGGCCAACCACAACGCCATCCATCAGGCGACGGTGGACGCCGTCGGTGCGGAGGTGGGGGACCGGTTCTGGAACGAGCATAACTTCGTCTTCAGGCGGGGTGACCTGTTCTACCACGGCAAGGGGGCGACCCCGGCCTGGGATGGCTATGCGGCGGATGCGACCGGGCTGACCCTCATCCCGCTGAACATGGCGGAGCCGGTTCTTGTGGTGCGCGGGAAGGATGCGGCAAAGGGGCTGGGGTTCAGCCCGCATGGCGCTGGGCGCAACTACTCGCGCTCGGAGCATCGGCGGCGCATGGGGTCCGTGACGCCGGAGCAGATGCTGATGGCGGAGACGCAGGGTCTCGACGTACGCTTTCACGCGGGCGGGGTCGATGCTTCGGAGCTGCCCTCCTCCTACAAGAAGGCGGACAGCGTCGTGCGCCAGATCAAGGCGCACGGCCTGGCCGAGATCGAGGATTACATTGATCCTTACGGCTGCATCATGGCGGGCGACGTGCCGCCGTTCTGGAAGACCAGGCCGAACAAAGGACGGCGGGCCTGACCGGCCCGCCTGACACCGGCCGCTGCACGGGTGCAAGCGAGCGGGTGCCTGTCCCGGTCCATTCCCGCGTTGCCGTAGCCCATGCCGGTCCGGGTGGCAGCGCTGGTTTGCCTCGTTTCGCAACAAAATGAAACGGTTCAGGCGCGGGCAGGCCGGTCCGATCTGCTTGCCGAAGGCTCTCCTCGCGCGTCACCGGCGGAGAGGAGATCGCCATTCTCGTCCATTGCAAAAATCAACAGACCCTGTGACGGCCCGGAGAGTGCAATTTCCTGCGCCGATCCCATATGATCAGCGAAACGCAAGGAGACACGCGATGACTTTCCGTCCTGTAGCCGCCACCAGCCAGGCCCAGCCCACCATGGAGGGCGCTGGCGTACACCTGCACCGGGTTTTCGGATTCGGTGATCCGTCCCTCACCGATCCGTTCCTGATG
Source organism: Tropicibacter sp. S64 (assembly GCF_049803835.1). Taxonomy (NCBI): domain Bacteria; kingdom Pseudomonadati; phylum Pseudomonadota; class Alphaproteobacteria; order Rhodobacterales; family Roseobacteraceae; genus Tropicibacter; species Tropicibacter sp. S64. Next base: position 281,794 of record NZ_JBNAGK010000005.1, on the reverse strand, counting down.
ATGGACGATTTCCGCAACGATGATCCGCGGCTCTATGCCAAGGGCTTTCCCTGGCACCCGCACCGGGGCATCGAGACCATCACCTATGTCCTCGAAGGGCAGGTGGAGCATGCGGATTCGCTCGGCAACAAGGGCCTGCTCGGACCGGGCAGCGTCCAGTGGATGACCGCCGGGTCCGGTATCCTGCACCAGGAGATGCCCTCGGGCGACACGCAGGGCCGGATGCACGGCTTCCAGCTCTGGGCCAACCTGCCGTCGACGCTCAAGATGACGTCGCCGCGCTACCAGGACATCACCGGGAGCGACATCCCGGTCGAGGTCGATGACGACGGCACTTCGGTGAAGGTCATCATCGGCAGCTTCTGGGGCAAGACAGGTCCGGTGGACGGCATTGCCGCCAACCCGATGCTGCTCGACGTCTCGGTGCCTGCGGGCAAGCGCAAGGTGCTGCCGGTGGACACGCGCTCGAACGCGCTGGCCTATGTCTTTGCCGGCTCCGGCACCTTCCGCGATGCCTCCGATCCGGTCGGCGTGCGGGTGGAGAAGGAGTTTGCCGGGAGCGAGTTGAACATTCGCGACCTGACCGGCAACCGCACGCTGGTGCGCTTCGGCTCGGGGGACGAGGTCACGGTGCAGGCGGGCGACGAGGGTATCCGGTTCCTGCTGATGACGGGCCGTCCGATCCAGGAGCCGGTGGCCTGGCACGGGCCGATCGTGATGAACACCCGCGCCGAGTTGCAGCAGGCGATGCGCGAGCTGAACAACGGCACCTTCATCAAGGGGCACTGAGCCCCTTGCGAGACCATCCGGCAAGGGCGAAACGCGGTTTTCGCCCTTGCTTTTCCGCATGAGGCCAGCCAAACCTGCCCGCGTTCTCAGGGCGGGGTGAAATTCCCTACCGGCGGTTACAGCCCGCGAGCGCTTTTTCGGGGAAACCCGGGAAGGGTCAGCAGAGTCCGGTGAAATTCCGGCGCCGACGGTCATAGTCCGGATGGAAGAGAACCAACCGGCGGGTGTTCTGCACCCGTCCGGCTGGAGACGCCTTGGGACCATTTTGGACAAGACCGAGGATGGTTCCATGACTGACACACTGAACATCGCCTTCATCAAGGCACGCTGGCACGCCGGGATCGTGGATCAGGCGCTGAAAGGCTTCGAAGACCGCATGGCGGAGGTCGGCGCGGATTGCGCGATCACGTCCTACAACGTGCCGGGGGCGTTCGAGATGCCGCTGCTGGCAAAGAAACTCGGGCAGAGCGGCACGTATGACGCCATCGTCTGTGCCGCGCTGGTGGTGGATGGCGGGATCTACCGCCATGATTTCGTCGCCGCTGCCGTCGTCGACGGGCTGATGCAGGCGCAGATGGAGACCGGCGTGCCGACCTTCTCCGTCTCTCTCACGCCGCACCATTTCCAGCCGACCCACGAGCATATCGCCTTCTTCACCGAACATTTCGTGAAGAAAGGGGCCGAGGCGGCGGACGCGGTGCGGATGATCGCCGCGCTGGAGGTCTGAGCCATGGGACCGCTGCCCGCCTTCGTCTTTGCCACCGCCACGGAGATCCGTTTTGGCCGGGGCACGGCGCGGGCGGCGGTTCCGACGCTTGCCGGGTTCGGCAGGCGGGCTCTTCTGGTCACGGGACGGACGCCGGAGCGGGCGGCTTGGCTCAAGGGTTCGCTTGAGGCACAAGGCGTCGTCGTGACGACTTTCCCGGTGCCGGGCGAGCCGGATGTCTCCATGATCGAAGCCGGAGTCGCGCTGGCGCGGGAGGCCGAGGTGACGTCGGTCATCGCCATCGGCGGCGGTGCGGTGATCGACGCGGGCAAGGCGATTGCCGCGCTGGTGCCCGCGCCGGGGGCGATGCTGGACCATCTCGAAGTGGTGGGCAAGGGCCTGCCGCTGCAAGCCGACCCGTTGCCCTTCGCCGCCCTGCCGACAACGGCAGGCACCGGTGCGGAAGTGACGCGCAACGCGGTGATCGCCGTGCCGGAGGCGCGGCGGAAGGTGTCCTTGCGGGATGTCCGGATGTTGCCAAGGCTGGCCATCGTCGATCCCGGCCTGACCGATCATTGCCCGAAAGACGTCACGCTGGCGTCCGGTCTGGACGCGGTGACGCAGGTGATCGAGCCTTACATCTGCACCAAATCCAATCCTGTGACGGATGCACTCTGCCGCGATGCCATCCCCCGCGGGCTCGCGGCGCTTGCGGCGCTGATGCAGGGCGAAGACCGGGAAGCCCGTGATGCGCTGGCCTGGGTCAGCCTTTGCGGCGGGCTTGCGCTGGCCAATGCGGGGCTTGGGGTGGTCCATGGCCTTGCCGGACCGCTCGGCGGCCTCTCGGGCGCGGCTCACGGGGCGATCTGCGGCGCGTTGCTGCCGCATGGGCTGGCGTCGAACGACCGCGCGGTGACGGACCCGGCGATCAAGGCGCGGATCGGGGAGATCCGGGGCTGGATCGCTTCTGCGCTGGACTGCCCGCCGGATGCGGCCTTCGCGGCGCTGGCGGAGTGGTCGGCCTCCTGCGGGCTGCCCGGGCTGGACTCGCAGGGCGTCAGCGCGGATCACCGGGGCGAGGCGGCGGCCATGGCGGCGACATCCTCTTCCATGAAGGCCAATCCCGTGCCGCTGGACGAAACGGTCCTCGGACAGATCCTCGACGCCGCGCGTTACAGCGCTCCGCCTTTGACCTGACTCAGTCTGTGACACGAATGTCTCGAGAGCGCCGCAGGCGCGGCAGAGTATTCGTGTCTCAACCGCAAGGCGGGGCGCTTCAGAGCATCTGCTCGTGGTCCGTCTGGTCGATCTCGTCGTCCGGAGGAAGCCGCTTGCGCAGGGCCAGAACCCCGGCGAGCACCGCGATCAGCGTGTAGACGGCGGCGAGGAAGAAATCTTCGAGGAGACCGGACCAATCCCGCCGGTGCGCGGCGGTCCCGAACCGATCTTCTGCCAGCGCGGCGGCCATCCAGACGAAGGACAGCGCCAGCGCCATGAGCAACAGCCTGCGAAGGATCATGGCAGCCTCCTTGCGAAAGTGTGTGCCGGGCGCGGCCTTCTGTCAACACGCACGAGTTGAGCGCCGGAAATGTGCCGATCCCTGCCGATGGCCTTGCGACGGCTTGCGCTGGGCAGGGGCTGCGGTAGGGTTGGACACGCGTAACGGGCAGGGCGGACAGGAGACAGACATGGCATTGAACCGGCGGCAGTTTTCCCTTGGGGCCATGGCCTTCGGACTGGCGGGATGTGGCGGCGGTACGGTGGGCGTGCCCAATGTCGCCCGTCCCGACCCGGCAACCGATCCGGGCCTGCGTCCGCAGCCGAACGCCTCCTACGACACCTGGGTCGCGGCGTTCCGGCAACGGGCCATGGCCAGGGGAATCACGGTGCAGACGCTGGATGCGGCGTTCCGGGGGCAGGGCTACCTGCCCGGCGTGGTGGAACGCGACCGCAACCAGACCGAGTTCAAGCGCTCGCTGGAGGATTACCTCGCCATCGTCGCGCCAGAGGAAAAGGTGCAGTTCGGCCGCCCGCAGTTCGCCCGCCAACGTGGCACGCTTGGCCGGATCGAGGCGCAATACGGCGTGCCGCCGCATATTCTCGCCGGGGTCTGGGGGCTGGAGAGCTATTTCGGCACGAAACGCGGCACGATCCCGGTGATCTCCGCCACCTCGACGCTGGCCTGGGAGGGGCGGCGCGGGTCTTTCTTCGAATCCAACCTGATGGACGCTTTGCGGATCGTGCAGACCGGCGACGCGACACCATCGCAACTGGTCGGCAGCTGGGCGGGGGCAATGGGCCATACGCAGCTGATCCCGAACGCCTATCAGGCGAATGCGGTCGATTTCAACGGCGACGGCAAGCGCGACATCTGGACCGACGATCCCACCGATGCGCTGGCCACCACGGCGCGGTTCCTGTCGCGGGCCGGGTGGCGGCGCGGGCAGATTTGGGGGTTGGAGGTGACGGTGCCGCAGGGCTACTCCGGTCCCACCGGGCGCGGCAATCGTCAAAGCGTCGGCGCGTGGTCTGCGCTGGGCGTGCGGGCGGCGAAGGGCGGGAGCCTGCCGGATCATGGTCCGGCTGCGCTGCTCGCGCCGATGGGAATCGGGCGGCCGACCTTCCTCGTCTATCACAACTTCACGATAATCCTGCGCTACAACCCATCGGAGAACTATGGCCTTGGCGTCGGCTACATGGCGGACCGGCTGAACGGCGCGGGGCCGTTGTCCGGGACTTTCGGCCCCGACAGCAATGGCCTGACACTGGAGGACCGCAAGGCGATCCAGGCCGGGCTGACCCGCCGCGGCTATGACGCGGGCACGCCGGACGGCGTGATCGGCAAGAAGACCGAAGCCGCGATCAGCGCCTATCAGCAGGCGGAGGGGCTTGCGGTGACCGGCCAGCCGTCGAAGGCGCTGCTGGCGCGGCTGACGTGAAGCTCAGAGCAGCGCCCGGATCGGCTCCAGCATGCCGTTCTTGCGCAGGAAGGTGACCGGGTAGTTGCCGTCGTTGACGATGCGGTCGAGCGAGAAGCCCGGCTCGATCTTGGCCAGCTTGTCACCGACGGCCTGCGCCTTGTCGAGCTGGCCCTTGAGCGCGTAGAGCGCCAGCAACTGCCGGTGCGCCGGGCGCGACAGCGGCGCGGCGCGGGTCGCGGCCTCACCCGCCTCGATGGCCTCGTCGGGTTTGTTGCAGGCGATGGCGATCAGGCAGCGCCCGGTGTCCCACCAATGTTTGAACGGCGAGGTCGAGGCGATGAAGCTGGCGCGCTTGGAGGCGGCCAGCGCCGCTTCGTGGTCGCCCGCGAACAGGTGCGCCTCGGCCATGGAGTTCCAGGCGAAGGCATTGGCCGGATTGCGTTCCACCGCCCGCTGCGCCAGTTCGAAGAAGCCCGCGCCGTCGCGCAGGGTGGTGCCGCGTATCTTGCCCGCGATGGCCTGCACGAGCGCGTTGTCCGCGCCCTGTTCCAGTGCCTTGTAATGCAGGTCCACCGCCTCGTCGCGCAGCGCCTGCGGGTTGTCCTCGGCCAGTTCGACGATCTGCGTCGCCCGGATCAGCGCCGTCCAGGCGAGGTAGATCCCGTTGGGGTCATGGTCATAGGCCTGTTTCATCAGGCCATAGGCTTCGCGCAGCGCGTTGCGTTCGAAGCTGAACATCCGGTAGAGCGCCAGCCGCGACAGGGCGGTCGCCCGGGCTTCGGGCCGGGTGCTTTCGAGCACCTGCGGCAGCTTGCCGATGATCTGGTCCGAAGCTTCGAAGATCGTCTTGCCGATCTTCTCGTGGGTTTCGAGAATGTCGCCCAGCTGGTCGACGTGCTGCAGCTTGGAATAGAGGATGCGCCCGCTCGACTGGTGCACCGCCTTGATGAACAGCGAATGCCCGGAATCATCGCGCAGCAGCTGCGAGGTCACGCTGATGTCGGCGGCGGGGATCTGGTCCGCCTGCTCGGCAGAGTCGTGGGACTGCCGCCACGCCCGGATCTGTTCGCTGATGCTCTCGCCGATCTGGTTGGCCAGGACTTCTCCGGCGAAGGTGTCCTGCATCGGGCCGTCCGAGGCCGATTGACAGTTGATCAGGATGCCGGTCGCGGCGACGGGGCGGGCGCGGCTGATGCGGGCTTCGAGTTCGGCGCGCTCCATCCGCAGCCATTCCTCGAATTCCGGATCGCGCACGTCGAGGCCCTGCAGGAGCTCCAGCCGTTCGTCTACGGGCAGCGGCTCGTCGAGCACGTCGACGGACACCCGGGCGCTGTCCAGCGTGACCGTCGTGCGATCCGCGCCGAGCACGTCGCTGCATGGGCCAAGCGCGGTGCGCAGCTTGCTGAGGGCCTGGCGCAGGTTGGCGCTGGCCTGCTCCGGTCCGAAGGTCGACCACAGCTTGTCCTCGAGCCAGCGGCGCGGACGGGTCATGCCGGGGCTGAGCGCAAGCAGGGCCACAAGCGCCTGGTTCTTCGCGCCTTTCGGAGTGAGGGTCTCCTGCGCGGGCCCGGTCAGGTGAAAGGAGCCGAGCACCGAGACATGTAAGCGGTTTTGCTGCGTAATCATTTGCCCGGATCGGTCCTGAAACTGCGCAAGGCTACCATTCCGTCCCGGAGCGGGCAACTGCCGTGAATATTCCGTTAATACTCGGGGAGATGCGGTTTCCCAATTTGACGGCGGACCGGGTTTGGACAAAGGTTAATACAAGAATTTTCGGGGGGATTGGAATGCCGCGTTCTGCCTATGACGCCTATGATGCCTACGACGCGTACGATGCTTATGACGCGTATGATGCGTATGATGCGTACGATGCTTATGACGCCTATGACGGCCGGCGCGGCGGTGCTCCGAGCGGTGCCCTTGGCTCGGCGCGGGATGGCACCGTCGGCTATTGGGACGGCTCCGCCGACCGCACGCCGCTCAGCACCGGGCGCGGCAGCTGGGAAGCGTATCAGACGCTGGGAGGAAAGCCGAAGGCGCATGTTCTCGACAGCACCCTCAGGAGCCTGTTCGGCGTGACGCTGGGCAACACGGCCGCGGCAAACGCCACCGGCACGGTGCAGTGTTTCGGCCAGACTATCGTGACTCTCAACAAGCCGGAGGATCAGTTCCTCGCCGATCACCAGTTGCATTACCTGCGCACCGCCGCCGACCTGCGTCCGGACCGCCTTGGCGAGATCAAGGTACAGATCGGCAACCTGCGGTCCTTCTTCGGGCTGGTCGGGCATATGTCCCCGGAGGCGACGAAATGGACGCTGATGCTGCACTACGCGGTGCTGCGGCTGATGCAGTCGATCGAGATGCCGCTGAAATTCGGCTTCGACGTCGCCCGCCCGATCGCCATGTCCTACAAGGTCCAGCCGATCATCCAGACCCCGGGTCACGGCTCATGGCCGTCGGGCCACGCGACGGAATCCTTCGCGCTGGCGACGCTGCTGACGCGGCTGTTCTACAACCGTGCCTTCGATCCGGCGAGCGAGATCGCGAACGGCAACGAGCTTTACCGCCACGCCGCCCGCATCGCCGCAAACCGCACCGTCGCGGGGGTGCATTTCCCGACCGACAGCATGGCGGGCGCCGTGCTGGGCGTGACGGTGGCGGAGGCGCTGGTGCGGCTGCTCGATGGCGAGACGGAAACCTCGGCGCGGCTCTTTCACGGCGAAAGCTATAAGGGTGATTTTAATCTTTCCCTGCTTTCCTCCGCCCTGAACGATGCCTCGGTGATCGAGGTTTCTTCTTCGCCTTTACCGAGTGGTCAGGTTCCCGCGTGGCTTTCCAGTATGTGGGAGGCCGCGAAGGGCGAGTGGTAATCGGTCTTAATCAGTAGCAGCTGGGGTGTCGTTCCCCTCTGGAGTTTCACGAGTGCTCCGGGATGCCTCGCGGCGTCCCGGATGTTTTGTTTACGGCGTTCTGGTTTGACCTGGAACATCGAGCGGCACGCATGTCCCGGGAATACAGAGTATGGCAGGGCATGCGTGCCTCATGTTCAACCGGAAACGCTTACAGCGTCCCGCCTTTTACCTGAATCAACCTGCGCCACAAATGTCCCGATAGCACCGCAGGTGCGACAGGGTATTTGTGGCTCAGGTTTAAGGCGGGACGCTTCAGGGTCAGGACCTTCGGATAAGGTGTCAGCCCACGGGCACCGCGACGTCATCGCGCCAGACCCGGCGGCTGCTATCCGCAACGAGCACGACCGCCTTGCCGAGTTGCGCTTCGGCGCCCGGCGCCACAGGCAGCAGACTCACCCTCTGCGGGTCGAGATCGTCGAGGTGGGGCGATGCGGGCAGGGCGGCGAGCCGCGCTGCGGAAAGTGCCAGGGCGCGGGTCAAACGCGCGGCAGCGGCGCTGGTGCCCCCGAGACTGCGCGTGCTGCCACTGAACGTGCCGGAGGCAAGCACGCCGGGGTGCGCGCGCGACTCCTCCGCAAGAGTCGCGACGGTGGGGCCCGGGACGGACCAGTCCGCGCCCGCGCCGCTGTACCGCGCCGCGCTGACCCGGTTTTCCGTGCCGTCACCGACCGCCGCCCCGACGGTGAACACCTGTCGCCCCGGCGCCGTTGCCATGGCGCTGTGCGTGCCGTCCCGCGTAATCGGCCCTTTCGGGCAAAGCCCGGTGTAGGCCTGCCGATCCGCGTCCCAGGCATGGGCCCCGTCATCGTCGAAGTAACTCTGCCGCGCCTGCGCCGCATAGCCGCGCAGCCCGTCGTCGCGCTGGATTTGCAGCACAACGTCCAGCGGATCGCCGCCGTCATGGCGCAGGGTGACTGTCCACGCGCCGGACGCGGCCTCCGGCTCGCCGGTCTTTCGGCCCTCGCTCGGGGCAAGCGCCAGAACCAGATGCGCCGGGCTGGCGACGCCGTTGCCGAAGTCGCGGGCCGGGACGTGATAGATCCGCGCCACCGCCGCGCCGTTCCGGTTCAGCGTGCGGTATTGGCCGGGGGCCGGCGTTTCGAACCCGGATTTCGGGCCCTCCGGCCCCTCGACCTCCACCGACAGCCCTGTGAGATCGGTTCGGGGCAGGCGGATTTCCATGTAGCTCGGGGTCTGATCCGAGGGCTGCACGCGCCAGACCGACCTGCGCTGCGTGTCCGGGGTAAGGTTGTGGCGTGAGACCAGCTTGCTCTGGCGGTTGTTTCCGAAAGACCAGACGATCCGCACCGGCTGGCCGGTGACGCGCTCCCATTCGGCGGCCTCCCGGGCAATCTGGTACTCGACGAAGCGCGTGCCATCCTTCGGCCCGGCCACCACGCCCAGCGACAGGTTGACGATGACCGGCGCGGTCCGGTCCACCTCCGCCGCGCGCCGCAGCACCCAGCGCACCGCCTGCACGGCGTAGCTTTCGAACCGGGTGCCCGAGGTGTCCTCGATGGCCTGTGGCGGCAGTTGCACGGCGAGGATCGGCCAGTCGCGGGCCGCGTCCGCACCATCCGGGTCGGCGCCTGCGGCCAGATCGAGGATATGCGTGCCGTGAGACGTGCCGAAGTCGGTGATCTGCCGCGCCGCGCCGCTGAACAGTTCGGCGTTCAGCGCGGTGTAGGCTCCGCTCTCCTCGGCGCCGAGCTGCGCGGTGATCTCGTCGCGTGTCAGCACTTTGCCGAGGGCCACACGGTCGCTCCCGCTGCGCTGCTCCAGCGTCTGGACCCAGAGCGCGTGAAACCGGCTGACCTGTGTTCCATCCGCAAGGGTCTTGCGGAAACGGGCGTTGAGAAAGGCGATGCCGTCGTCGATCACCGCCACGATGGGAGCGCCGGGCGTGTCGGAGGGGGCCGCGGCGGGTGGCTGGGCGGGGGTGGGCCCGGACGCGGCGAGGCGTACCGGCATGCCCCGGTCGAGGATGGTGAAGAGGGTCTCGTGGGCCTTCGCCGCCGTCCCGGCCTTCACGTACAGCGCGTATTCGTCGGGCAGGCCGTCCAGCGGATCGCTTGTGCCGGCCCGGGCGGTCAGCTCGGCGAACTCATGGCCATCCATGCTCAGCGAGTCGTCCGCACCAAGGGCAGCGATCAACCCGGCGCGCGCCCCGGGTCCGGTGAGCCGGACGAAGATCGGCGTGTAGAGCGCACCCCAGTCCGGATCCGCCGGGGCCAGCGCCGCGCGGCGGCGTTCCAGCAATCCGGACCAGTCCAGATAGGCATCGTCGAATTCAGCGTCCTGCGCCCCCGTCCAAGCGTAAACCAAGGTTCTCTCCCGACCATACATTCAATTCAATGAAACCAGATAAGTCCCGCGTGCCCTGATCCGTCAAGAATCCGCCCCGTGTTTACGCAAAATTCACGCAGGAAACCCAGTGATCGCACCGGGTTTCGCCCCAGGCCGCGCGGATTCACCGAAGGTTCACGAAGGATTTGCGATGCGATCACGCCGCAACGTCAAGGTGAAGTTAACCTTTCGTTAACTGCGCGATTCCGCGCTTTGCTGCCACAAGGTGACTTCGATGACTCTGCCTGACATTCAGCCAGTCCGTTGTTTCAAGGTGATCGAGTGTTCCCGCGGTCCGCGTCCCCGGCGCACGGACCCTGTCGCCCTGCCTGCCGCGCCGATCCTGTCTTCGCAGGAACTGGCCGCGGACATGGCGGATCTCTTCCTCGCCGGTCTGGTGGCCGCGCATCCGTTCGAGAGCATGGCCGATCCGCATGCGGTGGTCGCCGTGACGCCGGGCACTGCGGTGAGCCTGCACGAGATGCTCTGCCAGGTCCGCACGCTCGCCTGGTCGGACGCGGCCGTGCCGCTGGCCGACGGCCCCTCCGGCTATGGCCCGGTGGCGCATCAGCGTCGCGTGCTGCGCTGGAACGGCGACCGGCAGTTGACGCTCGGCACGCTGTTCCGCAGCGGTGTCGCGCTGCCGGTGGGCCGGGCCGGCCTGTCGCGGATCTACGAGACCGACAGCGCCGTGGCGCCGGTCGAGGGTCCGCTCGAGGCGCCGGAGGAAAGCGTTGCCCTGTCGGTATGGTCGCGCTGGTGTGCGGCGCATGCCGGGGCAGGGCTGAGACTGCCGGGAGAGAAGTCCCCTTCGGCGCCGATCCACACGCCGGCGGAAATGGCCCGTCATATCCTCGATGCGCCTGCCGGGCGGCCGTACTATGCCGCGGCCCTCTCCGCGCTGGCGCAGGACGTGGGGATGGACGCCGGGCTTGGCGCCGCGCCGGTGTGGCGGGGCGGACGCCTGCTGTCGCTGCTCGCGCGGGTCGAGCGCCGTGCGCGGCTTGCGGCGGTCACCCGCCTTGCCGTGCAGGAGCGGCTGATGCGCCCGGCGGTCACCGCGGCGCGGATGACCGTCTACCTCGCCCGCGAGGAGCGCCATTGCGACCCGGCGCAGGATCTGTACCGCCGGGCGGCGGACGAACTTGCGCTTGCCGCGCCGGATCTCTTGAGCTGGGTCAGCGGTGCGAACCTGCAGGCGCGGGCGCGGGCCCGGTTCGAGCGGACACTCTTCCTGCCGCTTGGCGCGTCCAACACGCCGAGCCATCCTTCGGACGCCGCCGCCCATGTCGTGGTTGCCGGAGCCATGGCCACCGTGCTCAAGGCCGTGCTGGATACCCGCGAACCGCGCCGCCTGCGTCTCGGAGCGCGTGCCGGGGATGCCATGGACCTGGCTCTGGAACTGGACAAGGCGGTCTCCAACACCGCTCTGGCCCGCTGTGTCACCGCCGGATACTTCCCGGCGGAGAACCATCAGGACATGCGCCTCGGCCAGTCCATCGCCCTGCATGCCCTGCGCGAGGTGCTGGAGGCGGACAACCGCGACGCGACCCTGTCGTTCCGCGACTTCGACGGTAGGACCTTGCGCCTGCGGGCAAAGGCCCGGTCTTTCGGGCGCGGCTTCGCAGAGCTTCGGGTGGGCTCCACCGGCATCCAGTGGCCGCAGGACGCGGCGGAGCCGGGGGCACATCTGACCGCCGTCGTCTGATCCGCCAAACGGTCCCCTCCCGCCCGGTTGACGCGGATCAAGGCGCACTCCGATGCCCTGTGCCAAAGTGGTCATGGGGCATCGGAGGACGTTTCCATGAGACTAGCCGCTTTACTTGCCATCACGCTGACCACGCCGGTGTTGGCGCAGGACGCCGACATCGGCCGGGCACATTACCACACCCATTGTGCCACCTGTCACGGGCTGGAAGGCCGCGGCGACGGACCGATGGCCGGGGTGCTATTGATAAAGCCGGTCAACCTGACAGAACTCAGCGCCCGGAATGGCGGGACCTTCCCGCTGGAACGGGTCGTGATGCGCATCGACGGGCGCGATCCTCTGGTCAGCCACGGCTCACCCATGCCGGTTTTCGGCGACTATTTCGAGGGCAGCTATGACGTTGCGATCAAGGCGCCCTCGGGCCAGCCGGTGATGACATCCCGGCCAGTGGTAGACCTCGTCGCCTACCTGCAGGAAATCCAGCGGATCGAATGATCCGGGCGATCACTGTCGGCAGATGCCCTCGGTCTGGACCCCGGACCAGGGCAGCCTGACCGTGCCGGGTCCAAGCGCCCGGTCCAGACCGTCGACCGGCATGTGCTGCGCGATCATCTCGCGCAGCCGGGCCGTGCGCGGCGCCTCGGGATCGAGCAGGCGGCAACAGACGTATTCCTCCACGATGCTGCCCTGCTGTTCATAGCCGTAACTCAAGAAATCCTGTGGCGTGTCGGGATCGAAGAGATAGGGATCGGCGCTGCTTGCATGCTCGGAGATCGCCTTGATCGGGTGGTATTTCGTGCGCTTGCGGTTCTGCCATTGCCAGACGTGCGTGGCCTCATGGGCGAACAGCATGGCCGAAGCCAAGTCGATCTGCGTCGGCCACCCCTGCATCAGGTCGTCGGCATAGAGATCCTTGCGCACCATCATGGTGTTGAAGAGCACGCTGGCGGCGGGAGACACTTCCATGGTCGTCTCCTTTTCCAGTGGCGGCCAGATGCGCTCCTGACAGGTGGTCCGGGGCCGCACCGGGATGGTGTAGACATAACTCCCGGCGAAATGCCCGTCGATGACGCGGATGCGCTTCGTGTCGATCTGATCGCCCTGGATGGCCTTGAGGTAGGCCGTCTCGGACGGGGTCAGCGGACGCCCGCAGGCGGCGAGGAACAGGAGGAAAAACAACAGGCTGCGCATGGGATGATCTGACCGCGTGTCGGGCGATCAGGCAAGGGGGGAAGGGGAACCTGACCGATTTTTTTGCGGGGAAGGAAACTTCCGGGGCCATGGCGCGTTTGACCTCCAAAGGCACTGGAACCTGAAAGGAGGTCCGCCATGAATATGGATCAAGTGAAAGGCAAATGGTCGCAACTGACCGGCAAGGTCCGTGAGGAGTGGGGCGAGTTGACCGAAGACGAGGTCATGGAAGCCCGCGGCGAGCGCGAGCAACTGGTCGGCAAGATCCAGGAGAAGTACGGCAAGAGCCGGGAGGAGGCCGAGCAGGAGTTCGACCGCTTCGTGGCCGGATTGTAAGCCGCTGAAATGATTGACGGATCGGGCGGGTGCCTTTCCCTCGGGCACCCGCCCGTTTTCGTCTTCAGACGTCCAGTTCTTCGACGAAACGGGCGTTTTCCTGGATGTACTGGAAGCGCAGCTCCGGCTTCTTGCCCATGAGTCGCTCGACAAGATCGCCGGTCTCGCCCGGCTCGTCCTCGTGGATCGTCACCCGGATCAGAGTCCGCGTGGCCGGGTCCATCGTGGTTTCCTTGAGATCCTTCGCGTCCATTTCGCCAAGGCCCTTGAACCGCTGAACGTCGATTTTCCCCTTTCCGCCCAGACCCTTGGCCAGCGCCTGCTCCTTGGCGGCATCGTCCGCCACATAGATGCGCTTCGCGCCCTGAGTCAGGCGGTACAGCGGCGGGCAGGCGAGGTAGAGGTGGCCCTGGTCAATCAGCGGGCGCATCTGGGTGAAGAAGAAGGTCATCAGCAGCGAGGCAATATGCGCGCCGTCGACGTCGGCGTCGGTCATGATGATGATCTTGTCGTACCGCAGGTCGTCGAGGTTGAACTTCGTGCCGAGCCCAACCCCCATGGCCTCGCAAAGGTCACGGATTTCTGCGTTTGATGTCAGCTTGTTGGAGGCCGCGCCGAGGACGTTCAGGATCTTGCCCTTGAGGGGCAGGAGGGCCTGGGTTTCCCTGAAACGGGCGCCCTTGGCGGAGCCGCCGGCCGAATCGCCTTCGACGATGAAGAGCTCGGTGTTCTCGCGGCTCTTTGCGGTGCAGTCGGTCAGCTTGCCGGGCAGGCGGAGTTTCTTCGTCGCGGACTTCCGCGCGGTTTCCTTCTCCTGCCTGCGGCGGAGGCGCTCTTCGGCCCTGAGGACCAGAAAATCAAGGATTGCTCCGGCGGATTTGGTGTCGGAGGCCAGCCAGTTGTCGAAGTGGTCGCGGACAGCGTTTTCGACCAGTCTTTGCGCCTCCGTGGTGGCCAGCCGGTCCTTGGTCTGGCCGACGAACTCCGGCTCCCGGATGAAGCAGGACACCAGCGCACAGCCCCCGGTCAGCAGGTCGTCCTTGTTGATTTGACTGGCTTTTTTGTTTTGCACCAACTCGCCGTAGGCCTTCACACCCTTCAGGATCGCGGACCAGAATCCGGCCTCGTGGGTGCCGCCTTCGGGGGTTGGGACGGTGTTGCAGTAGGATTGGATGAAGCCGTCGCGGGAGGGGGTCCAGTTGATGGCCCATTCCACCTTGCCCGGAACGCCGAATTTCTCGCGGAAATCGACCACGCCGGAGAAGGGCTTGTCGCTGTAAGTCATTGACTTACCGAGGCTTTCCGTCAGGTAGTCAGCCAGCCCGCCGGGGAAGTGGAAGACCGAATCGCACGGTGTCTCGCCGTCGTCGATCTCGGACTTCCAGCGAATCTCCACGCCACTGAAAAGATAGGCCTTCGAGCGCACCATCTTGAACAGGCGGGCGGGCTTAAACCTATGATGTCCAAAGATTTCTTCGTCGGCGTGGAAGGTTGTGGCGGTGCCGCGGCGGTTCGGGGCGGCGCCGATCTTCTCGACCGGGCCAAGGGGGATGCCGCGGGAGAATCGCTGCTCGTAGAGTTCCTTGTTCTTGGCCACCTGCACGACCATCGAATCCGACAGCGCGTTGACCACGGAGGCACCAACGCCGTGCAGACCGCCGGAGGTCTCATAGGCATCGCCGGAGAACTTGCCGCCCGCGTGCAGGGTGCAGAGGATCACTTCGAGCGCGGATTTGCCGGGGAATTTCGGGTGCGGATCAATCGGGATGCCGCGCCCGTTGTCGCGGATTTCCACTGCATAATCAGCATGTAGGATAACCTCGATGCGGTTCGCATGGCCCGCGACGGCCTCGTCCATGGAGTTGTCCAGGATCTCGGCAACCATGTGATGCAGGGCGCGCTCGTCGGTGCCGCCGATGTACATGCCGGGACGCTTGCGCACCGGCTCCAGCCCTTCGAGCACCTCGATGGAGGAGGCGTCATATTCCTTGATGACGGCGGCTTGCAGAAGGTCGTCGGCCATGCTCGTGCCCTTTTTGTTCTTATCGGGATTGAGGGTCATTATGGCAGAGCCGGGGGCGCGGGAAAAGCGCGGATTAAGGCACCGTTCGGTGCCGGTAACGGAGCGGTCGCTGCCCCGTTGCGCGGCTGGCTTGTTCGAAAGTCAGTACAACAGGTGCGTTTTTTTCGTACAGATTGCCCGCCTTGGAAACGGGGCTTTCGGGGGGTGAGCGCCGTGCGGGCGAAGCCCGACAAACCGTCCGGGGGACGGTTTGAGGCGCGAACGGGCGGAGCCCCGGGTGCGCTGTGCTTGCAAAAGTGTCGACGCCGACACAGGGAGGTTCTTGTCCGGGACAGCGGTGGTTTTGGTCGCTTCAGGCGCGGCGCTCGATGTTGAGGAGGTCCCGGGTCAAGCCCGGGACGGGGATGTTGAGGGCCCGGCGTGTCCCACAAACCCCGGCGCGGGCTGAAAGCTCGGGCCACGCCCGCCCGGGGCTTCGCCCGTTTGTGCCTCAAACCGTCCGCAGGACGGTTTGCCGCTGCGCGGACCGGCTCAAACCCCTCCCCCCGGGAGGGCGTTTATTGCACTGTCGGTTTTCAAGGTGTCGTCGGTCTAAGTTGAAGCGCTGCGCGGGGCACAATGGGAGCGAAACGCCCACCCAGGGTCGGGCGTGGCCCTCGGCGCTACTTCGAAGTTACTGAAAGCGACAAAGGTCTCTTGCTCACCTGAGTGATTCTCATCAGCCCTTGCTCCAACTCCGAAGCTCTTTTCTCGACCCGATCTAGAAAATGCACGGAGCGATTCTGGGCCGCTTCTTGCTGCAATTGTGCATGCAGAATTTCCCCGTTCCGGTTGTTAAAAAACTTGCTGAAACTCAATAGCTCTTTGAGCAGGTCTGATCCGAGTAAGAGATGAAGGTACCCAGAGTTGTTCACTGGCCCCAACGCAGAATAGTCAAAACTAGCCATGGGAAAGAACACTTGTTGTGAATTGATTTCTCCTGCCGTGAGAAGGACTTTTTGCCGTGCGATCTCATCTTTGAAGACTTGGAGTTCTTCGAGGTTGAATTGGGCCTCGATTTGTAAAACTTGGAGTGCTGAACTGCCTTGGCGATTGCGTTCGACAAATCCCAATGCACTTTGAATAAGTGCGCCAGCTACCACCCCAACAAAAACCCAAAAGGCATTTGCAAAAGCAGCTTGAAATGTAATCTCGCCCATTACTCTACCTCACCAACTCCCGCACCCTACACACCGGCCCCGCTTCCCTCAACACCTCTGACGCCACTTCGCGCCACGCGCCTTCGTCGAACGCCGGGAAAAACGCGTCGGCGTCTTCGACCACCAGATCCACCTCCGTCACCAGCAGGCGATCCGCCAGGGGGAGCAGGGCTTCGTAGATGCTTTGGCCGCCGATGCCGTAGACGCGGAACCAGCCTTGGGCGCGGCAAAGGGCGAGCGCGGCCTCGACGCTGGGCGCGGTGATTTCGCAAAGGTCGGGGTTCGAGGTGACAACCACGTTCAGCCGGGATTTCAGCGGTTTGACGGGCAGGGACTCCCACGTCCGGCGGCCCATGATCAAAGCCCCGCCCAGGGTTTCGCGTTTGAACATGGCGAGGTCTTCGGGGGCGTGCCAGGGGATGTCCCCGGCCTTGCCGATGGCTCCGTTGCGGGCGCGGGCGGCGATGAGGGTGAGCATCAGACGGCCACCGGGGCCTTGATGGCCGGATGGGGGTCGTAGCCGTCGAAGGCGAAATCGTCATAGCGGAAGTCGAAGAGGGACGGGACGTCGCGGGTCAGGCGCAGGGTTGGCAGGGGGCGGGGGGCGCGGGAGAGTTGTTCGCGGACCTGATCCATGTGGTTCGAATAGATATGGGCGTCGCCGATGGAATGGATGAAGTCGCCGGGTTCGTAGCCGGTGACATGGGCGAGCATATGGGCGAGCAGGGCGTAGGAGGCGATGTTGAAGGGAACGCCGAGGAACATATCGGCGGAACGCTGGTAGAGTTGCAGGTGGAGTTTGCCGCCCGAGATGCGGACCTGCCAGAGGGTGTGGCAGGGGGGCAGGGCCATGTCCGGGACATCGGCGGGGTTCCAGGCGGAGACGATGAGGCGCCGGGAGTCCGGGGAGGTGCGGATCATGTCGAGGAGGGTTTCGATCTGGTCGATCGTGCCGGTGTGGCCGGGCCAGTGCCGCCACTGGTGGCCGTAAACCGGGCCGAGGTTGCCGTCCGCGTCGGCCCATTCGTCCCAGATCGAGACGCCGTTTGCCTTGAGATACCGGATGTTGGTGTCGCCGGAGAGGAACCACAGAAGTTCGTGCACGATGGACTTGAGGTGGAGTTTCTTGGTGGTGACGAGGGGGAAGCCGTCCTTGAGCGGGTAGCGGGCCTGGAGGCCGAAGTAGGAGGTGGTGCCGGTGCCGGTGCGGTCGGTCGAGGGGGTGCCGTGGTCAAGGACGGTGCGCAGGGCGTCGAGGTATTGTTGCATGGGGAGGCTCCGGGTCGGCGTCACGAAATGAGTCGGCTGCGACTATATCTGGTGTTGAGCCGGAGGGGGAGTGCGAGATGCTGTAGAGGCGGATTTGCCTCACATTTGATGAAACTGCGGCGGTGGCGGGGCAGGGGTTTGACAGGACCCGCGCCGATGCGCAGGCTGGTCCCCAAAATATAAACGGGCAAGACCTGAGGCAGTCAGATGAAACGATTTTTTGTTGCGCTCGCGCTGGTGGGCGCGCTTGGCGCATGTGACGGCGGCAATCCGGCGAGCGAGAGTGACGACAGCGCGGGCGTCGGCACCGGCGCACAGCCGCTGATCGACGAACCGATGCCGACAAACGTGCCGACCGAACCCGGCGGCAGCACCGGGCCGGATGTCTATGGCACGGACGCGAATGCCGACCTGACCATGAACGACGTGGATTTCGATCCGCAGACCGGGCAGCTGGTGCTGAACAACCTGCCATTCGACGGCGGCGACAACCGGTATGCGCGGGACACGGCGGCTTCGACAGCGCTCGGCAATGCGGGTTCGCCCTTCTCGGCCTATCGCAACGTTCAGGGTTCGAACCGCTATTACGCGGTGTTCCGGCGCTCGGCGTCGGGGTATTCGCAGGTCACCGCGGTGGGCAACGACAATTACGTGACCTTCGGCTTCGGCGGGGCCTCGGCGCAGCGGCTCAGCGGTGACGGCTCTCTGCCTAATGCGAACCAGAACTATGTCTTCAACGGCGAGTATGCCGCGGTGCGCACGATCATCGACCCGGATACTGGCTCGGAGATCCAGTATGTCATCGGCGACGTGCGCATCGACGTCGACATCGAGGACTTCGACGATCTCGGCGCGGTCGAGGGGATCATCGCCAACCGCCAGTTCTTCGACAAGGCCGGGGTGCCGATCAACGACCTGAACGGCTCGGACGAGTTCATCTCGCTGGCCACGGCGCAGATCGACTTCAGCAACTGGACGATCCAGAGCTCCACCGCGGGCGTGTATGGCGGCAACAACACCAACGGCGTCGGCGCGACCGGGACCTGGCAGGGCCTGTTCACCGGTCCGAACGGCGAGGAAGTCGCGGGCATCGTGGTGGTCGAGGGCACCGGCCCGATCGGCATCGACCCGAACACCGGCGATTATATCCAGGTGGACGTGCGCGAGGTTGGCGCCTTCGTGGCGACGCGCTGAGCGATGCGCGTGACATTGGCCCTTCGTCCGGAAGCCGGGCGGAGGGACACAGGCGGAACGGCGGGACGGGCCCTGCGCGGGCTGATCTTCGGGCTTTCGGTGCTCGGATCGGGTGCGGCGGGCATCGCAGCCTTCGGCCCGCAAACGGCGGTGGCGGAAGCGCGGGTCAGCATCGACGAGGCGCGCGACATGGCCGGGGTGCTGCTCCAGCAGGGCCGGGCGCGGGAAGCGCTGCTGCTGGCGGAGGGCATTCTCAAGGGTCTGCCGGATGACGTGGCGGCGCTGGTGCTCAAGAGCCGGGCGCTGCGCGACCTCGGGCGCTTCGACGAGGCGGATCGGGTGGCGGGTACGGCGCGGGCCAGGGCCAACGCGGGCGGCACCGACAAGGACCGTTTCTTCGCGGCGCTGGTGACGGCGCAGGCGAAAGCCTCGGACGGCAAGAAAGGCCTCGCCCAATACTGGCTGCGCCGGGCGGCGGAGATTGCCCCGGACGACGAGATGAAGGCCGTCGCGGTGCGCGATTTCCGCTACGTGCGCAGCACGACGCCGTGGCAGGTGAAACTGAGCCTCTTCGCCGAACCCTCGGACAACCTGAACGGTGCGCCGAAGACCAACGAGTTCAGCTTTGCCGGGCTGACCTTTACCAATACGGCCGCGGTGCCGCTCTCGGGGATGCGGTTCGGCGGCGATGCCTCGCTGACCTACCGCATCGCGCTGGGTGAGCAGAGCCGGATCAACCTCGGGGCGACGGGCGGGATCGAGCGCGTGCGTTTCTCGCAATCGGCGAAGGACAAGGTCCCGGGCATCGACGCGGCGGACTACAGCCGCGACCGGCTCGGGTTTTCCATAGGATACGAGCAGCGCGGCGCGGCGCAGGACTGGCTGGGTTCGGCGCAGCTGTCGGTGTCGCGGTACTGGGGCGGGGGGATGCACATCTCCGACGCGGTGCGGCTCGATCTCGGCTACGCCCGGCGGCTCGCGGAGGGCTGGACCGGCTCGGTGCGGCTGGCCTACGAGGACGAGACGCGGATGGACGCGGGCCAGCGCAGCGCGGTGACGCAAGAGGCGTCGCTGACGCTGACCCGGCATTGGGACAAGAGTGCGCTGAGCCTGAGCCTGGGCGGTGCGGACATCGCCTCCGACTCGCGGCTGGTGGACCGGCAGAGCCAGACGGCGGCGCTGAAATTCGCGCGGACCGCGCCGGTGATGGGGCTGCTGCCGAGCGTGACGCTGAGCTATGCGGCGGAAGACTACGCGCAGTCGCCGTTCGGCTGGTGGGTGGACCCCCGGCAGGACGAGGAATGGGGTCTGTCCGTCGACGTGCTGCTGCCGAAGATGGATTACATGGGCTTTGCGCCGGAGGTGGGGGTTTCCTTCCGCGACCGGCGCTCCAATTATTCCATCTACGAGACGCAGAGCACCGATTTGCGGCTGGGGCTGAAGTCGGTATTCTGACGTCCGGGCCGGACGGTGAGCACAATCTTGGACAAAGATTTTTCTCACCGCCGGGAATGCGACAGAGGGGAGCACGCATGGGAATCCGTTATCTGCACACGATGGTCCGGGTGAAGGATCTGGAGAAATCCATCGAATTCTACAAGATGCTGGGGCTGGTCGAACGCCGCCGCAGGGAGAGCGAGCAGGGGCGGTTCACGCTGGTGTTCCTGTGCCCGCCGGATCAGGCGGACGGACACGCGGACGTGGAACTGACCTACAACTGGGATGGTGACGATGGCTTGCCGTCGGATTCGCGGCACTTCGGGCATCTGGCCTATACGGTGCCGGACATCTACGCGATGTGCCAGACGCTGATGGACGCCGGGGTCACGATCAACCGCCCGCCGCGCGACGGGCACATGGCCTTCGTGCGCTCGCCCGACAACGTGTCGATCGAGCTTTTGCAGGAGGGCGACGCCCTGCCGCCGCAGGAACCCTGGGCGTCGATGGAAAACACCGGGCACTGGTGATGGCGTGCTGAGGCTCTGGCTGCTGGTCCTGCTGTGCGCGTCGCCCCTGGCGGCGCGGGCGCAGGATAACTGTCGGCTGGCGCTGCTGTTGGCGATGGACGTGTCAAGCTCCGTCGACGAAGGCGAATACCTGTTGCAGCGGGACGGCACGGCGGCGGCGCTGGAGTCTCCAGAGGTGATGGCAGCCATCCTCGACGGCGGCGGCGGCTCCGTGGCGCTGGCGGTCTACGAGTGGAGCGGACGGCGGCAGTCGACGGTGGTGCTCGACTGGACCCTGCTGGGCAGCGAGGCGGATGTGCGGGCGGCGGCGGACGTGCTGCGGCGCACCGGGCGGTCGTACTCGCGGTTCCCGACGGCCCTGGGCTACGCGCTGGGGTTCGGCGCGACCATGCTGACTCGCGCTCCGCCCTGCGAGCGGCAGGTGATCGACGTGTCCGGGGACGGTATCACCAACGACGGCTTCGGCCCGGATCTGGCGTACCGGCACTTCCCCTTCGACGGGGTGACGGTGAACGGGCTGACGGTGCTCGGCGCCGATCCCGACGTGCGCGAGCATTACGAGTTCTTCGTGCTGAAGGGGCCAGGAGCCTTCCTGGAAACCGCGCAGGGCTACGAAGGCTTCCAGGAGGCGATGCGGCGCAAGCTGCTGCGCGAGGTCTCCGTGCGGATCATCGGGGCGCTGGAATGAAGGCGCTGCTGGTTCTGCTGTCGGTCTTGGCCGGCGCAGCGGAGGCGGCCTGTCGCCAGGCACTGTCCCTGGGGCTGGACGTGTCGGGGTCCGTGGATGCGCAGGAGTATCGGTTGCAACTGGACGGGCTGGCGGCGGCGCTGGAGAACGGCGAGGTGGTCGACGCCTTCCTCGCCATGCCCGATGCGCCGGTGCGGCTGATGGTTTTCGAATGGAGCGGCCCGCACGCGCCGCGGGTTCTGCAGGAGTGGGTGACGGTGCTCGGGGCCCCGGACCTTGCCGCCGTGGCGCAACGGCTGCGCCGGACCGGGCGTGCCAAGCTCGATCCATCCACGGCGATCGGCGTGGCGAAACAGGCGGGGGCAAGGATGCTTGCCGATCAGGGCGCGTGTTGGCGGCGGGTGCTGGATCTGTCCGGGGATGGCGAGAGCAACACCGGCCCGCGCCCGCAGGATGTGCGCCCCGGCGGCTTGACCATCAACGCGCTGGTGGTGACAGGCGAGGAACCGGGCGCCCTGCTCGGGTATTTCAAAGCCTACGTGATCGAGGGCGAACAGGCTTTCGTGGAACCTGCTCTTGGCTTCGAGGACTTCGAGGCCGCGATGGTGCGCAAGCTGAAGCGGGAGTTGCAGGTCCTGGTGCTGTCCGAGCGGGAATAGGGCGGGGAAAATTTTGCCGGGACAAAATTTTGGTTCGGGGCTCTGCCCCGTCTCGCTGCGCGAGCCTCCCCGGGGGATTTTTGCCAAGAAGAAGCCGGGGACGGGTCATCCCCAGGGCGTCGGTTCCTCGGGCAGAGCGCGGCCGAACACGTTTTCCCTGTGCCAGCGCAGGTTTTCCGGATGTGGGAGATCGTGGGGGTTGGCCGGCCGCAGGAGTTTGCCGCCCGGCGCAAGCAGGCGGGAGACGACCTCACCCGGGACCTTGTTGTGCGAGACGAGGATGGTCTCATTGTCGTCGGCCACGGAGATCAGCCCGCGATCGAACATCCAGTGCAGCGTGCCCGACAGGGCCAGGCCATTGCGGACGGAGTCGCTGCCCTGATGCTCGACGGGACGGATATGCGCCGCCTGTACCTCGGGCCGCCCGCCGCCGTTGCGCAGCATCAGGCCGGACATGGCGCAGCGATACCCGTAGGCTTCGCGGACCTTGCGGCGGAAGGCGACGTCCCGGTAAGCGCGTCGGGTCAGGCGTTCGAGGACCGGGCGTTCGAAGATCGCGGCGCCGTCATCCATTTCGGGACGGCGTGGGTCGTAGCGGCGGGCTTCGATGTCTTCCAGGTCCGGCGGCAGGCCGAGGGTCACGATGCGGGCAAACTCCGCATCCGGCAGGCGCCGCACCGCCAGCTGCACCGCGCCGCCCTTCTTCGGCGTGCCGTCCCGCTCCATCAAGGCGGACTCCAGCGGTCGGCCTGACACGAGCCGGGGGACTTCGCGGTCCAGCGGCAGGTAGCTTCCGGGCTCGATCAGGGCGAGATAGCGCCCCGGCACGCCCGGCTTCGGGATCACCTGCCGGATCTGCGCCACGGCGAAATACCCGCGCGGCCCTGCCTTGACCGGCTCGTAATAGACAACCCAGTCGCCGACGGCCTCCTTCACGGCCTTCAGATAGGCGCGCGGGAAATCATACCGGACGTCCGGTTCGTCATCGTAGATCGAGTCGGCCTTGTGCAGGAGAACGAGTTTCACCATGCCGCCAGGAAAACCGCACCACGGAGAAACGCAAGGGCCTTGGTGTCCCAAGCCTGAGGGGAAGGCCGCGTCGCGTGCTTCTCTGGTCCGAAAATACCCTCGGGGGTGAGGCTCGCCAGAGCCGAGGGGGCGGAGCCCCCTGCATTTCTTCCTTCAAGAAATGCCGCCCCGGTCAGGGTTTCGGCACCCGATCTGCCTTCTTGCGCACCAGCACTTGCCGCAGGTCGTGCATCGCCAGCAGAAGATCGTCCGTCACCGCTTCCAGAGCCTCCGGTGTGGCGCGGCTCTGGGCCCATTGCGCGGCGGTGTGCAGCGCGTCGATGGTCCGCAGGATGTCTTCGGTCTCGCGGCCTGCGAGCACCGCCTGCCGGCCGTCCATCCAGTCCCGGATCGCTGCCGTCTCATCCTCGGTCAGCACATGCTCGCCATGCGCGCGGATCTCGCCCTTGTTCAGGTTGACCACGGCGATCTGGTTCAGGTCGATGCGCCGCTGCCGGTTCTCGGTGTCGACGCGGTAGACCAGCGCGCCGTTGTCGCGGGTGCGGAAGTAGAACTCGGGCAGATCGCTGGACATGGGGGCACCGGAACCGTCAGGAGAGACCTTCGCAGAACGTCTTGATGCGGGCGCAGGCCTCGGTCAGGGCATCGTCCGACGCCGCGTAGCTCACGCGGAAGTTGGGTGACAGGCCGAAGGCCGCGCCGAAGACCACGGCGACGCCGTTCTCTTCCAGCAGCGCCTTGCAGAAGGCCTCGTCATTCTCGATCCGCGTGCCGCCCTTGCTGGTCTTGCCGATGCATTCCGCGATGTCCGGGTAGACGTAGAACGCGCCTTCGGGCGTCGGGCAGGTGATGCCGGGGCAATCGTTCAGCAGGCGGACCACGAGGTCGCGACGGCGCAGGAAGGCGGCGCAGCGCTCCGCGAGGAAGTCCTGCGGGCCGTTCAGCGCCTCCACCGCCGCCCATTGCGAGATGCTCGACGGATTGGTGGTGCTCTGCGATTGCAGCTTGCGCATGGCGGCGATCAGCTTTTCCGGCCCGCCGGCGTATCCGATGCGCCAGCCGGTCATGGCGTAGGCCTTGGAGACACCGTTGACGGTCAGGGTGCGGTCATACAGCTGTGGCTCGACCTGCGCGGGGGTGCAGAACTCGAAGCCATCGTAGGCGAGGTGTTCGTACATATCGTCGGACATCACCCAGACATGCGGGTGGCGCAGCAGCACGTCGGTGAGGGCCTTCAATTCGTCCCGGGTGTAGCCCGCGCCGGTGGGGTTCGATGGCGAGTTGAAGATGAACCACTTGGTGGCGGGGGTGATCGCCGCCTCCAGCGCCTCGGGGGTGATCTTGTAGCCCATCTGGCGCTCGCCGGTGACGATGACCGGCGCGCCGCCGCCGAGGCGGACGATGTCCGGATAGCTGACCCAGTAGGGCGCGGGAATGATGACCTCGTCGCCGGGATTGAGCGTGGCGAGGAGGGCGTTGTAGAGCACCTGCTTGCCGCCGGTCGAGACGCTGATTTGCGACGGCGTGTAGGTCAGGCCGTTCTCCCGCGCGAACTTGTCGCAGACCGCCTGTTTCAGCTCGAGAATGCCATCGGGCGCGGTGTACTTCGTTTTTCCGGCCTGGATTGCCGCAATCGCTGCGGCCTTGATGGTCTCCGGCGTGTCAAAATCCGGCTCACCGGCGCTGAGCGCGATGACATCCCGCCCGTTCCGGACCAGATCGGCGGCAAGTGCGGTGATGGCGACGGTGGGCGAAGGTTGCACGCGCGCCAGCGTTTCGGAGAGGAAGGACATGCGGGGTCATCCGTTTGTAATGTGCCGCCGACTGTCTTAGTTTGCACGGTGCCTGCGCACAAGGCTTTGCGCCGGGTGCATTGAGGGGCTGCCGTCTGGATGCCGCCCGGGAAGGAAGAGAACGATGAGCGACACCACAACCGAAACCGACTGGTACGGCCCCGACGCGGCGACCTTCGGCGACCGCCTGGCCGCCGCCCGCGAGGCCTCGGGCATGACCCAGGAAAGCCTGGCCAAGCGGCTGGGCGTCAAGCTGGGCACGCTGCAGGGCTGGGAGGACGACATGTCCGAGCCACGCGCCAACAAGCTGTCGATGCTGTCCGGTCTGCTCAA
Source organism: Tropicibacter sp. S64 (assembly GCF_049803835.1). Classification (NCBI taxonomy): domain Bacteria; kingdom Pseudomonadati; phylum Pseudomonadota; class Alphaproteobacteria; order Rhodobacterales; family Roseobacteraceae; genus Tropicibacter; species Tropicibacter sp. S64. Next base: position 256,731 of record NZ_JBNAGK010000005.1, on the reverse strand, counting down.
CGTCTCCATGGTCTGGCTGATCACCGGCGAGGGCGAGGGGGTCAGCGCACCAGACGAGGAGGCTCTGTCGCCGGAGGTCGCCGATATCCTGGCGGAGATTCGGGCCATGCGGGCGAAGATGAAGGGCCAGGCGGAAAAGCTGGGCCGCCTGGAGAAGGCGCTGCGGCTGTTGCTGAAGGAGAAGGGCTGAGATGTCCGAGGACCGTGAGACACGGAAGAAGCGGCTGGCGATGCGCTCGATGCGGCGCGGGACCAAGGAGATGGACATCCTGCTGATCCGCTACCGCGACGCGCGGCTTGCGGCGATGGGGGATGCGGAACTCGACGCCTACGAGGCGCTGCTTGAAGAAAACGATCAGGACCTCTACCAGTGGATTTCCGGGCAGAAACCGGCTCCGGCCGCGCATGCCCCGCTGGTGGACAGCATCCGCGCGGTGGCATCGGGCGCGGGGTGACCGCCGGGTCCTGGTCTCCCCCTGTCCCTCGCTGAACATCGCCCTCTGGACGGCTACCGGGCGCTCGGCCCCCACCCCGGCCCTCCCCATGGGGGAGGGAGCCCGCGCCCGCCGAAACGGGTTCCGGGGACGCGCGGACGGGGCAGCACGCGATGCCATGCCCGTCGATTGAAATGAGGCGAAAATATAGATCGCATTTTCCACAGTATCGCCGTCATTTAACGCAATATTGGTCTTTAAGGGGCAGTTTCCGCAGACACCGAAATCAGGCGGAGACACACATGAGCATACATTCAACGGTGGCCAAACCCGGCGAGCAGGGGTTCATGGCCAGCTACCTGGACGCGCTGAGCCTCGTGGAACGGCTGCACCGACTCCTGCTCGACGTCATCAAGGACGAGTTCGAGCGGCTCGGCATCATCGACGTGAACGCGGTGCAGGCGCTGCTGCTGTTCAACATCGGCGACAACGAGGTGACGGCGGGCGAACTCAAGTCGCGCGGCTACTACCAGGGCTCGAACGTCAGCTACAACCTCAAGAAGCTTGTCGAGATGGGCTACATGCACCATCAGCGCTGCGAGATCGACCGCCGGTCGGTGCGCGTGCGCCTGACCCAGCGCGGCCGCGAGATCCGCGACATCGTGACCGATCTCTTCGGCCGTCATGCCGAGGGCCTGCAGGGCAAGAACGTCCTGAGCCTCGATGGCATCGACGAAATCACCAACTCCCTGCGCCGGGTGGAGCGGTACTGGACCGACCAGATCCGCTACATCTACTGAAAGACCGACGACCTCCGCGCGCCCCGCAGGCAGAACGCCGCGTGGTTCGCCCCTTCAGGCAGCGAGCAGTCGGACCGGCAGAAGGCCGCTCTTGCTCCACCCGCTCCCTCCCGCGCCGGACTGCCGGCGCCGATGCCAATCTCCGCGATCCTTTCCCGATCCTCTCCTTCCATCGCTGACCCACGCCACGCCGCGGCCCATTGGCCTTTTGTGGCGCCGCGACTCATGGCTGGTCCCGGTCCGGCATCGCCTTGCGCTTCCGCACCCTGGCCCCGAGCGCGGCCTGGACAGGGCCCGGCCGGGCCACCGCACAGGACGGCGCAGTCCGAAGCCCGGTTTGACGGATGGCTCCGAACCCGACGCGGATGCGACGGGGGGACCCGTATCCCCGTTTTGCGGCGAGGCGCATTAAATCCCGGATTTTCAAAAGGAAAAAATTGACTTGCGCCGGATGGCTGGTAGCCTGACAGGCAACGCTTCATTCTTGCCGATCAATGATGGGGGACATCATGCGTATTCTCGGAACTCTCGGCCTCGCTGCGGGCTTTGCCATGACCGCCGGGGCGGCGCTCGCCTGGGGCGACGCGTACAGGGGCGACGCCACCAACGATCCCAATTCCAACTTCCTGATGCACAGCTACCCCTCGAAGGAGAACTTCTGCCCCGCCGGGCTGCAGCCCGTGACGCTGGGCGGCGTGATCTGCTGCGGCGTGCCGAATGCCGGCCCGTACATCAACCGTGCCGGGGGCAAGGCGGCGTACAAGCCGAAGAAGAAGGTCCGCGCCCCGGCGGCCTATGCGCCGGTGGGCGAAAAGGGCGTCATCTACCGGTGAACGTGATGCTGGCCGGGGCGGGTGCCTCGGCTCTTGGCATTTGAGGTCAGGCCGCGTATACGCGCGGCCTGATTGCTTACGAAGGGCCGAACCGATGCAGGGCAGCGCGAATCTCAACATCATGATGAAGGCCGCCCGCAAGGCCGGCCGCTCCCTCGTCAAGGACTTCCGCGAAGTCGAGAACCTGCAGGTGTCCATGCGCGGCGCCGGCGATTTCGTCAGCCGCGCCGATGCGGCGGCAGAGGAGATCCTGCGCGAGGAATTGATGGGCGCACGCGGCTATGGCTGGGTGGGTGGCCAGGCGGGCGAAATCGCGGGTGAGGACCCGACGCGCCGCTGGCTGGTCGACCCGCTCGGCGGTGCGGCGAACTTCCTGCACGGGTTGCCGCACTGGTGCATCTCGATCGCGCTGGAGCACAAGGGACAGATCGTCTCGGCAATCGTCTTCGATCCGGCCAAGGACGAGATGTTCTACTCGGAAAAAGGCGCCGGGGCCTGGCTTAACGATTCCAAGCGGATGCGGGTCTCAGGCCGGCACCGCATGGTGGAAGCGCTGTTCGCAACGGAGGTGCCGTTCAGCACCCGGCGCACGCTGCCCGCGACGATCAAGGATCTCGCCAAACTGATGCCGGAATGCGCGGGTGCGCGCCAGTGGGGGGCCCCGGCGCTGGACCTCGCCTACGTGGCGGCGGGCCGGTTCGACGGGTTCTGGGCGCGGGAAATGGACCTGCACCGGATCGCAGCGGGCACGTTGATCGCCAAGGAAGCCGGAGCGCTGCTCGAAGGGGTGCGCGAGGATCAGGACCCGCTCGAGTCGGGCTCTATCCTTTGCGCCAGCAACAACATCTTCGACCCTTTCGCAAAGATCATCCGGTCGGTCTGACCCGCGGCGGGTCGGATTCGGGTATTTGGACCAAGAAGAAGACGGGGCGCGGCGCAAGAAGGCGGGCGGCGCCCCTTGTATTTCGTCCATCTGTTTCTTCCTGGCTCAAATACCCATGCACGGTTTCAGTCCGCGGTCCGGTCCGAGGGGTGATTGACCCCGTCATGCCAGGGCACCGGCTCGAACGCCTTCGGCTCGGCCCCCTCGATGGCATAGAGGTTGACGCCGTATTCGTTCGGGTTGGAGCGGCGGCGGTGGTACATGTAGATGCCGCAGACCGAGCAGAAGTGGTGTTTCGCGGTCTTCGTGCCCCATTCGTAGAGCGTGAGCTTGTCCGCGCCCCGGACGATCTCGATGCCGTCAAGAGGGGCGGAGACCACCGGGACGGAGCGGCGGCGGCAGAAGGAGCAGTCGCAGCGGCGGGCGGTGTTGAAACCGTCGGACAACGTGACGCGCAGTTCGACGGCGCCGCAATGGCAGGTGGCTCGGACGGGATCGGTCATCGGCGGGGCACTCTCGGGATTCGGGTGGTGGAATAGCGCGCGTCCGGATGGGGCGGGTGGCCGTGGGTGCGCGCCCAGAACCGCGGGCCTCCCAGGCGACGCCAGAGCGGGACGGTGAGGGCGATGCCGAGGGCAAAGCCGCCCGCGTGCGCCCAGTAGGCCACGCCGCCCGCGCCCGCGGGTGTGCCGAAGCCGCCGAAAAGCTGCATGCCGAACCACAGCGCCAGAACGATCCAGGCGGGCAGGGGGATGACGCGGAAGACCACGATCAGGATGACGAGGATGTCGACCCGCGCTTTCGGGAAGAGCAGCAGGTAGCCGCCCATCACCCCGGCGATGGCGCCGGAAGCGCCGACGGTGGGGATGTTGGAGAACGGCTCGGAGAAGTAATGCGCGAGGCCCGCGCCGAGGCCGCAGGCCAGGTAGAAGAGCAGGTAGGGGACATGGCCCATCTCGTCCTCGACATTGTCGCCGAAGATGAAGAGAAACAGCATGTTGCCGCCAAGGTGGGCGAGGCCGCCGTGCAGGAACATGGAGGTGAACAGCCCCGTGTACCCCTGTCCGTCGGAGATGAAGGCCGGAACCAGCGCCCAGTCGGCGTAGAAGGCGAACAGGGCCCGCTGGTCGCCGTGCAGGTGCCAGGTGCTTAGGAAGATGCCGATATTGGCGGCGATCAGCATCCAGGTCACGTAAGGTGCGCGGCCCGAGGGGTTATGGTCACGGATCGGAAACATGGGTGCAGAATGACCCCGGTTTGGCCGGGGTCAAGGGGGTGCGAAGAGTGAGCAGATTTTTGGACTGAAAATCTGCTCACCGTTCCGGAGGGTCAGTTCTCCGATCCGGCCAGCAAGGCGGCGTTGCCGCCCGCGGCCGTGGTGTCGATGCAGACGTGGCGTTCTGCGCGGGCGTGGCCCGCGTCGGGTGCGCCGGTGATGAGTGTCAGGATCGGGCCATTGCGTTTGGCCAGCGCCTGCCGGTAGGCGCGGGCGGTCTCCGTGTCGCCCCACCAGAGCGTTGCCGAGAAGCCGCCCAGGGTCTCGAGCGCCTTCGCCTCCACCGCGCCGGAGGCCGTGACCGCCTGCCCGCCGAGCGTGCGGATGGCCTCCGCCTGCTGCTCCGCCGCTGCGCCGGGACCAAGGCACAACACCGGCGGCCTTGCGAAGGTGCCGTACTGGTTCGCCTCGCCGGTGGGGCCGGGGAGTTCCGTGCGCGTCGGTTCCGGCACCTTGCCCGGCTTCTTCAGCGCGGCTTTCAGCGCATCGAGGTCCTGCGGGCTGTCGAAGGCGGTGCCCTCGGCGGGGGCCGGGTGCCTGCGGAAACGGTCGACATAAAGCGGCCCGCCTGCCTTGGGTCCGGTGCCGGAGAGGCCCTCGCCGCCGAAAGGCTGGCTGCCGACAATCGCGCCGATCTGGTTGCGGTTGACGTAGATGTTCCCCGCGTGGACCGCGTCCGTGACGTGCTGCACGCGGTCGTCGATGCGGGTCATCAGGCCGAAAGTCAGGCCGTATCCGGTGGCGTTGATGTCCGCGATGACCTTGTCCAACTCGCTGGCCTTGAAGGTCGCCACATGCAGGACAGGGCCGAAGATCTCCTTCTCCAGGTCCTTGATGCCGCCGATGCGGATCAGGGTCGGCGCGACGAAGAAGCCGTTGTCCGGCGTCGGGTATGTCTTCAGCACGCGGCCCTCGGCCTGGGCCTTGCGGATGTGGCTCACGATGCCCTGACGGGCCTCTTCGTCGATCACCGGGCCGACGTCCGTGGTCAATTCCCACGGGTTGCCCATGCGCAGCGCGTCCATCGCGCCTTGCAGCATCTCGAGGAAATGCGGGGCGATGTCGTCCTGCACGTAGAGGCAGCGCAGGGCGGAGCAGCGTTGGCCCGCGCTCTGGAAGGCGGATTCCACGATGGCTTGCACGGCCTGCTCGGGCAGGGCGGTGCTGTCGACGATCATGGCGTTGAGGCCGCCGGTCTCCGCGATCAGCGGTGCACCGGGGGCGAGGTGTTTCGCCATCGAACGGTGGATGATCTGCGCGGTGTCGGTGGAGCCGGTGAAGGCGACGCCGTTTGTGGCCGGATTGGAGGTCAACGCGCCGCCGACTTCGCCTGCGCCGGGAAGGAGTTGAAGGGCCGTTTGCGGCACACCTGCCTCATGCAGGAGTTCGACGGCACGATAGGCAATGAGAGAGGTTTGCTCGGCGGGTTTCGCCAGCACGGCATTGCCTGCGGCGAGGGCGGCAGCGATCTGCCCGGTGAAGATGGCGAGCGGGAAGTTCCACGGCGAGATGCAGGTGAAGACGCCCTGCGGGGCGGCGCCTTCCGTCCGGGCACCGTAATAGCACAGAAAATCCACTGCCTCGCGCAGTTCGGCGACGGCGTCCATCAGCGTCTTGCCCGCCTCGCGGTGCAGCAAAGCGAAGAATTCATCGAAATGCGCTTCGAAGAGGTCGGCGGCGCGGGAGAGGGTCAGCGCCCGCTCCTCCGGGCTGGCTTCCCAGGGCCTGGCGGCTTGCGCAGCCCTGGCGACAGTCTCCGGCGTGGCCCATGTGACCGTGCCGACGGTGTCGGAGGGGTCGGCGGGGTTGAGCACCGGGGTTTCCTCCCCGGCGGGGGCCTCTACGGCACAGAGCGGGGCGGCGTTCCAGCGGTGTGTGCGGAAGGCATCGCGGCCCTTCTCCACGTCTTCCAAGGTCGGACGATTGCGCAGGTCGAAGCCTTTCGAGTTCACGCGCTCCGGCTGGAAAAGGTTCGGGCCGGTGGTCAGCTTTGCCGGCTGCAATTGCTCGAACGGATCGGCGGCGACGACGTCCGGCGGCACGTCCTCGTCGACGATCTGATTCACGAAAGACGAGTTCGCACCGTTCTCCAGCAGGCGGCGCACGAGGTAGGCGAGCAGATCGCGATGTGCGCCCACGGGGGCGTAGATCCGGCAGCGGGTGCCTTCCTTGTCCTTCACGAGCGAATGCAGCGTCTCGCCCATACCGTGCAGGCGCTGGAACTCGTAAGCGGTTGAATCGACGCCCATATCCTCTGCCATGTGCAGGATGGCGGCGACGGTGTGGGCGTTGTGGGTGGCGAATTGCGGGTAGATGCGGGATGTCATGCCGAGCAGCTTGCGGGCGTTGGCGATGTAGCTCACATCGGTGGCGTGCTTCGAGGTGAAGACCGGGAAACCATCGACACCCATGACCTGCGCGCGCTTGATTTCCGTGTCCCAGTAGGCGCCTTTCACCAGCCGCACCATGATCTTGCGGTCGAGCCGCTCGGCCAGTTCGTGCAGCCAGTCGAGCACCGGCGCGGCGCGTTTGCCGTAGGCTTGCACCACGACGCCGAAACCTTCCCAGCCCTTGAGCGAGGGTTCGGCGAGGACTTCCTCGATCACGTCGAGCGAGATTTCCAGCCGGTCGGCCTCTTCCGCGTCGATGTTCAGGCCGATCCCGGCGGAGCGGGCAAGCTGGCAGAGGGTGCGCAGACGAGGCGCAAGTTCGTCCATGACGGTCTGCTTCTGAAGCTCGTCATAGCGCGGATGCAGGGCGGAGAGTTTGACGGAAATGCCCGGGTTGGTGCGGATGTCGTTGCCCTTCGCGGCCTCGGCAATGGCCCCGATGGCGCGGGAATAGGCGAGGTGATAGCGGCGGGCGTCGCCCTCGGTCCGAGCCGCCTCGCCCAGCATGTCGTAGGAGTAGGTGTAACCCTTCGCCTCCATGGCCGATCCGCGTTTCATCGCCTTTTCAATGGTTTCGCCCAGCACGAACTGTGCGCCCATCTCCTTCATGGCGCGGCCGACGGCGGTGCGGATCACCGGCTCGCCCAGACGCTTGATGGCGGAGCGCAGGGCGCGGACGGGGCTCGGGCGCTCGTCGTCGAGCACCTTCCCGGTCAGCATCAGCGCCCATGTGGAGGCATTGACCAGCGGCGAGGTCGAATGCCCCATGTGCTTGCCCCAGTCGGAGGGCGCGATCTTGTCCTCGATCAGCGCGTCGATGGTCTCGGCATCCGGCACCCGCAGGAGCGCCTCGGCCAGACACATCAACGCGATGCCCTCGTCGGTCGACAGGCCGTATTCCGCGAGGAAGACCTCCATCAGCCCCGGGTGCGAGGTGCCGCGGATGTCCTTGACCAGCCCGGCGGCGCGTTTGGTGATCGCGGCGCGGTCCTGCGGCGAGAGGGCCGCCTGCGCCACCAGCGCGTCAACCACCGTCTGCTCGTGGGCATAGGTGCCGTGATGGATGCGCTGGCGCGGGGAGAGAGAATCGGAACGGTCGAGCGACATGGGCGGCCTTTCGGGTTGCGGGCGCGGGATACACTGTCTCTTTACGCTATCCCTTGCAGGAAATTCGCCTTATGATTTTGTTGTCTGCAGCCGAATGAACGGATTTTTGGGCATTTGGCAGTGCGCATGAGTGGCAATACGGAGGGATCGCAATGCCGATGGATACGGACTCCCTGGATACGTTCGACCGGGCAATCCTGATGGCGCTGGCCGAGGAAGGCCGTATCTCCGTTACAGAATTGGCCCGCAGGATCGGTTTGTCAAAGTCTCCGACCCAGGCGCGGCTGAAGCGGCTGGAGGAAAGCGGCGTGATCCGGGGGTATCGGGCCATTCTGGACCCGATCCGGCTCGGGCTCGATCACGTGGCCTTTGTCGAGGTGCGGATGAGCGACACGCGGGAGGCGGCGCTGGAGGCGTTCAACAAGGCGGTCGCGGCGATCCCGGAGGTGGAATCCGCGCATCTGATCGCCGGGAATTTCGACTACCTTTTGAAGGTGCGCACCGCCGACATGCGGGCCTATCGGCGGGTTCTCGCGGAGAAACTGTCGACCCTGCCGGGGATTTCGCTGACCTCCACCTATGTCGCCATGCAGGCAGTCAAGGATGACGGTCTCGCGGATGTGACTTGATCGGAGGCGGTGCTGTGGCAGGCTGGACGGCATGTGGAAGACGCTGATCGTTCTTTGCGGCCTGGCTGGCCCTGCTTTCGCAGATGGCTGCCCCGTCGCGCCGGAGGTGGAGGCCGCGCAGGCGGACGTGCTGCTCGGGCTGCAGGCCGCGCCGGACTACATGACGGCGCGGGGTCTGTCGGCGCAGCTGTGGGACCTCTGGCTGCAGGCACCGGACGAGGCCAGCCAGCGGATGCTGGACGAAGGCATGGCGGCGATGCGTTCGGCGGATTGGGTGCGGGCGGAGGCGCGGCTGAACGCGCTGGTCGGTTACTGCCCGTTCTATGCGGAAGGCTACAATCAGAGGGCGTTCACCGCTTATCTGCAAGGGCATTATCTCGCGGCGCTGCCCGATCTCGATGAAGCGTTGAAGATCAACCCCGGCCATGTCGCGGCGCTGGCGGGGAAAGCGCTCACCCTGATGAAGCTGGGGCGCGAGGCGGACGGGCAGCGGGTGCTGCGCGACGCGTTGGCGCTCAATCCTTGGCTGCCGGAGCGCGGGCTTCTGAAAGAGCCAGAGGGCGAGAAATTGTAAGGCGCTGGGCAAGTTGCGTGAATTGACGCGAAGACCCGGCTCGCTTAGGATTATGAGGTATTTTTCCGAAAGGCGTTCGCCATGTTCAAACGATTTTTGCTTGCGGCCGGTGTGGTCCTGAGTGCCGGGTCCGTCAATGCGGCCACCCTGATGCACGAATTCACCTTCGACAACACCGATTTCGTCGGCGTCAGCGGCACGATGATCGGCAACACCTACGTCTCCGGCGGGCAGGCGCATTTCGACGGGGCGGGGGATTACATCGACCTCTATGGCTACCTGATCCCCACGGAAGGTGCTGATTTCTCCGTGGTGCTGACCGCGACGGCGACGCTTCCGCTTTCCACCAACTACATGGAGATGGTCAGCCAGGGCAAATCCGGTGGCGGCTTCTACATCGGCCATGGGACCGGCTCGAGCGCGAACAACACGCGGCAGATGCGGCTGACCGACAATCACATCAACAGCGGTGTGCTGATGCCGAGCGACGGGCTGGCGCACACCTACGTGCTGACCTCCGGAAACGCGTTCGGCACGAAGTTCTACATTGACGGCACCGAGGTGTTCTCCGGTTCGGAGCTGAACCTCGCCCCCTCGACGGCCACCGGCGCGACGCAGACCCGCCTCGGGGCGCAGTTCCAGGGCTTCGGCGAATATTTCCGGGGCAGCATCGACTATTTCGCGGTCTACTCGGGCGAACTCGCGAACGGTATGGTTCCGACATCCGAAGTGCCGCTCCCGGCCTCCCTCCCGCTGTTGCTCGCCGGTCTGGGTGGTGTGGCCGCGCTGCGCCGCCGCCGCGGCTGAGCGGCGCATTCCATCTGTACTTCGCCGCCGCGCTTGGTAGACAGGGGCGGCTGGCCCGCGTGGTGGAATGGTAGACACAGGAGACTTAAAATCTCCAGGCCCTGTGCCGTGCCGGTTCGAGTCCGGCCGCGGGTACCAGCGTTTCTTCGTCAGCAGCGGATGCGGGCGGGCCGGTGCGCCGCCGGAAATCCCGGCTCGACTGTGGCGCTCCAGCGGATAAAGTGCCGCCGCGAACACAATCAGAGCGAAGCCCCATGTCCAGAGTTGAAGAAATCACGCGGGAAATCGACCGCCTGCAAGCCGAATTGGATGCCGAAACGGCGCGGCGGGCCTGCGACGGGTGCTTTCGGATGAAGGGCGGCAAGCCGCATTTCGATGCGCAAACGAAGGCGGAGCACCGCAAGCACAAGGTCACGCTCAGGGAGTTGCGCCACCGCACACCGATCGGGCAGCTGCTGACCGGGCCGGTGATCTTCAGCCTGATCGTGCCGTTTGTGATCATCGACCTCTGGGTGACGCTTTATATGTGGATCTGCTTCCCGGTCTACGGCATCCCGCTGGTCCGGCGCAGCGCCTTCGTGAAGATCGACCGGCATCTGCTGGCCTATCTCAATGTGTTCCAGAAGATCTACTGCGCCTATTGCGGCTACTGCAACGGCGTCGTCGCCTATGTGCGCGAGGTGGCGGGCCGGACCGAGGCCTTCTGGTGCCCGATCAAGCACGCGACGAAGGTGGCCGGAGCGCATCCGCGCTACGCGGGGTTCCTCGATTACGGCGACGGCAAGGATTACATCGCCCGGCTCGATGCCTCCCGGGAACGCCTGAAGGACGCCGGGCCGGAGTGAGTTGCGGTGACGGTGAGCAAATTTTTAGACTAAAAATTTTCTCACCGTCACCGCGTGGCGTTCAGCAATACCGCTCCGGCCCGATCCATTGCGCGTCGTTGTAGCGGTCTCCGTGAGCCCAGCCGACCGGCAGGATGGCGTCGATGCGGCGCAGGTCCTCCTGAGACAGCACCGTGTTGGCCCCCTGGACCAGTTCCCGGAAATGGCTGACGGAGCGGGTGCCCGGGATCGGCAGGATGTGCGCGCCTTGCGCCAGCAGCCAGGCGATGGCGAGGCCGGACGCGGGCAGGCGCATCTCGGCGGCGAGGGCACGGAACGGCTCGGTCAACGCGAGGTTCGCCGACAGGTTCGGCTCCTGAAAACGCGGCGCGGATTTCAGGAAGGGCAGGCTCGGGATGATCTCGGCGCTGAGCGGCGTATCGGTCAGCAGCGAGCGGCAGACCGGCGAGAAGGCCACCAGCGTCGTGCCAAGCTCCGCGCAGGTCTGTACGAGGCCGAGTTCGGGAAAGCGGGTGGCGAGCGAGTATTCCGACTGCACTGCCGCAACCGGGTAGACCGCATGGGCGCGGCGCAGAGAGGAGGGGGCAATCTCGGAAAAGCCGATCTGCTTGCATTTGCCCTTGGCCACCAGCCTGCCCATGGTCTCCGCCACCGCCTCGATGGGACGGGAGGGGTCGCGGCGGTGGACGTAGTAGAGGTCGACGCAGTCGATCCCGAGCCGCTGCAGCGAGGCGTCCAGCATGGCTTCCAGATGCTCCGGCGAATTGTCGAAGCAGCGGTTGCCGTCCTTGTCCGTGGTGATCCCGCCCTTGGTGGCGATGTGGAAGTGATCGCGGGCCGCCGGATTGTCCTTCAGATAGGCGCCGATGGCGTTTTCCGACCGACCATTGCCGTAGACGTTGGAGGTGTCGATATGGGTGACGCCCGCCTCGATGGCCGCGTCCAGGATGGCCCAGGAGTTTTCCTCGGTCGTCGGCCCGTAGAACTCGGCAAAGGACATGGCGCCAACGCCAAGGCATGAGGTTTCGGGGCCGCCCTGGCCGATCGTGACCTGTCTCATCTGGATGTCTCCGGGGATTGTCGTTTGCGCGGAGGGTAGGGCGCGGCGCGCCGGGCGTCCATGGCCGTCAGGCGTTTTTCCGCGCGTCGATGGCCGCGATGGCGGCGGCGATGGCGTCCTCGATGCTCAGCGCCGAGGTGTCGATCAACACCGAATCCACCGCCGGTTTCAGCGGCGCGTCCGCGCGGTTCATGTCTCGCTCGTCACGCTCCTTCACGTCGCGCAATACGTCGTCAAAGCGGGTGTCGTGCCCGCCAGTGACCAACTCGCGAAAGCGGCGCTCGGCGCGGACCTCGGCGCTGGCGGTGACGAAGAGCTTGGCCTCCGCCTCCGGGCAGATCACCGTGCCGATGTCGCGCCCGTCGAGCACCGCGCCGCCGGATCGCCGGGCGAAGGCGCGCTGGAAGTCGGTCAGGGCAGCGCGGACCTCGGGAATGGCGGCCACCTTCGACGCCGCCTGTGCGACGTCGGGGGTGCGGAGGGTCGGGTCCGACAGGTCCTCCGGCGTCAGCGCCTCGGCGGCGGCCAAGGCCTCCACCCCGTCCAGCACCTTGCGCCCCACGGCACGGTAGAGCAGCCCGGTGTCGAGATGGGCAAAGCCGTAATGCGCGGCCACGGCCTTGGAAATCGTGCCCTTTCCGGCGGCGGCGGGGCCGTCGATGGCGATGGTGAAGCGCATGGCGTCTCCTTTCCGGTGTCAGTCGGCGTCGTAGACGAAGGCCGGGGAGAAGCTCGGACCACCGGTCTTGCCCGCCTCCGCGACAATCTCCAGCAGCGGCCAGTCATCGTCATACTCGTCCGGGCTGGCCTCCGCGCTCTCGCGCAGGTCTTCGAGTTTCTTCAGGCGGACATCGCTCTCCGCCAGCACGTCGAGCAAGGTGCGCAGCGCCTCCTCCGGCGTGCCGGGGCAGGCGGCGAGGGTCACCTCGCCCGCGTAGGGCTCGCCGCCCTCCATGGACGGGTCGTAAACGTCCAGCACGGCGACGCTGACGCCGGAGGCCACATCCGCCCCCCAAGGCTCGAAACTGTAGGCGGGGGTGCTGACCGGGCCGTCCTTCGCCTGCGCGGTGAGGTCCGCGATGTCGGCAGGGAAGGGGAAATGCTCGTCGAGGTAATCGGCGAGCGGCCCGGCATGGCCGATCCGCAGCAGGCGGCAGCTCTGGTCCGCGATGACCTCCAGCACCTCCTCCAGCGCTTCGGCCAGCGTTTCGGCATAGTGCACGAAGAGCCGGGCATCGCCGCCATACGACCCGCTTTCGGCGGTCTGCAGCGGGCCAAGCGGATCATGGAGGTGGAGGCTGACGTAATAGGGGGTCATGGGGCGGCCTGTGTGCGGCGTCGGATCAGGAGAACCCGGCCAAAGGTGTAGGCGGCGGTGAGCGCGCCGACCACCAGCTTGGCCGAGGTGACGGTGGAGAGGGACAGGACGCCCGGATCGGCCATCGCGCTGTCCCGCGTGGCGGCGTCGGTCAGCGGCAGCGCCGCGCGCAGATCCCCGAGGTAGGTCAGCAAGAGCGCGTTCTCCGCAAGATCGAGCCCGGCATAGGCGAGGATCGACAGGATACAGAGCCACATCGGCCGCGTCGCCTTCAGGAGCCAGAGGCAATAGAGCAGGATGAACACCGGATCGACCCATTGCAGCAGCCCGAGGTACAGATCGAAGCTGTCCGGGGCCTCGTAAAGCGCCAGGGTGAAGGCGAAGAACTGCCCGGAGGTGTAGCTGCCGAAGTGCATCTGCGGCAGGAAATACCCGGTGAGCGGCCCGACAAGGCGATACAGGGTGATCCACTGGACCAGCAGAACCACCAGCGCCAGCGCCCCGATGGCGTGGACGCGCAGGTCTTCGGGCTTCGGCGTCATCCGCTGCGCTCGATGATCGCGCCAAGGTCGGCCATGAGGGTCTCGAAGATCGGGAAGGAGGTGGCGATGGGTTGACCGTCATCCACGGACATCGGCGCCTCGGTGGCGAGACCCATGACGAGGAACGACATGGCGATGCGGTGGTCGAGGTGGCTTTCGGCGGTGATGCCGCCAGGCACGTCGCCGAAGCCGCGGCCGTGCACCGTCCACCAATCCTCGCCCTCGTCGACGGCGATTCCCGCCGCACGCAGGCCGGTGGCCATGGCGTCGATGCGGTCGGATTCCTTGACGCGCAACTCCTTGACGCCGGGCATGTGGGTCTTGCCGGTCGCAAAGGCGGCAACGACGGAGAGCACGGGGTATTCGTCGATCATGGACGCGGCGCGCTCGGCGGGAACCTCGATCCCCTTGAGATCCGGGGAGAATTTCGCCCGCAGATCGGCCACCGGCTCGCCGCCTTCCTCGCGCATGTTCTCGAAGGTGAGATCGGCGCCCATGTCCTGCAAGGTGAAGAACAGCCCGGCCCGGGTCGGGTTCAGGCCGATGTTCGGGACAAGCACGTCCGAGCCTTCGGTGATCAGCGCGGCACAGACCGGGAAGGCGGCGGAAGAGGGATCGCGCGGCACGACGATGGTCTGCGGGCGGAACTCGGGGCGGCCTTGCAGGGTGATGACATGGCCGTCGGGCGTGGTCTCGGTGGAGATCGTCGCGCCGAAGCCCGCGAGCATCCGCTCCGAATGGTCGCGGGTGGCTTCACGCTCGATCACCACGGTCTCGCCCGGCGCGTTGAGTCCGGCGAGCAGCACGGCGGACTTCACCTGCGCCGACGGCACAGGCGTGGTGTAGGTCACGGGCAGCGGGTCCTTCGCCCCGAGGATGGTCATCGGCAGACGGCCCTGCGAGCGGCCATAGGCGCGCGCCCCGAACAGTGCCAGCGGATCGGTCACCCGGGCCATCGGCCGCTTGTTGAGCGAGGCATCGCCGGTGAAGGTCGCGGCGATGGGCGAGGTCGCCATCGCGCCCATGATCAGCCGCACCCCAGTGCCGGAGTTGCCGCAGTCGATGACGTTGGACGGCTCGGCAAATCCGCCCACGCCGACGCCGTGGATGTGCCAGGTCCCGCCCTTCTTCTCCACCGCCGCACCAAAGGCCTGCATCGCCTTGGCTGTGTCGAGCACGTCCTGCCCCTCGAGAAGGCCGGTCACCTTCGTCTCGCCGACGGTCATCGCGCCGAGGATCAGGCTGCGGTGCGAGATCGACTTGTCACCGGGCACATGCGCCTCGCCCCGGAGCGGGCCGCTCTTGCTCGATGTCATCGGGATGGGTGTGCCGTGCGCAGACATGAAACCTCCTCAAACTGCTCCGGGGCGTGATAGACGCTGCGCGTGTGAGCGTCCAGAGACCGCGTCTTCTTTGGTCCGCAAATACCTGGGGGCTCCGGGGGCAAAGCCCCCGAAAGAAAATTTTCCCCGAAAAATTTTCCCCGCGCTCAGCCGAGCTTGCGGAATGTCAGGTAATGGGGCACGCGCCCCTCGCGCAGGGCCTTCTGCTCGTAGCGCGTCGAAGTCCAGTCAGACCAGGGCTGCCGCCAGTCCTGCGGACCGTTCGCCAGCCATTCGAATCCGGCTTTCGGCACTTCCTCCAGCGTCTGGCGGACGTAGTCGGGAATGTCCGTTGCCACGCGGAACTCCGCGCCGGGCTTGAGGGCGCGGTGCAGCGGCCCCAGATGCTCGGGCGTCACGAAGCGGCGACGGTGATGTTTCTTCTTCGGCCAGGGATCGGGATAGAGCAGGAAGGCCTTGTCGAGCGAGGCTTCGGGCAGCACGTCGAAGAGGTTGCGCACGTCGCCCGGGTGGACGCTGACATTCGTAACGCCGGTGTCACGCAGTTTGGTCAGCAACATGGCGACGGCATTGAGGAACGGCTCGCAGCCGATGATGCTGACGTCCGGGTAGGTCTGCGCCTGGTGTACCAGATGCTCGCCGCCGCCGAAGCCGACCTCGAGCCAGACCGGCCTGCCGCCGAAGCGCTTTGCGAGGTCGAGCGGCTTGCGGTCCGGGTTCACGTCCCAATCAACCGGCCCCGGGGAGAGCGCGTCGAGGTCTTCCTCGAGGAACTGCACCTGGTTGGGGCGCATGGTCTTGCCCTTGATGCGGCCATAGAAATTGCGCCAGGGCGCATCGGGATGTTTGTTGGACGTGGTCATGGCGGCGCTCTTAGCCCGGGGCAGGGGCGGGAGGCAAGGCTCGCCTGTGGTGGCCGGTCCGGCGGTGCGATTGGCGCGGTGCTGCCGAGGTATTTGGGGACCAGAGAAACAGGGGTTGCGGCTCGGCGTCCGGCGTTGTGCGCGGCCCTGGTGAAGGAGGGTGCGATGCCCCCGCAGCGGCGGGCTGCTGCTGCCCCGTTTCCTTCGGGCGGGCTTCGCTCCCGGGACCTTCAGGGGGTGATCCGGCCGGAGGTCGGGAAGGGGGCGGGAGCCCCCTTGCCCTTCGTGGTCGTCAGACGGCTTTCTTCAGCGCCTCGACAAGGTCGGTGCGCTCCCAGGAGAAGCCGCCGTCCGCGTCTGGCTCGCGGCCGAAGTGGCCGTAGGCCGCGGTGCGCTGGTAGATCGGCTTGTTCAGCTCGAGGTGCGTGCGGATGCCGCGCGGCGTCAGGTCCATGACCTGCGGGATCGCCTTTTCGATGGCCGCCGCCGCAACGTCCTCGGTGCCGTGGGTGTCGACATAGATCGACAGCGGGCGGGCGACACCGATGGCGTAGCTGAGCTGCACCGTGCAGCGCTCCGCCATGCCTGCGGCCACGACGTTCTTGGCGAGGTAGCGGGCGGCGTAGGCGGCGGACCGGTCCACCTTGGTCGGATCCTTGCCGGAGAACGCGCCGCCGCCGTGCGGAGCCGCGCCGCCGTAGGTGTCGACGATGATCTTGCGTCCGGTCAGCCCGGCGTCGCCGTCCGGTCCGCCGATGACGAACTTGCCGGTCGGGTTGACGTGCCAGACGGTCTCGTCCGTCAGCCAGCCCTCCGGCAGGACTTCGGTGATGTATGGCGCGACGATGGCGCGGATGTCGTCCGAGGACAGAGCCTCGTCGAGGTGCTGGGTCGAGAGCACCACGGAGGTCACGCCCACCGGCTTGCCGTTCGCATAGCGCACGGAGAGTTGGGATTTGGCATCCGGGCCAAGCGCCGGTTCGGCGCCGGATTTACGCACTTCGGCCAGCCGCCGCAGGATCGCGTGGGCGTACTGGATCGGCGCGGGCATGAGCGCCTCGGTCTCGTTCGTGGCGTAGCCGAACATGATGCCCTGGTCGCCGGCCCCCTCGTCGCCGCGCTCGCCGGTCACGCCTTGCGCGATATGCGCCGACTGCTCGTGCAGCAGGTTGGTGACTTCCACGGTCTCGTGGTGGAACTTGTCCTGCTCGTAGCCGATGTCCTTGATGCAGGCGCGGGCGATCTCGTCGATCTTGCCCATGTACTCCGTCAGCTTGTCCTGGTCGGTCAGGCCGACCTCACCGCCGATGACGACGCGGTTGGTGGTGGCGAAGGTTTCGCAGGCGACCCGGGCCAGCGGATCTTCGGCCAGGAAAGCATCGAGCACCGCATCGGAAATGCGGTCGCAGACCTTGTCCGGGTGGCCCTCCGAGACGGACTCGGACGTGAAGGTGTAATTCTGACGGGACATGAAAGTGCTCCATTGGGGGTTCTCCGTCACGCCAGGAAGCCGTTGTGACGGGATTTGAATGTGGATGCGTTACGCGGGTGGCGCGGCGGGGTCAACGGGATTTGCGGGATTCGGCGAGAAACAGCGATCCCAGTGCGGCGATGAGGAGTACAAGCCACGGCAGGTCGCCCGTGCGCGCGTAGGGCGTCACGCGGAGCGGGGGCGGCAAGGCTGCGTCGAGGTATCCGGCCTCGCCCAGCGGCAGCGCCGCGAGGATGCGCCCGCCGCCGTCGATCACCGCCGAGACGCCGGTATTGGCGGCGCGCAGCAGCGGCAGGCCCTGCTCGATGGCGCGGATGCGGGCCTGCGCGAGGTGCTGATAGGGTCCGGACCGCGTGCCGAACCACGCGTCGTTGGTGATCTGGAGCAACACGTCCGGCCGCTCCGGCGCCCGGTGGACGTCCTGCGGAAACACCGCTTCGTAGCAGATCAGCGGCAACGCCTTGCCGAGCGGGCCGAGGTTGATGATCTGCGGGCCGGGCCCGGCGCTGTAACCGCCTTCGGCGCGGGCGGCGAGGCCCATGATGTTGAAGCGGGCAAAGAGCGATGCAGCAGGCATATACTCGCCGAACGGGACGAGGTGGTGCTTGTCGTAGACCTGAGCCACGTCGCCATATCCGTCGAGGACGGCGAGGGAGTTGAACCAGCCCACCCCGTCGGTGCGCTGGATGCCGACGATCACAGGCGCACCCTGCGCCGCTTCGGTGATCTCGGCGAAGACGCCGGAGGCGTTGTGCAGCAGCGTCGGCACGGCGGTTTCCGGCCAGACGATGAGCGACGGGCGCGGGCCGCCGTCTGCCGGCGCGGCAGCGGTGAAGTCGAGTTGCCGTTGGAAGAAGATCGGGATCAGGTCCCGGTTCCATTTCTCGTGCTGGGCCGCGTTGGGCTGGATCAGGCGGACGCCGGGTCGGCCAGTCAGGTCCTGCGGCGGCGGTGTCAGCGAGAGGCCGCCGCCGAGCAGCAGGGCAAGCGCCAGCACCGGGGCGGCGAGGGTCCGCAGCGTGGGCGCGGCAAAGGCTCGGGCCGCGAGCGCGGCGGCGGTCAGCGTGGCGAGGGTCAGCCCGTGCGGGCCGATCACCGACACCCACTGGATCGCCGGGGACGGCTCCCAGACGTAGCCCACCAGCCCCCAGGGAAAGCCGGTCAGCACGTAGGCGCGGGCGAGTTCTGCGGCGCTCCACCACAGCACCAGCTTCGCGGTGCGGTGGTGCCGGGCCTGGGCCGCGCCCCAGAAGGCCAGCCCCCAGAACAGCGCCAACCCGCCCGCAAGGCCGATCAGCCCGAACGGTGCCATCCAGCCGGTCTCGGCGGCATCGACGAAGAACGGCTCGACGATCCATCCCATCGACAGGCCGAAGAAGCCGAGGCCGAAGGCCCAGCCGGTGCTGGCGGCGGTGGCGCTCGTGGCGCTGCGGGTGAACAGCCAGACAATGCCGGTCAGCCCGGCAAAGGCGACATACCACAGGTCGTAGGGCGCAGCCCCCAGCCCCATGAGCACACCGAACACCAGCGCAAGGGGCAGCCGCATCCAGCGCGAGAGCGGGCGCGGCCGGCCCGGGGCGGTGTCGGTCATCTCAGGCCTCGGGGCGATCCGCAGGTCGGGGCGCGGTCTGGGCCGCAGGGACCGGGGTGCCGGGCAGGCGTACGCGCAGCCGCTTGATCCGGCGCGGATCGGCGTCCACCACCTCGAAGTCTATGCCCTCCGGGTGCCGGACGACCTCGCCGCGCGCGGGCACATGGCCGGCCAGCATGAAGACCAGCCCGCCCAGGGTGTCGATCTCCTCCTCGTCGATTTCCTCGTGCTCGGTCAGGGTCATGCCCAGCTCCGCCTCGAAATCGGTGAGGGGGGTCTTGGCGAGCGCGAGGTAGCAGCCGCTCTTCTCGCGGGTCCAGAGGTCCGCCTCTTCGGTGTCGTGCTCGTCCTCGATCTCGCCGATGACCTGTTCGATCAGGTCCTCGATGGTCACCAGCCCGTCCACGCCGCCATATTCGTCGATCACCAGCGCCATGTGCCGCCGCTCGGTCTGCATCTTGGTCAGCAGCACGCCAATCGGCATCGACGGCGGCACGAACAGCAGCGGGCGCACCATGCGGCGCAGGTTGAAGCGCTGGCCGGTGCCGTTGAAGCCGTGGCTGAGCGCGAAATCCTTGAGGTGGGCCATGCCGATCGGGTTGTCGAGCGTGCCGTCGAACACCGGAATCCGGGTCAGCCCGCTGTCGCGGAACACCTGCACCAGATCGTCCTTGGTGATGGTCACCGGGACGGCGACGATCTCGGCCTTCGGGATGGCCACGTCCTCGACGCGCATGCGGCGGAGGTTGATCATCCCGTGCCGGGGCGGCTGCGGAACGTAGGTGGCGGTGCCGTTGGTGCCAGGGCCGGTTTCGGCCTCGCCTCCGACCCAGCCCATCAGCCGCCGCAGGAAACCGGGGCTGCCGGCGTCGGTTTCGTTTTGGTCACTCGTGTCTTGCGCGCTTTGCGCCGCGTTAGACGAATCGTCGCTGTCGCCCATCGGTCCTGTTCTTGTCCGTTTCGGTTTTCTGGCCCCGCGGGCCGTCTCTCTACAGCCCCTGCGGGCCGTCCGTCTCTCTATATGGGTCCGGCAGGCCCATCTTGCCAAGTATCGCGACCTCCAGCCCTTCCATGAGCGTGGCATCCGCGTCACGGACGTGATCATAGCCCAGCAGATGTAACACTGCATGAACGATCAGGTGGGTCACGTGATCGGCAAGGGGTTTGCCCTGTTCCTGCGCCTCGCGTTCGCAGGTCTCGAAGGCGATGGCAATATCGCCAAGCTCGTCCATCTCCGGTTCGAGCGGATCGCCGCCGGGCTCTTCGGCGCTCAGGTCCTCGGATGGCCAGCTGAGCACGTTGGTCGGCGTCGGCTTGCCCCGGAACTGGGCATTCAGCTCGGCGATGCGGGCATCGTCACAGCCGAGCACGGCGATCTCGTGCCCGGTCTCGATGGCGAGGTGGTCCATGACGGCCCGTGCAGCCCGTTCCGCCAGCGCCGGAAGCGCCGCCGCCTCCCAGCGGGCATCCTCGAGGATGGTGTCTGTCAGCGCGTGGTCCTGCATGGATGTCCTTTCGGCTGCGGCCTGTTTGTCATGGCCCGCCCTTCGGGATAGTCTTGACGGGTCGGGTAACCATTCGGCCCGCATAACGATTCTTTTGTCCGAGGGCATAGCGATGAAATACATATCTTTGACAGCGGCGGCCATTGCGTTCCTGCCTGTTGCAGCACAGGCGGCCACCGTCGATCTCTCCGGGTGGACCGAGAACGGCCTGCGCGGCAACAACGGCGCCGGCGACTGGACCGTGCAGGGCGTGAACAATGACAGCGTCTATCAATCCACCAACGGCGCGCCGACCGTCTTCTTCGATCCGGGATCGAACGCGCTTGGCCAGACGCTGGCGGGCACGATCTTCGTCAACACCAGCGCCGACGACGACTTCATCGGCTTCGTGCTGGGCTACTCCGACGGCGAGTTCAACTCCACCAGCGCGGATTTCTGGGTCATCGACTGGAAGCAGATCGCCCAGACCATCAATGATTCCGGGGTGTCCCGAAACGCGCCCGCGGGGCTTGCGTTGAGCCACGTCTCCGGCAACATCGCGGCCACCACGAGCACCTACGGCGGGCTCTGGGGGCATGACGAGGTGGTCACGGAAGTGCAGCGCGGATCGTCCCTCGGCGGGACCGGGTGGAATGATTTTACCACCTACACCTTCGAGCTGACCTATACCTCGTCCCTGATCGAGGTGAAGGTGAACGGCGTGACCGAGCTGAGCTACACCAGTGCCATGAACGGCGCGGCGTTCACGGCCGGGGCGTTCGGCTTCTACAATTCGTCGCAGGACGATGTCCGCTATGCCGGGATCACCGAGGAAGCGGTGGTGCCGCTGCCCGCCGCCCTGCCGCTGCTGCTGGCCGGTCTTGGCGGCCTCGGGCTTGTGGCGCGGCGCCGGCGGGGCTGAGCGCCACCCCGGACAACGCAAAAGGCGCACCGTGTCGGGTGCGCCTTTTCGATTCCGGTGACACCGTGCCTCAGGCCGGGCGTTCGGCGTCCTTCTCGTAGGCCTCGATGATGGCGGCGACCAGCGGATGGCGCACCACGTCCTTCGAGGTGAAATAGTTGAACGAGATCTTCGGGATGCTGTTCAGCAGCCGTTCCGCATCCGCCAGACCCGAGGGCATGCCGCGCGGCAGGTCGATCTGGGTCCGGTCCCCCGTGATGACCATGCGCGAGCCCTCGCCGAGGCGGGTCAGGAACATCTTCATCTGCATCGACGTCGCGTTCTGCGCCTCGTCCAGCACCACGAAGGCGTTCGACAGCGTGCGCCCGCGCATGAAGGCCAGCGGCGCGATCTCCACCGTCTTCTCCTCGATCATCTTCGCCAGCTGCTTGCCGGGCAGGAAGTCGTTCAGCGCATCATAGAGCGGCTGCATGTACGGATCGACCTTGTCCTTCATGTCGCCGGGCAGGTAGCCGAGCTTCTCGCCCGCCTCCACCGCCGGACGGGACAGGATGATCTTGTCCACCGCGCCGGTGATCAGCATGTTCACGCCCACAGCCACCGCCAGATAGGTCTTGCCGGTGCCCGCCGGGCCGATGCCGAAGGCAAGCTCGTTCTGGAACAGGGACCGGACATAGGCCTTCTGCGCGTCCGTGCGCGGCTCCACCAGTTTCTTGCGCGTCTTGATCTCGACCTTGCCGCCGCCGAACATTTCCAGCTGACTGCCGGACGCATCGTCGTCGTCGTCATGCAGGCGGAACTGCCGGTCGATCTCGCCCGAACCGACCTCGCGGCCCTGTTCGAGGCGTTCGTAGAGGGCGCGGAGCACCTCCGTCGCCTCGGCCTGGGCCTCGGGCTCGCCATGCACCGCGAGCATGTTGCCACGCCGCAGGATCTGCACGCCGGTCCGGCTCTCGATGTCGGTGAGGTTGCGGTCATACTCGCCGCACAGATCAATCAGCAGACGATTGTCAGGGAATTCAAGGATGGCTTCGGTCAGGGTCGCCGTGGTCACGCATCTCTCCTGCGAGGGGTGTTTGTCTAGATATGGTGCCAAGTGCGCGAGAGTCGCGCAAGGCTTGAGCGCCGATTGTCACGCTCTTGAAACGAAAAAGGCCGCGCATTGGTTGCGCGGCCTTCGAAACAAGCATGTGAGCGGATCAGAGCGGGTCGCCGATGATGCTGGTCGAGCCCTGCTTGAAGTCGCCCTTGATGTAGGTCGGCGGCGCGGTGCCGGAGCAGACCGGCTTGCCGTACTTGTCGAGACGGGCGGAGAGGTAGCCCTCGACGCCGTCGTCGATGATCCAGTGGTCGCAGCCGTTCGGATCGACCCAGATCCCGGCCTGCATCTTGCTCAGGCCGTCCCGGTCGAAGGACTGCCGGTCCTGGCTCTTGTCCGGTCCGACCGGGTCACAGGCGGCAAGCGCGGCGATCAGGCCAAGCGCGGCGAAGGGTTTGAACATGGTCATGGAAAATGGTCCCTTCAGCGAATGCAGATGACTTCGACACGGCGGTTCTTGGCCATGCCGGCGCGGGTGCCGTTGGAGGCCACGGGCCAGCGTTCGCCATAGCCGCGCACGTCCACCACGTTTGCCCCGACGCCCTTGGCGACGCGGGCGACGGCCATGGCACGGTTGAAGCTGAGCCGCATGTTGTAATCGTCCGAGGCGCGGCTGTCGGTATGGCCGGTGATGACATAGGCCTGCGCCGCGGCGGAGCGGAAGAACTCCGCAAGCTTGGCCTTGCCGGCGCTGGAAATCTTGTAGCTGTCGGTGGCAAAGAACTGGTCGGTGTTCATCACCCCGCAGGTGTTGCCGCGGTTGCACACGGGCAGCCCGTTGCGGTCGAGGTGCGCGTCCATGTAGCCTTCGACGCCATCATCCATGACCCAGTGCTCGCAGCCGTCCGGGTCGATCCAGATGCCCGGGATGTACTGCTCGCCATCGCCGCTGGTGGCGTTCTGCGTGGAAATGAACGGTGTGCGCCCGGTGGTCCCTTCGGCAAAGCCCGGCGCGGCCGAGATCCCCGTCAGGGCCGCAAGCGCAAGCGCACCGATGGCCTTGGAAAAACGTGTCGCCACAGCCTCTGTCCTCTTGATATGTGTTTCCCCCTGCGTGCAGGTCCCCGATTGGCAGCAGGGGGCACGCAAATTTACTATAATCAACACATTAGCAAACAATACCCGCGTGTGAAGCGAAAAGCAGGGGCGCGGGAGCCGGAATCGAAAACATTTCCGGCTCTACGTGTCCCGCCTTGTGGACAATCCCAAGCCCGCTTGCGGATCAGGCGGTTGCGGGTTCCACGGCGCGGATCAGGTCACCCTTGAGCGAATTCGGCCCGGAGGAGACGATTCGCACCTGTGCCAGATCGCCGGGCTGCAAACCCTCTGCGGCGACATGCACCGCGTGCAGGTATTCCGACTTGCCGACCATCTGGCCCGGCAGGCGGCCCGGCTTTTCGAAGAGCACCGAGACGTCGCGGCCGACCATGGCGTCCTGAAGGTCGCGTTGCTGCTTGGTCAGCAGGGCCTGAAGCCGTTGCAGGCGGTCGTCCTTTTCCGCTTCCGGGACTTGCGGACGCTCGGCGGCAGGGGTGCCGGGGCGTTCCGAATACTTGAAGCTGAACGCGGAGCCGTATTTCACCGCGTCGATCAGCGCCAGCGTTTCCTGGAAGTCCTGCTCCGTTTCCTCCGGGAAGCCGACGATGAAATCGCCCGACAGGTGCAGGTCCGGACGGGCGGCGCGCAGGCGCTCGATCAGCCGCAGATACTGCTCGGCGGTGTGCGAGCGGTTCATCCGCTTGAGGATCTTGTCGCTGCCCGCCTGCACCGGCAGGTGCAGGTAGGGCATCAGCTTCTCGCATTCGCCATGCGCTGCAATCAGCGCGTCGTCCATGTCGTTCGGATGCGAGGTGGTGAAGCGGATGCGGGCGAGGCCGTCGATGGTCGAAAGCTCGCGGATCAGGCCCGCAAGCCCGCCGTCGTGGCCGTGGTAGGCGTTGACGTTCTGCCCCAGAAGGGTGATCTCGCGCACGCCACGTTCCACCAGATCGCGGGCCTCCGCCATGACCCGCGCCGCCGGGCGCGAGACTTCCGCACCCCGGGTATAGGGCACCACGCAGAAGGCGCAGAACTTGTCGCAGCCTTCCTGCACGGTGAGGAACGCGGTCGGGCCGCGTTTCGCCTTCGGGCGGGCCTTGAGGTGCTCGAACTTGTCTTCCTCGGGAAACTCGGTGTCGAGCGCCTTCTTCCCGGCCTGCGCCCGCAGGGTCAGCTCCGGCAGGCGGTGGTAGCTCTGCGGGCCGACGACCAGATCGACCATCGGCTGACGCCGCATGATCTCCTCTCCCTCCGCCTGTGCCACGCAGCCCGCCACGCCGATCTTCAGGTCGGGCTTTGCGGCCTTCAGCCCCTTGTACCGGCCCAGTTCGGAATAGACCTTCTCCGCCGCCTTTTCGCGGATGTGGCAGGTGTTGAGCAGGATCATGTCCGCGTCATCGGGGCTGTCCGTCTGGACATAGCCCTCTCCGCCCATGGCCTCGGCCATGCGCTCGCTGTCGTAGACGTTCATCTGGCAGCCATAGGTCTTGATGAAGAGCTTCTTGGTCATGGCGTGTCCTGTCGGTCGGCGGCGGGAGGGTGCGCATGATTTCAGACCAAGATCATGCGCACCGGCGATGTCAGGGGCCGCAGATACCCCGAATCCCCGGTCTCTTGCAATGCACGAGATTTTCACGGAGTCTGTGCCAGAACGCCGGGCAAGAGAGCCGCCATGCGATATTCCACGCTTCGACATTTCCTCGACACGGACCGGGCCGCGCTGACGCGTGGGCCCGTTGCCATGATCTTTGCCGAGGATGACGTGGAACTGGCCACCACCCTGCGCCACCACCGGCAGCTTGGCTTCGAGACGACGATTGCCTTCATGGAAGGCCGCTATGCGCTTCCGGCTGACCTGCGCCAGAAGGTCATCCGCATCGACTTCAACCCCCGCACCGAAGGCATCGTGCAGGACTGCGTGAGCCAGATCAACGCCGCCGCACCGGGCCAGTGGCTCTATTACTGTTACAACGCCGAATACCTGTTCTACCCCTTCTGCGAGACGCGGCGGGTGTCGGAACTGCTCGCCTTCCACGCGGAAGAGCGGCGGGACGCGATGCTGACCTACGTGGTCGACCTCTACGCCGGGGACCTGCACCGCTGGCCTCTGGCGGTGTCCCTCGACGACGCGCATATCGACCGCTCGGGGTATTACGCGCTGGCCCGGACCGATCCGGAGAACCACAATCACCCCAAGGAGCGGCAGCTCGACTTCTACGGCGGCCTGCGCTGGCGCTACGAGGAGCACATCCCGAAGGACCGTCGCAAGATCGACCGCATCGCCCTGTTCCGGGCCAAGCCGGGCCTGCGGCTGCGCGAGGATCACACCCTGTCGGACGAGGAATACAACACCTATGCCTGCCCGTGGCACAACAACCTGACGGCGGCGATCGTCTCGTTCCGCACCGCCAAGGCGCTCAAGACCAACCCGGGCAGCACCTTCGACATCCCGACCTTCAAGTGGCACAACTCCGTGCCGTTCGAATGGCACTCGCGGCAGTTGCTCGATCTGGGATTGATGGAGCCGGGCCAGTGGTTCTGACCCGGCCCCGGGGTGTCAGCCGAAGTCCTCGGTGACGATGCGCCGCTCCGGCACGCCGATCTCGTCCAGCGCCGTCTGCATGGCCTCGATCATCGGATCGGGACCGCAGACGTAGCAGGGGCCGTCGCCGACCAGCCCCTTGAGCATATCCGCGTCGATCATGCCGCGGGCCAGATCGCTCTGCGGTTCGTCCGTGACCGTGTAAAAGGTCCGCAGCCCCGGCATGCCCTCGAACTCGTCACGCAGGATGATGTCCGCCTCGCTCTGGTTCGAGAACACCAGCGTGTTGCCGTCCAGCGTCCCCTTGTCCGCCAGCTTGGCCCTGAGGATGGAAATGAACGGCGTCACCCCGGCGCCACCGGCGATGAAGGTGCCGTCGCCCTTGTCCTCGATCGCGCCCCAGGGGTCCTCGATCAGAACCCGCTCCCCGGGCTCCAGAGACGCGATTTGCCTGGTCACGCCGTCGTGCGCCGGGTAGGACTTGATGGTGAACTCCAGCCGGTCTTCCTGCGGCAGGCTGGTAAAGGTGAAGGGGCGTTTTTCCTCCCGCCAGCCGTCCCGGTCCAGGGCGAGGTCGGTCGCCTGTCCGGGGGTGAAATCGAAGCCCTCGGGCTTGTCGAAAACGAAACGGTTGACGTCGTGGGTGATCTTGTCGCGCGATTGCAGCGTCAGCGTATGGGTCATTGCGGTCTCCTGTCGTTTGCAGGGAGAACGCGGGGCCCGCAACGCGGTTCCGTCAGCCGCCGTAGGTGCAGAGCGTCGCGTGCCCGTCGCTGGCGCTCAGCAGCACGCCATTCTCGAAGGTCGCATGGGTGTAGGACCCTTCGCTGCCATAGCTCAGGCAGGCCTGATCCCAATTGTCCGGGTTGCGCTCGTAACCCGCCTCTGTCCCGGCGATGGTGAAGACCTGCTCTTCGGTCATGCCGGGTGTCAGTTGCCGGGCCAGGCCGGAGGCGGCGGCGGTGGCAGGAGACGACCCGCCCGCCGGACCTTCGGTGCAGCCGGTGAGCGCGAGGGCGGTCAGGGCGGTGAGGGTCAGGCGGAGCATGGCGTTTCCTTTCGGATCAGGTCAGAGGTTGTCGTACTGCGGCATGCCGAGGACGTGGTAGCCGCCGTCCACCCGGACGATCTCGCCCGTGGTGCAGGCGCCCGCGTCGGAGATCAGCCAGACAGCGGTGCCACCCACGGCCTCCAGCGTGGCATTGCTGCCCAGAGGCGCATTCTCGTCCGTGTGCTTGTAGGTCCGCCGCGCCCCGCCGATGGCCGCGCCCGCAAGGGTTTTCATCGGACCGGGAGAGATGGCGTTGACGCGGATTCCGTCGCGGCCGAGGTCATTGGCGAGATAGCGGGTGGCAGACTCCAAAGCAGCCTTCGCCACGCCCATCACGTTGTAATTCGGCGTCACGCGGGTCGAGCCCATGTAGGTCAGCGTCAGCAGCGTGCCGCCTGCGGTCATCAGGGGATGCGCCCGGCGGGCGATGTCGATGAAGCTGAAACAGGAGATATCAAGCGAGTTCTTGAAATTGGCGCGGGAGGTGTTGAGGATGCGGCCCTGCAACTCGGTCTTGTCCGAGAAGGCGATGGCGTGCACAACGAAATCCAGCCGGTCCCACCGCTGCCCCAACGCCTCGAACGCCGCATCGAGCGAGGCATCGTCGGTCACGTCCACGTCGACCATGAAGTCGGACCCGACGGAGGCCGCCAGCGGCTCCAGCCGCTTGCCGAAGGCTTCCCCCTGATAGGTAAACGCCAGCTCGGCTCCGGCCTCGGCACAGGCCCTGGCAATGCCCCAGGCGATGGAGCGCTCGTTCGCCACGCCCATGATCAGGCCGCGTTTGCCGTTCAGTGAAATCGTCATGTGCCCCTCCGGCGTTTTGGGTTTACCTGAACGGATTGCGACAATTGGTCAAGACAATGTCCTGAGAAACATGCCGGGCGGACGCGGAGGCCAGGCAACGAATTCTCAAGCAATCGGGGCTATCGGTAACTCCGAATGCCCGCTCCCGACGCCTTCTGCCCGCCGGACACCGGGGGGGGCACGGCAGCATGTTGGCCGGACAAGGGATGACTGCCTCTAAAGACGCTTGGACATGGCAACCATTTACGACCTTCTGGAAGTGACGAGCCTCGCTGCGAACACGACCTATTCCAAGGCGAACGGGGGTCTCGTGGGCGTCGTCGATGGCGCTGTCTCCACCGATCTGGACGACGGCGAATTCGACGAGGGGGACCTGATCACCTTCGGCGGCACCACCTACACGGTCTCGTACATCCAGGAACCGGGAAGCGCCGGGACGTTCCAGCTGGGCGACGGGTCGAGCACGGGCTTCGGCCCCGGCAGCGAGAGCAACCTCGACGTGATGTTCCTGACCCTGACCAGCGGTGCCGTGACGCGATATTTCGTGCTGCCCAACGACAGCTACGGAGATTTCAACGTTCAGGCGATCAACACCGGAACCCTTCAGCATGTCGCCGGAAACGATGCTGCGGTCATCGGGACCACGAACAACGCCGTTCAGGTGGTCTGCCTCTGCGCCGGGACGAAGATCGGGGTCGCCGGGGGCAAGGTCAGACCTGTCGAGGAGCTGGAGCCCGGCGACCAGGTCCGCACTCGGGACAACGGGCTTCAGGAGATCCGCTGGGTTGGCGTGCAGCGCTTCGGCCCGCTGGACCTCATCCGCAATCCCGAAGTCCGCCCGGTGCGCATCCCGGCGAGCGGTCTGGGACAGGCCCGCCCGGGCCGGGACCTGCTGGTCTCGCGGCAACACCGCATCCTCGTGCGATCACGCATAGCGAAACGCATGTTCGCCGAGAGCGAGGTTCTGGTGCCGGCGGTCAACCTGCTGCGCTATGACGGCATTGCCCTGTGCGACAGGATTGCTGCGGTTTCCTTCCACCACCTGCTATTGGACAGGCACGAGATCATCCTCGCCAACGGCGCCTGGGTCGAAAGCCTGTTTCTGGGCGGCGAGGTACGCAAGACCCGGACCGGGGGGGTGCCCGGTCCTGATCTGCGGCTCGCCGCGCCGGAGACGGAGGCCACGATTGCGCGTCCGTTGGTGCGCGGCAATGCGGCGAAACAACTGGTTGCCCGGCATTCGAAGAATGCCAGACGCCTGTTCGAGTGAGGCGCATACGGTCCTGCGGCAGCACGGGACGAATCGCGTGCAGGCCCGGGCGACCTCAGTCGTTGAACCTCGACAGGATCATCGAGCCGTTGGTGCCGCCAAAGCCGAAGGAGTTGGTCATCACCGAGTCCAGCCCCGCGTTGTCCACCCGCACCGTGGCGATTTCTTCGGGCTTCAACGCCGGGTCCAGCGTTTCGACGTTGATCGAGGGGATGATGAAGTCATGCTCCAGCGCCAAGAGGCAGTAGATCGCCTCCTGTGCGCCTGTGGCCCCCTGCGAGTGCCCGGTCATCGACTTGGTCGAGGACACCGGCGGCGTGGAGCCGTCTCCGAACACCCGGCGCACCGCTTCGATCTCGCCGACATCGCCCACCGGCGTCGAGGTGCCATGCGCGTTGATGTAGCTGACCTTGCGGCCTTCCGGCAGCGTGGAAAGCGCAACCTTCATCGCCCGCTCGCCGCCTTCGCCGGACGGGGCCACCATGTCCGCGCCATCAGACGTCGCGCCATAGCCGGTGACTTCGGCGTAGATCTTCGCGCCCCGCGCCAGCGCGTGCGAGAGTTCCTCCAGCACGACGATCCCGCCGCCGCCGCCGATCACGAACCCGTCGCGGTTGGCGTCAAACGCCCGCGAGGCCTTCTCCGGCGTGTCGTTGTACTTCGAGGACATCGCGCCCATGGCGTCGAACAGGCAGGACAGCGTCCAGTCCAGTTCCTCGCCGCCGCCCGCGAACATCACGTCCTGCTTGCCGAGCATGATCTGTTCCGCCGCGTTGCCGATGCAGTGCAGCGAGGTCGAGCAGGCGGAGGTGATCGAGTAGTTGATGCCCTTGATCTGATACGCCGTCGCGAGGTTCGCGGAGACGGTCGAGCACATGCACTTCGGCACGGCGAACGGCCCGATCCGCTTCGTCGCGCCGGTGCTCAGCACGGTCTGATGCGCAGTCAGCATGGCGGAGGTCGACGGCCCGCCGCTGCCCGCCACAAGCCCGGTGCGCGGGTTGACGACATCCGACGCTTCAAGCCCCGAGTCCTTGATCGCCTGATCCATGGCGATATAGGCATAGGCCGCGCCCGGACCCATGAACCGCAGCGTGCGCTTGTCGATATGGTCGGCGACGTTGAGCTTGATGTCCCCGGCGATCTGGCTGCGGAAGCCGTGCTCCTTCATCGCCTCATTGGCGGTGATGCCGGATTTCCCGGCCTTCAGGGAGGCGAGCACCTCCTCGGCATTGTTCCCGATGGAGGACACGACCCCCAGACCTGTGACGACGACGCGGCGCATAGGGCCTCCCTTCGTTTTGTTGGGTCCTGTCTAGGGCATGGGGGCGGGGGCGTGCAAGGCAATAGGGTTTGCGTTGAGCCGGGGCAGGGGGCGTGGCATTCTGACCGGGCAACCGCCCTGATTTCCGGCGCGGAGCGAAGGGAAAACCATGCAGAGCGCGTCCCGCCCTCTCCGCCGCTGGTCCGAACTGGACGGCAAGACCTTCTTCCTCTGCATCGGCGCGGCGAAATGCGGGACGAGCTGGCTCCATCATTATCTCGGAGGCCTTGCAGGCGCGGTGGTCTCGCCGCTCAAGGAGGTGCATTTCTTCGATACCAGATACCCCGAGGCGGCATTGGGCGACATGGAAGGCATGGCGCGGATGCGGCTCAAATGGCATCTGGAGCAGGGCGGGGAGGCTTTGGACAGCCCGACCTATCGGGCCAGCGTCGACCGGGTGCAGATGGGCTATGACGAGAACGCCTATTTCGGCCATTTCGCGCGGCTTTGCGGTCCGGAAACCCGGGCGTTCTGCGACATCACCCCTGGCTATTCGGCCATCGGGGTGGAGGGCTTCAAGGAAATCAAACGCTTCGCGCAGTCACAGGACGTGCGCCTGCGCGTGCTTTTCGTCATGCGTGATCCGGTGGCGCGGATGTGGTCGCAGCTGCGGCACCTTGAGCAGGTGAACCCGGCCAACGCCATCGGGCAGCGCTGGCGCGAGGCGATTGTCTCTGCGCCGCTGGCCGCGCGGGCGGATTATGCCGGGATCGTCACGGCGATGGAGCAGGTCTTTGCCCCGCAAGAGCGGCTCTGCCTGTTCTACGAGTCGCTGTTCGGGGAGGCCAGCCTCACGGCACTCTGCCAGTTTGCCGGGCTGACCTTCGCGCCGGGCAACCCCAAGGAAAGGCACAACGAAACCCGGGTGAAGACCGCCATGCCCGAAGGGCTCGCCGAGGCGCTGCAAGACCGGCTTGCCCCGCAATACGTCTTCTGCCGGGAGAGGTTCGGGGCGGCGGTTCCGGACAGCTGGGCGGCCTGAAAAGGCATGGAATACCTTAAGGAGGTATTCCGGACTGTTGACGCAACGTAAGAGGCGTATCCTGTCCCCATGATTTCACCAGCCCCGACCCACAGGATCACGGGGCGCAATCAGGAGGACGGACCCATGGCTGAAGACTGCGACATCGGCTTCCAGTTCATCACCACCCGTGGCGGCACGGACAAGACGACCTATGACGACACCTGGACCCAGTTGAACAAGGACATCGGCGCCTACATGGCGTTCGATCAGGAAATGCAGGCGCGCGACGTGCAGGCCACGGACACGCATTGGGATGGCAACGTGCCGCCGGATTTCACCGACGGATTCGATTTCATCCTCTGACAGGGCATCCGAGACCCTTACCCACAGCCCCGGCCGCCCAGCCGGGGCTGTTCGCGTGCGGGACGGCTCAGACCCAGCGGCGCGACCAGCGCAGGCCACCCAACGCCAGCAGCAGCAGCCCGGCCGTCGCCGGGAGCGGCACGTTGGCGGTCTGGATCGTCAGGCGGGCATAGTCGATGGCAAACAGGTCCTCGGGATTCGGGCTGATCCCGCTGCCGTCGATCGTGAGCGTCAGGAGGCCGGAGCCGCCGCCGCCCAGCAGGCCGGTGACGGTGAAACTGCTCAACTTCACGGTTTCCTCGACCAGGCTGCCCGCGGACCCGGTCATGGCGCCGTAGAAATCGCCGAGGCCCACGTCCGGCCCGCCGGTGCTGCCGGTGACGACGGCATAGCCGTAACCCGGCGATCCCGAGGAGCGCTTGCCGAGCGAGCCGTGCTGGATGTCGATCACCGCATCGGTCACCGGGCCGAACCCCGTCAGGTCATAGGCAAAGGTGAAGACGAAATTGTAGACCGCCCAGGGCAGTTCCGTGTTCACGTCGAGCCCTGCCTCGTTCAGGTAGGTGCCCGGCGCGATGGTGCCGAGGGATGCGGCGGCGGCGTTGCTGTAGCTCGCGCCGGGTGCGGCGACGGCCCCGTGGGTGCCGCCAAAGCCGTCGTCATCGCCGATCAGGATGACATGGGTGGCGGCCTGTGCAGCCGGGCTGGCGAGGATGGCAAGGGCCGGGGTGAGGGCGATCAGGGCAGTACGGATGAGGGTCAACGTGGTCGACATGACGGACTCCAAAAATCTGGCTGAAAAATCGCGGTGGGCAGGAAATCGTCTGTTTACGTTACGTCAATAGGGCGCGGACGTCAAACCGGCGGCGCGCCGGGCGCTTGGTGCAAACCGCGGGATGTCGCGCGAACGCCCGCGTTCCGCCCCGGTTTGGCCCATTTCCGCGCCCAGGGTGCGAAGCATGATGTTCCGGATTCAGAATCAACGGGCCGAAGGCCATCACGACAGCGACAGCTGGGGCGCGCGGGCGTTCCACGGTGCCGGCCAGGCCTCTCCCACCATCGTGCTGACGCAGTCGCATGTGCTGACCGTGCTTGGCACGCTGTGCATCGCCCTGCCCGTGGTGATGGTCGCCCTGTCGGCGGTGCTCGCGGTCTGCAGCATGAGCTCGCTCAGCCATTACTACTACGTGCCGATTGCCGGGAACATGCTGGTGGGCTGGCTGATGGCCATCGCCTTCACCATGGCCCTGCTGCAACCGGCCTCCGGTGTGCGCAAGCTGGTCTACCGGACTGCGGCGGTGATGGTCGTTCTGATGGCGGTGTTCCCGATTGCGGGCGACGGCTGTGCCCGGGGGGATTACACCGGCGTCACCTTCTATCACTTCGATTATGCCCACCCCGAAACCATCGGCGTCATGCATCACCTGCAGTTCGCCTTTGCCGGATTGCACCTGAGCGCCAACGAGATCCACCTCGGGGCGAGCGTCGTCCTGTCGTTCCTGCTGATGCTGCTGTGCTTCGACTGGCAGCCCATCGAACTGGTGCAGAACGCCCGGCGCTACGGCTATCAGGGCGCGGTGCCCTCGTTCTGGACGCTGCGCAACGTCTGTTGCCTCGGGATCGCGGTCTGCTTCATGGGCGCGAGCATCGAGTACATGCTCGATGACGGCTGGATCGACGGCTACCACGGCCTCTTCGCGCCGGAAATGGCCTTCCAGTCCAGTCTGCTGATCTTCTTCGGCGCGGCGATGCTGGCCGAGGCAAGGGGCGCTTCGGAGCGGACCTGAGAGGCGGCGGTCCGTCATGGCACCATCCGCCGCCCCCCGGGAAAACGGCTCAGCTCTCGCTGAGCGCCACCTTCATGTCCTTGACCTGGTAGATCACCTCGCCGTCCGCCTCGACGATGCCATCGGCGACGCCCATGGTCAGGCGGCGGGTCTGGATCGCCTTGGTGAAGTCGATCTTGTAGGTCAGCATCTTGCGGTCCGGGCGCACCATGCCGGTCAGCTTCACCTCACCGACCCCCAGCGCATAGCCGCGGCCCTGCCAGCCGCGCCAGCCAAGGTTGAAGCCGGTCAGCTGCCACAGCCCGTCGAGGCCGAGACAGCCGGGCATGATCGGGTTGCCGGGGAAGTGGCACTCGAAGAACCACAGGTCCGGCGTGATGTCGAACTCCGCGATCACATGGCCCTTGCCATGTGCCCCGCCATCGCCGGAAATGTCCGTGATACGGTCCATCATCAGCATCGGAGGCGCCGGAAGCTGGGCATTGCCCGGGCCGAAAAGCTCGCCCGCGGCGCATTTCAGAAGGTCTTCCTTGCTGAAGCTGGTCGGAAAATCGGCCATGTCGGTCAGGCTCCCCATGTGGTTTTCGTGGCATTTCCAAAGGTCCGGCCCCCACTATCACCCTGAACTCACGCCATGCAAGGGGGCGCGTTCCCGGCGGTTTCGCCGTAAATGCAGGCAAATCCGTTTGAAATCGGACCCCGGGATACATTATATAGGGTGGAACTCGAGGCGGAGGGAGCCACAGGCATGATGCAGCAGGCGGTAGATCGCGGTCAGAAATGGCTGAGCAGATCGGATCTGCGTCCGACGCGGCAGCGTGTGGCGCTGGCGGCCCTGCTGGTCGGGGACGGTCGGGATCGCCATGTCACCGCCGAAGGGCTGTTCGACGCCGCGCGCAAGGCCGGGGAGAGCGTGTCGCTCGCCACGGTCTACAACACGCTCAAGGCGTTCTGCGATGCCGGGCTGATGCAGGAAGTCACCGTCGACGGCTCCAAGAGCTACTTCGACACCAACACCCACGACCACCCGCATTTCTTCTGGGAAGACGATGCGCGGCTCTCCGATGCCCCGGCGGAGCAGCTGGAAATCGTCCGCCTGCCGGAAGCCCCGGACGGCATGGAAATCGCCTCCGTCGACGTGGTGATCCGTCTGCGCAGGAAGTCCGGCGGCTCCTGACCCCTGATCCAAAACAGCGTGAGGGCTTCGGCCCGGTCCGTCCTGCCATCTCGGGCAGCGCGGGCGCTTGACTTCGCGCGATCGCGGGGGAGGGCGGCCGAGCGTGTCGGGCAAAGCCCTGGTCGCCGCCGCCGCGATGGCAAGGGGCGCAGGGATGCAGGGCCGCCATGCAAAATCGCACAGGCCCCGCGCCTTGTGGCGGTCCGTGAAGAGCATAGGTCCCCTGTCCGAAGACATCACTCACGGACAAGGACACGTCCCATGACCACCACACTTTTCGACAAACTCGGCTGGCGCTACGCCACCAAGAAGATGGACCCCTCCCGCCCCGTGCCGCAGGAGAAGGTCGACCAGATCGTCGAGGCCGTCCGCATGGCGCCGACCTCCTCCGGCACCCAGCCGTTCCGCCTCTTCGTCGTGACCAACCCCGAGGTGCGCGAGAAGATCAGGGAAGCCGCCAACGGCCAGACCCAGATCACCGACGGCTCGCACCTGCTGGTCTTCGCCGCATGGGACAACTACTCCGAGGAGCGCATCGACGACGTGGTGCGCCACATGGAGGCCGAGCGCGGCAAGAGCGAGACGCTGTCCGCCTACTACGAGCGCCTGAAATCACTCTACCTGCCGCGCGACGCCGCAACGAACCACGCCCATGCCGCGCATCAGGCCTACATCGGGCTGGGCTTCGCGCTGGCCGCGGCCGCCGAACTGGAAGTGGACAGCACCCCGATGGAAGGCTTCGATCCGGACAAAGTGGACGCGATCCTCGGGCTGAAGGAAAAGGGCCTGCACTCGGTCATCCTCCTGCCGCTGGGCTACCGCGAGGAGGAAAACGACTGGCTGGTGAACATGAAGAAAGTGCGCAAGCCGCGCGCGGATTTCGTCACCGAGGTCGCCTGAGCACCGCAAAACCCGTTTAAGACTTGCCTGACAGGGGGCTCTTCGCTATAGAGCCGCCTGTCGGGTAAGGTGAAAACACCGCAGGACAAACGAGCGAGCAGGGTCGGGACCATCCGGCCCTCTTTGTTTTGCGGCGACCCGGCCGACCAAACGTCAAGACCGGCGGAGACAACCGCATGGCCAGAAAACCGTTGAAAAAGGAATGAAACGCCACATGGCAAACGCAACAATGGAAGAATTCGAAGCCCTCCTGAACGAGAGCCTCGAAATGGACACGCCCGATGAGGGCACTGTCGTCAAGGGCAAGGTCATCGCGATCGAAGCGGGCCAGGCCATCATCGACGTGGGCTACAAGATGGAAGGCCGCGTTGATCTGAAAGAATTCGCAAACCCCGGTGAAGCCCCGGAAATCTCCGTTGGCGACGAAGTCGAAGTCTTCCTTCGCGCCGCCGAGAACGCCCGTGGCGAAGCCGTCATCTCCCGCGAGATGGCCCGCCGCGAGGAAGCCTGGGACCGCCTGGAAAAGGCCTACGCAGACGACGCCCGCGTCGAAGGCGCGATCTTCGGCCGCGTCAAGGGTGGCTTCACCGTCGACCTCGGCGGCGCGGTGGCCTTCCTGCCCGGCTCCCAGGTCGACGTGCGCCCGGTGCGTGACGCCGGCCCGCTCATGGGTCTCAAGCAGCCGTTCCAGATCCTCAAGATGGACCGCCGCCGGGGCAACATCGTTGTCTCCCGCCGGGCGATTCTCGAAGAATCGCGCGCCGAGCAGCGTGCCGAGGTCATCTCGAACCTCACCGAGGGTCAGGCCGTTGACGGCGTGGTCAAGAACATCACCGAGTACGGCGCATTCGTCGACCTCGGCGGCGTCGATGGCCTGCTGCACGTGACCGACATGGCATGGCGCCGTGTCAACCACCCGTCCGAGATCCTGTCGATCGGCGAGACCGTGAAGGTTCAGGTCATCAAGATCAACAAGGACACCCACCGTATCTCCCTCGGCATGAAGCAGCTGCAGGAAGATCCGTGGGATCTGGTTGGCGCCAAGTACCCGCTGGGCTCCGTGCACCAGGGCCGCGTCACGAACATCACCGATTACGGTGCGTTCGTCGAACTCGAAGCCGGTGTCGAAGGCCTGGTCCACGTCTCCGAGATGTCCTGGACCAAGAAGAACGTGCACCCGGGCAAGATCGTCTCCACCTCCCAGGAAGTGGACGTCATGGTTCTGGAAATCGACGGTGCCAAGCGCCGCGTGTCCCTCGGCCTCAAGCAGACCCAGCGCAACCCGTGGGAAGTCTTCGCGGAGACCCACCCGGAAGGCACCCAGGTCGAAGGCGAAGTCAAGAACATCACCGAATTCGGTCTGTTCATCGGCCTCGACGGCGAGATCGACGGCATGGTGCACCTCTCCGACCTCAGCTGGGATCAGCGCGGCGAGGAAGCCATCCAGGAATACCGCAAGGGCGACATCGTGCAGGCGGTGGTCTCCGAGGTCGACGTCGAGAAGGAGCGCATCTCGCTCTCCATCAAGGCGCTGGGCGGTGACAAGTTCGCGGATGCGACCGGCGGCGTGAAGCGCGGCTCGATCGTCACCGTCGAAGTGACCGCGATCGAAGACGGCGGCATCGAGGTGGAATACGAAGGCATGAAGTCCTTCATCCGCCGCTCCGACCTGTCGCGTGACCGCGCAGAGCAGCGCCCCGAGCGCTTCTCGGTCGGTGACCATGTCGACGTGCGCGTGACCAACATCGACTCCAAGACCCGGCGTCTCGGCCTGTCGATCAAGGCCCGCGAGATCGCCGAAGAGAAGGAAGCCGTGGAACAGTACGGCTCGTCCGACAGCGGCGCATCGCTCGGCGACATCCTCGGCGCGGCGCTCAAGAACAACTGAGCCACGCGAGAGCGATCTGACATCTGAGGAAGGCCCCGGCATCGCGTCCGGGGCCTTTTTCGTTTTTCCGGTGCCTCATCGCGCCGGGTGATGAGGCCCATCAGGACAAGTCGCTTGTCGCGGGGCAGGTGCCTCGCTACGCCTTTCGGACCGATCCCCGGGTCTTGTGAAGGAAACACCCATGTCCGACGCCGAAATCCTCCTCTACGGCTCTCCCGAGAGCGGCCACGCCTGCAAGGCCGCGCTGGCGCTGGCCCTGAGCGGCGCGCCGCACCGGACGGTTTTCGTGGACATCAACCTGCCGCGCAATGAACGCCAGCCGGAGTTTCAGGCCGTCGCCCCGCTGGGGGAGGTGCCCGTCATGGTCATGGACGGGAGTGCGTTTTTCCAGTCCGGCGCGATCCTGATGGCGCTGGCCGACCGTTTCGAGGCTTTGTCCCACGATCTGCAAAAAGGCCGCAGCCTGCTGATGTGGGAGGCGAACCGCATCGGCCTGTGCCTGCCGCAACTCAAGGGCGGCGGGCTCAAGCCGGATGTGGTGGACTGGCTCACCAAACGCTTCGAGATCGACCGGGACAATTTTGACCGGCTGCTCGGGAATGGCCCGTTCTTCCACGGGGATAAACCGGGCATCGGCGATTGCGCGATCTGGGGCTATGTCCAATGGGTGGAGGAGGCGGGCATGGTTCCCGGTGCGGCCATGTCACGCTGGATCGACACCATGCGAGCGCTGCCGCAGATGCGCAGGCCCGAGGGCTTCTTTCCAAAGCCATGACCCCCGGCGCGGCGGTGTTTTCTGTTTGATCGGCTTCGGCGTGCCGCTATTGTGCGCCGGACACCACGATCCAGAGACATTTTCATGAGTATTTCCGAACTCAAGACCCTTGGCCTGACCGCTGCGGTTCTGACCCTAGGCACGCTGGCCGAAGCCGCAACCTATACCTTCACCGAAACCGATTTCCTGCCCGGCAGCATGATCGCCGAGGCCGCCGTTGGTCCGGTGGGCGGGCAAGCGACCGCCGTCAGCGGCGGCACTTACGGGGTGACCACCACGACCAATTCGACCACCTACACCGGCCATTTCCTCAGCGGCGCCAGCCTGACGCCGCTTGGGGAAAGCATCGTGTCGGTGGATTTCCAGATCGACTACAACGTCCAGAACCGGCAGCACGCCTTTGGTCTGATCATCGAGCAGGGCGGTTCCTATTTCATCAATTACCAGCTCACCGGCTTTACCGGCGGATGGAAGACGCTGGACGTGGACGGGCTGCTCTCGGCCAACATCCCCGGAATCGGCGCGGGCGGTGTGGCGAACGGCACGTTTGCGGATTTCACCGACGGCGCGGACACCCTGCGGTTTGGCTTCTTCACCGCCAACAGCCTGTCGAGCGGGGCCTCGGTCATCTATGACAATATCGAGATCATCGTGACCACCGCGCCCTCCGCCGTGCCGCTCCCGGCGGGCGGAGCGCTGCTGTTGCTCGGCCTGGGTGGCCTCGGTCTTGGCGTGCGGCGGCGCGGCGTCTGACGCCCGCGAACCCGGCCGCGCGGACCTGCCGTCGCGTCAGGTTGAGGCCCGAATCCGCCCCGAATCGTTGCCATGACCATGCGGCCACCGCCACATGCTGCGCAGGATGGCGGGGAGATTTACCCGCGGCGGCAGCGGCGGAAAGTCGCAAACTGCTGCAAATCTTGGCTTTTCCGAGAAAACGCCAGTTTCGTAATTGATTTGGCGGCGGTATAGTCCAGAGTGAATGGCGTTCATAACAAAGCGCAGGAAAGCGCAACAGGGGGATGCGTACTCATGATCAGGTCCGAGTTGATCCAGAAGATTGCCGACGACAATCCGCATCTGTATCAGAGGGATGTGGAGCGGATCGTGAACACGATCTTCGAAGAGATCACCAATGCAATGGCCCGGGGCGACCGGGTCGAACTCCGGGGCTTCGGGGCCTTCTCGGTCAAGAAGCGCGACGCCCGCGTCGGGCGCAACCCGCGCACCGGCGAGTCGGTCCAGGTCGAGGAAAAGCACGTGCCTTTCTTCAAGACCGGCAAGCTGCTGCGCGACCGGCTGAACGGAAAGTAAAAGGATAAGGATGCGGTACATTCGCTATGCCCTTCTCGCGGCGCTGGCCATCGTGCTGGTGACGCTGGCCCTCGCCAACCGCGGGAGCGTCGTCCTCAACACCCTGCCGGAAGGCATGCGTGCCATTCCGGGTGCGGGGGTGGTGGATTACACGGTGGAACTGCCCTTGTTCCTCGTGATCTTCGGCGGGATCATCGCGGGCCTGCTGATCGGCTTCGTCTGGGAATGGTTCCGCGAGCACAAGCACCGCGCTGAGGCCAGCCGCAAGAAGACCGAGGTGCGCCACCTCGAACGCGAGCTGAAAAAGACGCAGGCCGAGCGCGACAAGGACAAGGACGAGGTCCTGGCGCTGCTGGACCAGGCCTGATCCGGGCGCAGGTCTGCAGGGATCGGGGGCCGCGCGCCCCCGTTTTCGTTTCAAACTCAGGGGAGAGCCACAGATGGCGGACGTGCGGGTCAAGATTTGCGGCATCACGCGGGAGGCGGACGTGGAGGCCTGCGCCGAGGCGGGCGTGGCCTACATCGGGCTGAACTTCTTCCCGAAAAGCCCGCGGTCCGTGACCCCGGCGCGGGCCCGCGACCTCGCGGCATGCGCACCTGTCGGCATGGCGAAGGTGGTGCTGGTGGTCGATCCCGATGACGCGCTGCTGGACGAGATCACGAACGTGGTGCCGCTCGACATGATCCAGCTGCACGGCGCGGAAAGCCCGGACCGGGTGGCCGCGGTGCGGGCGCGCTACGGCCTGCCGGTGATGAAGGCGCTGGGGATCGGCACGGCGGAAGACCTGCCGAAGATCGACGCCTATGCCGGGGTGGCGGACCAGCTGCTGATCGACACCAAGGCCCCGAAGGGCGCGGTGCTGCCCGGCGGCAATGGCCTGCCGTTCGACTGGCGGCTGATCGCCGGACGCCGCTGGGCCCGGCCCTGGATGCTTGCGGGCGGGCTGACCGTGGACAACGTCGCCACCGCCATCGGCATGACCGGGGCGCGGCAGGTGGACCTGGCGTCGGCGGTGGAAATTGCGCCGGGGATCAAGGACGCGGCGCTGATCCGGCGCTTCGTGGCGGCGGCGCAGGGGGCGAAAGCGGTGCCCCTGCTCTGAGCGGGAGCGGGGCACAGCCCCGCCCTACGGTCTGTCGGTGTCGCCGGAAGGGACCGGGATCGGAACCCGCCGTTGTATTCGGGTATTTTTGCCAAGAAGAAACCCAGAAGCGCCCCGCCTTGAACCGGAGCCACAAATACCCTGTCGCACCTGCGGTGCTATCGGGACATTCGTGTCGCAGGGGTATTCGCGGAAAAGGCGGGACGCTGTAGCGCCCCACCTTGACTGTGAGCCACAATTACCCTGTCGCACCTGCGGTGCTGTCGGGACATTTGTGTCGCAGGGGTATTCGGGGAAAAGGCGGGACGCTAAAGCGTTTCTTGTTGAACTTGGGGCGCGCATGCCCTGCCATACTTCGTATTCCCGGGACATGCGTGCCTCTCGATGTTTCAGGTTGAACCAGAAACGCTGTAAGGGGTCAGAGCAACTCCAGAACGCACTCCGGCGGGCGGCCGATGACCGCCTTGCCCCCGGCAAACAGCACCGGCCGCTCGATCAGCTTCGGTTCCTGGGCCATGGCGGCGAGGAGCGTGGCGTCGCTGTCTGTCTTGCTCAGTCCCATCTCCCGAAACGCCGCTTCCCCGCTGCGCATCATGCCGATGGCGGGCAGGCCGAGCGCCTCCTGCGCGGCCCGCAACTCCTCCAGCGAGGGCGCGTCTTCAAGGTACTTGCGCACCGTCACCGTCACCCCGCGCGCGTCCAGAAGCGCCAGCGCCTGACGGGATTTCGAGCAGCGCGGGTTGTGCCAGAGGATCATGCCCACTCCCCCACGCCGGTGCCCACCGCCTGCGCGACGGTCTCGAAACCGTCCCGGGCGAGCAGCCGCTCCAGACCGCCCAGAATCTCCGGCACGAGGCTGAGGCCGCCATAGACCAGCGCGGTATAAAGCTGCAGCGCCGAGGCCCCGGCGCGGATCTTGGCATAGGCCTGCTCCGCCGAGCCGATGCCGCCGACGCCGATCAGGGGCAAGTTGCCCTCGGTCAGATCGTACAGCCGCGCCAGCGTCCGCGTGGACATCTCGAACAGCGGCTGGCCCGACAGGCCGCCGGTCTCGTCCCGGTGCTTCGAGCGCAGCCCGTCGCGGGAGAGGGTGGTGTTCGTGGCGATGACGCCCGCCACGC
Source organism: Tropicibacter sp. S64 (assembly GCF_049803835.1). NCBI lineage: Bacteria > Pseudomonadati > Pseudomonadota > Alphaproteobacteria > Rhodobacterales > Roseobacteraceae > Tropicibacter > Tropicibacter sp. S64. The sequence goes on along the minus strand of NZ_JBNAGK010000005.1, from coordinate 215,018 downwards.
GCGAGGCAAGCGCCACCTCCGCCACGTCTTCGAGGCCCTGCGCATCCAGATCGGGCGCGATCTTGAGGAATACCGGGATCGGGCGGGTCAGCCCGGCGCGGGCCTCCATGACCCCGTCGAGCAGCGCCGACAGGGCAGCCTTGCCCTGCAGATCGCGCAGCTTCTCGGTGTTGGGGGAGGAGACGTTGACCGTGGCGAAATCCACGTGCTTGCCGCAATGGGTCAGCACTTTCGCAAAGTCCTTCGCGCGGTCCTCGCTGTCCTTGTTGGCGCCGAGGTTGAGCCCGAGCACCATGCCGCGCGGCCGCTGCGCCAGCCTCTCGCAGATCGCCTCCATGCCGTCGTTGTTGAAGCCGAAACGGTTGATCGCGGCCCTGTCCTCCGTCAGGCGGAACAGCCGCGGTTTCGGGTTGCCCGGCTGCGGACGCGGTGTCGCCGCGCCAACCTCGACAAAGCCGAAGCCCGCCTTCGACAGGCCCTGCAAGGCGGTGGCGTTCTTGTCGAACCCGGCGGCGAGGCCGAGCGGGTTCGGCAGATCCAGCCCGGCAACGGAGGTCCGAAGGCGCGGCGTGCTGACCGGGCCGGGGGCAGGGGCCAGCCCGCTGCGCAGGGCACTCAGGGCCAGCCCATGCGCCCGCTCCGGATCACAGCCGCGCAGCAGGCGCAGGCCGATCTGCTCCAGCGCGCTCATGCGATCTCGTCCGGGAAGACATGGCCGTCCGGGCCAAGCGGCAAGGGCATGTGCCGCACGATCCGGTCATACCGCAGCGGCGCGTAGAGGTGCGGGAACAGCTGCCCGCCCCGGGACGGCTCCCAGACCAGCGCCTCGCCGATCGTCTCGGTGTCATACACCAGCAGGTGCAGCCCCTCCGCCCCGGCGAAATGCTTCGCCGCCGTCTCGCGGGCCTGTTCGGCGGTGGAGAAATGCACGTAGCCGTCGGCGACGTCGATGGGCGCGCCCGCGGTCTCGCCGCGCGCTTGCAGGGCCGACCACTCGTCGGCGCGGAGGATCTTGTAAATCAGCATGCCCGCTTGTTGCCCTGCCGGAACCCGCGGGTCAAGCGCCGGATGCCCCCAGCCTTCCGGACCCGCCCTGCGCAAATTCCCTGCAGCCCTGTCATGCCCCTGTCACCTGACGCCGCGATACCGCGTTTCAGGCTTTGACTCTTGTCCAAATCAGGGGTCTGCTGGTGCCACAAGCAAAAGACTGACAGAGAGGTTTTTCACCATGTCGCTCCGTTTGATGTCCAGCGCCGCCGCGCTGAGCCTCCTTGCCGGCGTGGCCAGCGCCGACTACTCGCTGACCATCCTGCACACAAACGACTTCCACGCCCGCTTCGAGCCGATCTCGAAGTACGACAGCGGCTGCTCCGCCGAGGACAACACCGCCGGCGAATGCTTCGGCGGCTCCGCGCGCCTGCAGACCGCGATCAGCGACGCCAAGGCCCGCAGCAACAACTACATCCTCGTGGACGGCGGCGACCAGTTCCAGGGCACGCTGTTCTACACCTACTACAAGGGCAAGCTCGCCGCCGAGATGATGAACCAGATGGGCTATGACGCGATGACCGTGGGCAACCACGAATTCGACGACGGCCCCGAGGTCCTGCGCGGCTTCATGGACGCGGTCGAATTCCCGGTGCTGATGTCCAACGCCGACGTCTCCGGCGAGCCGCTGCTGGCCGATGTCCTGATGAAATCCACCATCATCGAACGCGGCGGCGAGAAGCTCGGCCTCATCGGCCTGACCCCGCAGGACACCGACGAACTCGCCTCCCCCGGCAAGAACATCATCTTCACCGACCCCTCCGAAGCCGTGCAGGGCGAAGTCGACAAGCTGACCGCCGAGGGCGTCAACAAGATCATCGTGCTCTCGCACTCCGGCCTGAACGTCGACAAGACGGTGGCCGAGAACACCACCGGCGTCGACGTGATCGTTGGCGGCCACGACAACTCGCTCCTCTCCAACACCATCGAAGGCGCGAAAGGCCCGTACCCCGTGATGGTCGGCTCCACCGCCATCGTGCAGGCCTACGCCTATGGCAAGTTCCTCGGTGAGCTGAACGTGACCTTCGACGACGAGGGCAACATCAAGGAAGCCAAGGGCGAGCCGATCCTGCTCGACGGCTCCGTGGCCGAGGAGGAGGCCACCAAGGCCCGCATCACCGAGGCCGCCGCCCCGCTCGAAGAGATCCGCAACAAGGTCGTCGCCGAGACGTCCGACGCGATCGAAGGCTCCCGAGATGTCTGCCGCGCCATGGAATGCCCGATGGGCAACCTCGTGGCCGACGCCATGCTCGACCGGGTGAAGGACCAGGGCATCGAGGTCGCCATCGCCAACGGCGGCGGCCTGCGCGCCTCCATCGACGCCGGCGAAGTGACCATGGGCGAAGTCCTGACCGTGCTGCCGTTCCAGAACACCCTCTCGACCTTCCAGGTCACCGGCGCCACCATCGTCGAGGCGCTGGAGAACGGCGTCAGCCAGGTCGAGGAAGGCGGCGGCCGCTTCCCGCAGGTCGCGGGCCTGACCTTCTCCTTCTCCAAGAGCGCCGAGCCGGGCAGCCGCGTCTCCGACGTGATGATCGGCGGCGCGCCGGTCGATCCGGAGAAGCTCTACGGCGTGGTGTCGAACAACTACGTCCGCAACGGCGGCGACGGCTACAAGATGTTCGTCGACGCCCAGAACGCCTACGACTTCGGCCCGGACCTGGCCGACGTGACGGCAGAATACCTCGCCGCCAAGGGCCCCTACGCGCCCTACACGGACGGCCGGATCACCGTGAAGGAGTGATCCTTTAAAGGGTTTGAATGAAGGAAAGGCCCTCGCGAAAGCGGGGGCCTTTTTGGTTTGGGGGGCGGCCCATTGCGCCGACCGGTTAGAATGATCGGTGTAAGCCTAAAGCGGACCCGATTTTCGTATTTTTCGCCTGCGACTTTGAGCTAAAGCGAGGTGAGGCTGCGTTTCGTTCGCCCTTATTGACTGGACGAGTATTGTTCGGCATCATTCTTTTGATGTCTCGTCTTGGTCGTCCAGGTGGACGCGCCGTTCAAATGTGTCGGACATCGGAAAATCGAGGTACTACCCATGACGACTGCCGAAGCAGCCGCGACACTGTTCGCATTCCCCTACCATAACTGCCGCAATATCTCCTCGCCCGAAGACACGAGTGCGAGCCGCAAGGTTTATGCTGGTACCGCCCCCGCACGGTCGGTATTGGAACTTGAGGATAACGAGAATGTCCGGGAGTATTTGGTCGAAGCGAAGGGCAAGCAGAAGAAGACGCCCACGCTCGTTCATCAGGCGATCCGCAAAACCCTAAAAGACAATTCGCCACTTTTCTCGATCCTGAATGGTGGAATTGTGATCGTCGCCCGCGACGCCGAAGTAGACGACAAGACCAAGAAGATGACGCTGCTCAAGCCGAGTATCATTAATGGTTCGCAGACCCAAGGTGAGCTGCGGAGGTTCTATGCCGAGACTTTCAACGAGGATTATCAGGAGCCGAGTATTCGCTATGAGATCATAGTCACAGACGATGACGATCTGATTGCCGAGATTTCCATAGCAAGGAATTTCCAGAACGACGTGCGCGCCCTGTCCATCGCTGGGCGGCGCGGACACATCGACGCTCTCGAAGCCCGAATGATTGAGCATTTCCCGGATGTGCGCCTGCAAAAGAGCGAGAGCGAACAGAACGACAAGGAAGGCACACTCGACACCGAGAAGTTGGTGCAGGTCACTTTCGCGGCTTTGCCCGTGGAGATGATGGAAAAGTTCAAGCGGCAATCGGACCCGGAGAACAAAGTGTTCTCTTACAGTCAGAAGACGCGCTGCCTTAAGCTGTTCCAAGAATTGGTAGAAAAGCCCGAAAACAAAGAAGTCTACGACTGCTTCCTCGACGTGGCACCGATTGCATGGCAGCTCTATATCGACTGGAAGCAGCATCAGGGGTTCATCGGGACCGGCATCCGCTCCATCGAGCGCGAGGACCGCAAGGTCAAAGAGGTGCCTGATGGACTTATATTCCCGATTATTGCGGCTCATTCAGTTTTCATGCGGCACAACGGCATGCGCTGGCGGATGGAAAGACCCACAGTACTGACGGACGCGGACCTGATACGCACGGCGACGCAAGCGTATCAGGAGATTGCCAACCACAACCCGCAGACGATGGGCAAGACCAAGGGGTGCTATTCGCTTTTGATGTCCGTCACGAGCATCTACGCGCGCCTGACCTTGCAGCAGTAAACGCGAAAACATGATCGCCAGGGCAGCTTGTGGGTTGTCCTGGCGTCGAAAGAAGAAACCGGATAACGCTTTTGCAATGTGATTAACGGCAGACTGCTCCTGTTCGTGCATTGCGCGGCGTACGGCAGATCTCCGCCCTCCGAACCATTAACGTGGTCCAAGTTCGCTACTACGCGCCTTCGGACAGGCCTGTTCGGCGGGGTGTTGCGTTAACCCATTATTAACAAACAATGTTTCGCGCGCGAAACATTTCTACCCCCTCAATACCACATATCCCCCACGCTCCGCCCCAGCGGGTCGACATCCTCGAACGTGTCCAGCCCGTCGAACCGCAGCATCCGTATCCCCGCAACCGCCTCCGGCTCCGCCAGCCGCAGGTTCACCGCGATGGGCAGATGGCCGTTGTCCTGCGCCTTCCGCCCCCGCCAGGCCGCCACGCAGCCGCAGGTCTCGCAGAACAGGAAATCCAGCGCCGGATGCTCCACCGGCCGCGCAAAGGCCTTCACCGGCCCCGAGAGCGCAATCACGCCCCCCTCCCAGTCATAGGCCCAGAGCGTCCCGTACCGCCTGCACGCCGTGCAGTTGCAGGCCGTCGCATCTTCCGGCACGCCGTCATACGTCCAATGCACCGCCCCGCACAGGCACCGTCCCTCGATCATGATCCATCCCTCTCAGGTCTCCAAACCGGAGCATGCCCGAGCCTGCGCCCCATGCACAGGCAAATCCCGCTGTGCGCCTGTGCAGAAATCCTGTTCGCCGTCCCGGAATTGAGTGCGTGGGTGCGTGGCTCCATGTTCTCCCCAAGGACAACGCCACATCCGAACAGGAGCACCATATCATGAAAATCCTCGCCATTGCCGCCACCAACAGCCGCACCTCCATCAACCGCACGCTGGTCAGCCACGCCGCGGAGCGCTTGGCCCGCGCCCACCACGACGCCGAGATCAGCCACGTCGACCTGAACGATTACGAGATGCCGATCTACTCCGTCGACCGCGAGGCCGAGAGCGGCGTGCCGCAGCCCGCGCAGGACCTGCTTGCCCGGATCGGCGAGGCCGACGCGGTTCTGGTCTCCTTCGCCGAGCACAACGGCACCGTCACCGCTGCCTGGAAGAACGTCTTCGACTGGATGAGCCGCGCCAACGCACAGGTCTGGCAGGGCAAGCCGCTGGTCATGCTCTCCGCCACGCCGGGGCCGCGGGCCGGGGCGAACGTGCTCGCCAGCCAGGAGCTTGTCGCGCCCTTCTTCGGCGCAGACCTGCGCGGCGCCAAGGGCATCGGTCCCTGGGGCGAGGCCTGGGACGCCGAAACCGGCAGCCTGACCCGGGACGAGGACCGCGCCGCGCTCGACGCGCTGCTGGACCGGCTGGCACCCGTCGCCGCCGCCGCCTGAGCCAGCCTCTTTCCCGACGCACCGATCCATGGCAGATTGATGCCATGGATCACCCGCTCATCGACCTGATCAACGCAAGGATCGCCGCCGCCGAGCGGGACGGTGCCTTCGACAACCTGCCCGGCGCGGGAAAGCCGCTTGCCCTCGACGGCGACGGGCAGGATGCCGTCCTGAACCGTATCCTGCGCGACAATGGCGCGGTGCCGGAGGTGGTCGCGCTCAGCCGCGAACTCGCCCGCCTGCGGGACGAATTGCGGGACACCTCGGACCGGACGGCGCGCAGCCGCATCCTGCAGGACATGTCCCTCGCCGAGACCCGCATCGAGATCGCGAAACGGCGGGGGTAAAGCGTGTCCGGTTGAACCTGAGGCACGCATACCCTGCCATACCTTGTGTTCTCGGGACATGCGTGCCGCTCGATTGTTCAGGTCAAACCAGAAACGCCGTAGTGCCCCCGGGGTCCGGGCAAGGGACCGCCCCAACCGGCCACACCGGGCGCCTCGCGCCTTCGCCCCGGGAACGCCGCGTCACGCGCGATTTTCCGTTGCGTTCTCCTCTCTTGCGCGATGAGGCGGACCTCTCCACACTATGATGCAATGTCTCATGGGGAGGAGAGGACAACCATGACCTATGCCAGCGCGGCGGACCGTGACGCGATCCAGAATGCGATGCCCTGGGAGGAACGGGACGTGCCCGCGACGCTCTGGGGTCAGCTGTGCCGCACGGCGGAGGCCTTCCCGCACCGACCGGCGGTGAGCTACCAGCTGCAATCCGGCCCGGCCGACAAGGCGGAAACCCTGAACTGGGCGGAGCTGAAGACGCAGACCGCACAGGCGGCGAACCTGTTCCGCTCCCTGGGCATCGGCGAGACGGACGTGATCGCCTACGTCCTGCCGAACTGCAACGAGACCATTGCGACGCTGCTGGGTGGCGCGGTGGCGGGGATCGTGAACCCGATCAACCCGCTGCTCGAGCCGGAACAGATCGCCTCGATCCTGCGCGAGACCGGCGCGAAGGTGGTGGTCACGCTCAAACCCTTCCCCAAGACCGACCTGCCGCAGAAGGTGGCCGAGGCGGTGCGCCACGCGCCGGGTGTCAAGACGGTGCTGGAGGTGGACCTGAACCGCTACCTGACCCCGCCAAAAAGCTGGATCGTGCCCTTCGTGCGCCCGAAGCTGGAGGGGCTGCGCCATGCGGATTACAAGTCGTTCCGCAAGGAGGCGGCGAAACATCCGGGTGAGTTGACCTTTGCCGACAGCGCGGGCGACCGGGTCGCGGCCTATTTCCACACCGGTGGCACCACGGGCATGCCGAAGGTGGCGCAGCACCGCTACGGCGGGATGATCTACAACGGCTGGCTCGGCGCGACGCTGCTGTTCGACGAGACCGACAACATCATGTGCCCGCTGCCGCTGTTCCACGTGTTTGCCTGCCACGTCATCCTGATGGCGGCGATCTGCTCGGGCGCGCATGTGATCTTCCCGACGCCCGCAGGCTATCGCGGGGAGGGGGTCTTCGACAACTTCTGGAAGCTCTGCGAGCGCTGGAAGATCAGCTTCGTCATCACCGTGCCGACGGCGGTTGCGGCGCTCATGCAGCGCCCGGTGAACGCGGACATCTCATCGGTGAAGACGGCATTCTCCGGCTCCGCGCCGATGCCGCTGGAGCTGTTCAAGCGCTTCGAGAAGGCCTGCGGCGTGACCATCTGCGAAGGCTACGGCTTGACGGAGGCCACCTGCCTCGTCTCGGTCAACCCGCCGGATGGCGTCAAGAAGGTGGGGTCGATCGGGATCGCGCTGCCATACACGGATGTGAAGATCATCAAGCAGGTGGGCGGCGATGCGCTGGACTGCGCGGTGGACGAGGTCGGGGAGATCTGCGTCTCCAACCCCGGGGTCTATGCCGGGAACACCTACACCGAGAGCGAGAAGAACGCGAACCTCTACTTCCATGGACGATACCTGCGCACCGGGGATCTCGGACGGCTCGACGCCGACGGCTACCTGTGGATCACCGGCCGGGCCAAGGACCTGATCATCCGTTCCGGCCACAACATCGACCCGGCGGAAATCGAGGAGGCGCTGCTGGCCCATCCGGCGGTGGCCTTTGCCGGCGCCATCGGCCAGCCGGACGCCTACGCGGGGGAACTGCCCTGCGCCTTCGTCGAACTGGTCGGCGGGGCGGAGGTGACCGTCGAGGAACTGCTCGAGCACGCCAAACGGCACGTACACGAACGGGCGGCGCATCCCAAGCACTTGACGATCCTCGACGAGTTGCCGAAGACCGCGGTGGGCAAGGTGTTCAAGCCCGACCTGCGCAAGCACGCGATCACGCGGGTCTACAACGGTGCGCTGGAAGAGGCGGGGCTGGCGGCGCGGGTCGTGGCGGTGGTCGACGACAAGAAGCGTGGCCTCGTGGCGCAGGTCGCCCCCAACGGCGGCGGCGAGGCGGGCGTTGCCGAGGTGCTGGGCAGCTTCACCCGGCCTTGGGAATGGGCGGCCTGATGCAGTCGTGAGAGAGGTTTCGCGGCGCTTGCGCGCCGCGACCAACGCGCCCTTCGGGCGCGTGCAGGGGCTCTGCCCCTACGGCTCTTCGAGCCTACCCCGCGGTATTTGCAGACCAAAGAAGATGAAGCGCGCTCCTGGATTTCTTTGGTCCCCAAATACCGCGGGGGAGCCCCGCAGGGGCGTGGGGGCAGAGCCCCCGAAACGCGAGCGAAGCGAGCGTTGGTCGCCCGGCGCAAGCCGGGCGAAATCCCTCAGGAATAGGCGATCCAGAGCAGAATGGCGCCGAGGATCAAGCGGTAGATGACGTAGGGTGTGAAGCTGACCGATTTCAGCAGGCGCATCATCAGGACGAGCGCCAGCAGCGCGGCGAGGAAGGCGAGCAGGGCGGCGACGGCTCCGTCGCGGGCGGCGGCGGCGTTGGCGGTGCCCGCGACTTCGAGGCCGAGCAGGGTTCCGGAGGCGATGATCGTCGGGATCGACATCAGCATCGAGAGTTTCGCGGCTTCGGAGCGGGCATAGCCGAGCTGCCGGGCGGCGGTGATGGTGATGCCGGATCGGGAGGTGCCGGGGATCAGGGCGACCGCTTGCCAGAGGCCCATCTTCACGGCGTCTGCCGTGTTCCAGTCGGCGGCTTCCTTTTCCTGTGCGCCGCGGGTGTCGGCCCAGTAGAGGACCAGCCCGAACAGCAGCATGGTCCAGCCGATGACGGCTGTAGAGCGCAGCATGTCGCTCAGGCCGGTGACCTTGAGCACCAGCCCGGCGACGATCACCGGGATCGTGGCGATCAGCAGCAGGAAGGCGAGGCGGGCGCCGGGGGCGTCGAGGCGGCCACGGAGCATGGCGGGAATGCCGAACAGCGCCTCGCGCACGTCGCGCCAAAAGTACAAAATGACGGCAAACAGTGTTCCGACGTGCACGGCGACGTCGAGAATCTGTCCCTGGTCCTCCATGCCGGTTAGATTCGGGAGGAGAATCAGATGCCCGGATGAAGAAATGGGCAGAAATTCGGTAACGCCCTGGATCAATGCGAGGATCAGGAGGTGGGTGAAGGTCATGGAGGTGGTGTCCGGACAGGTTTGGATGCCCCTGTATAACCCCCTGATCCTGTGGTGAAAGGTGAAATATAGGTCCGGTTTGATACCTTAAACCGGAGTTTTTTGCCAAGTTGATCGCTGAGGGGGTGGAAAAATAGGAATATAGGTCAGCATAAGTGACTTTTATTCCGTTTCGTCCTTGTATAAAGAGGCGCAACCGGAATCCCTGAATGGAGCCACACCCTATGGCCAAGCAACCGATGCTGAAGTTCGTCGATGTCTCGCGCAAGATGCCCGAGAAGCGTGAGGCGGGTGAGCGCAGCAAAGATTTCGACGAGATTTATGCGGAGTTCGCGGCGGCGAAGGCGGAGGAGCAGGCGTCGCGGTGCAGCCAGTGCGGCGTGCCCTATTGCCAGAGCCATTGCCCGCTGCACAACAACATTCCCGACTGGCTGCGGCTGACCGCGACCGGGCGTCTGGAGGAGGCCTACGAGGTCAGCCAGGCGACCAACACCTTCCCGGAAATCTGCGGCCGCATCTGCCCGCAGGACCGTCTGTGCGAGGGCAACTGCGTCATCGAGAAGTCCGGCCACGGGACGGTGACGATCGGCACGGTCGAGAAGTACATCACGGATACCGCTTGGGAAAAAGGCTGGGTCAAGCCCGGCATTCCGGCGCAGGAGCGCTCCGAGAGCGTCGGCATCATCGGGGCCGGTCCCGGTGGTCTGGCCGCCGCCGACCTGCTGCGCCGCGCCGGTCTGCAGGTCACGGTCTACGACCGGTACGACCGCGCCGGGGGCCTGCTGACCTATGGCATCCCTGGCTTCAAGCTGGAGAAGGACGTGGTCATGCGCCGCGTCGCGCAGCTGGAAGCGGCGGGGGTGCAGTTCGTGCTGAACTGCACGGTCGGGCAAGATATGGCCTTCGCGGATATTCGGGCACAGCATGATGCGGTGATCATCGCAACGGGCGTCTACAAGTCCCGCGATCTGGGTGGCGTCGGCTCCGAGGCGAAGGGCATCGTCAAGGCCATCGACTACCTGACGGCGTCGAACCGCGCGGCCAACTTCGGCGACAGCGTGCCGGAATTCGAGAGCGGCGAGCTGAATGCCAAGGGCAAGAAGGTCGTGGTGATCGGCGGCGGTGACACGGCGATGGACTGCGTGCGCACGGCGATCCGCCAGGGCGCGGACAGCGTCAAATGCCTCTATCGCCGCGACCGCGCCAACATGCCGGGCTCGCAGCGCGAGGTGCAGAACGCCGAGGAAGAAGGCGTTGTCTTTGAATGGCTTACCGCGCCGAAAGGGTTCAAGGGTGAGCCTGTCAGTGCGGTGGTTGTCGAGAAGATGCGCCTTGGCCTGCCGGATGCGACGGGCCGTCAGAGCCCCGAGCTGATCGAGGGCAGCGACTATGACGAGCCCGCCGATCTGGTGATCAAGGCGCTGGGCTTCTCGCCGGAGGAGCTTCCGACGCTCTGGGGCCAGCCGGAGCTGGAGGTGACGCGCTGGGGCACCGTCAAGGCGGAGTTCACCACCGGGCGGACAGCGATGCCGGGCGTCTATGCCATTGGCGACATCGTGCGGGGCGCGAGCCTCGTGGTCTGGGCGATCCGGGATGGCCGCGACTGTGCGGAAGCCCTGTTGACGGACCTTAACGCAAAGGCCGCTGTCGCCGCGGAGTGAGAATTGCGCCGCTTGCGGGCGGTGTCTCGGAGAGTTTGGTACAAAACGGGGCGATCTTCGTACAGATTGCCCCCTCCGGAAACCGGCCCGACAGGGCGAGATTTGCGGGTTTGGTACAAAACTCCCCGAGTTTCGTACAGATACCCCGATCCCGGTGCGCGAATGCACAAGGGGCCGGGGAGGCGCCTTAAGACAGGTTAACGGGTCAGGGGTGCTGACCCTGTCATGTGAGAGAATGAAGAATGTCTGAACGCAGGAAAGACGGACACGCGCAGGGTCGGGGCTTTGCCTTCGGCGCGGCGCTGGCTGTGCTCCTGCCGGTCATGGCGCAAGCGGGCGATGTCTTCGTTGCGCCCGAAGGCTGCACGCTCGACCTGACGACGCAGAACCGGGATTGCCGGGTGGAGCACAGCTGGCACTGTCCGCAGATCGACGCCGACGACGTCTGGCGCGTGGTCATCGACGAAACCGGCCCGGTTTTTGTCAGCCGTATCGACAACCAGACGCAATGGGTCGAGAGCGGGCCGCCGCATGATCCGGCACAATGGATCACGCAGCGTCCGATTGCCGACGCCAGCAATCTCGACGAGTTGCTTGCCGGCGGCCTCGACACCTATGATTTCTCGCAGCGCCGGCCCGGCGGGATGATCGAACGGATCACCGGGTTCGACCGGATCGTCGGCGAGGTCGTGATCGACGGCGAGACGCTGTACCAGACGGAATTCTACGCGACCTACCGCGACTGGCAGGGCACCGTGCTGCGGGAGCTGGAGGGCCGCGAGTTCGTCTCGGGCAAGCATCGGCGCTTCTTCCCTGGCTACGTCAAGGAAATCCTGCCGGACGGCCGCGAAACCGAGTGGTCGCGCCCGCCGGTCGAGTTCATCTATCCGGGCGAGGCGGGTTTCGCGGCCATGCAACCGTTGTACGATTGCGATGTCATCAGTGCGCTGCGCACCGGGGCGGTGTTCGGATGAGCGGCGAGCGGACCGGAGGGTGCCTGTGCGGCGCCGTGCGCTTTGTCGCGACGGACGTGCCGGACAAGGCGGGTATCTGCCATTGCGAGATGTGCCGCCGCTGGACCGGCTCGGCGCTGATCGGGGTGACGGTGCCGACGGGCAGCATCACCTGGAGCGGCGAGGTCCTGCGCGTGATGCAGACGAGCGCCTGGGCGGAACGCGCGTTTTGCGGGAAATGTGGGTCGGGACTCTACTTTAGCGTGACTTTGGAGAATGAATGGTACGGCAATACGGAAGTGCCGGTCGGGATTTTCGACGATCCGAACGGGTTCGAGATCACCAACGAGATCTACATCGACCACAAGCCCGACAGCTATGCCTTTGAAGGGCAGGCGGGGCGGCGGCTGCTGACGCGGGCCGAGTGTGTCGAGAAGTTCGGCGTGCTGGAGGGCGGCGGGCCGGAAGACTGAAGAGAAGGCCGGAGGGCTTCGCCCCCCGGACCCCCCGGGTATTTGGACCAAGAAGAAACCCGGGGACAAAGGCATTCAATGGCTGCGCGAGCGGCCCCTCATGGAGGACGATGACCATGACCAAGTATGATGCAGCGTGGGTGGCCCGCGAGGAAGCCAAGCGGGCGTTCATGTCCGAGAAGGGCATGTATCATGAGAGCGAGGAGCATTCGAGCTGCGGGGTTGGCCTTGTGGTCAGCGTCGACGGCAAGCCCTCGCGCAAGGTCGTGGCGGCGGGCATCACCGCGCTGAAGGCGGTCTGGCACCGGGGCGCTGTCGACGCGGACGGCAAGACCGGCGACGGTGCGGGTATCCACGTGCAGATCCCGGTGAAGTTCTTCTATGACCAGATCGAGCGCACCGGCCACAAGCCGCGCCGCGACGAGCTGATGGCGGTGGGGCAGGTGTTCCTGCCGCGCACGGATCATGGCGCACAGGAAGCCTGCCGGACCATCGTGGAGTCCGAAGTGCTGCGCATGGGCTATTACATCTACGGCTGGCGGCATGTGCCGGTGAAGGTGTCCTGCCTGGGCGAGAAGGCGAATGCGACGCGGCCCGAGATCGAGCAGATCCTGATTTCCAACGCCAAGGGCGTGGACGAGGAGAGCTTCGAGCGCGATCTCTACGTCATCCGGCGGCGGATCGAGAAGGCGGCGCTGGCGGCGGGCATCAACGGCATGTACATGGCGTCGCTGAGCTGCCGGTCGATCATCTACAAGGGCATGATGCTGGCGGAGCAGGTGGCGGAGTTCTATCCGGACCTGCAGGACGAGCGGTTTGAATCGGCCTTCGCGATCTATCACCAGCGGTATTCGACGAACACCTTCCCGCAGTGGTGGCTGGCGCAGCCGTTCCGCATGCTGGCGCACAACGGCGAGATCAACACGCTCAAGGGCAACGTCAACTGGATGAAGTCGCACGAGATCCGCATGGCGTCTTCGGTCTTCGAGGCGAAGGCGGAGGACATCAAGCCGATCATTCCGAACGGCTCGTCCGACTCGGCGGCGCTGGATGCGGTGTTCGAGGTGCTGGTGCGGGCCGGGCGCAATGCGCCGATGGCGAAGACCATGCTGGTGCCGGAGAGCTGGTCCAAGCAGGCCATCGAGCTGCCGGAAGCCTGGCGCGACATGTATTCCTACTGCAACTCCGTGATGGAGCCCTGGGACGGTCCGGCGGCTCTCGCCATGACGGACGGGCGCTGGGTCTGCGGCGGTCTCGACCGCAACGGGCTGCGGCCGATGCGGTACGTCGTGACCGGGGACGGGCTGCTGATCGCAGGCTCGGAGATCGGCATGGTGCCGACCGACGAGGCGACGGCGCGTGAGAAAGGAGCCCTCGGGCCGGGCCAGATGATCGCGGTCGACATGAAGGCGGGCAAGCTCTACCACGACGTGGAGATCAAGGACGCGCTGGCGGCCTCCCAGCCCTTCGGCGAGTGGTGCGGCAAGATCACCGAACTGGACGAGACGCTGTCGAAGGTCGAGGAGAAGCCGCTGTTCGAAGGCGCGGAGCTGCGCCGGCGGCAGATCGCGGCGGGCTATACCGTCGAGGAACTGGAGCAGATCCTCGCGCCGATGGCGGAGGATGCGAAGGAGACGCTGGCCTCGATGGGGGATGATACCCCGAGCGCGGTTCTGTCGAAGAAGTATCGCCCGCTGAGCCATTACTTCCGTCAGAACTTCAGCCAGGTGACGAACCCGCCGATCGACAGCTTGCGCGAATATCGCGTGATGAGCCTCAAGACGCGCTTCGGCAACCTCAAGAACGTGCTGGACGAGTCCTCGGCGCAGACGGAAATCTACGTGGTGGACAGCCCCTTCGTCGGCAACGCGCAGTTTGCCGAGCTGAAGAAGGCGTTCAACGCGCCCTGCGTCGAGATCGACTGTACCTTCCCGGCGGGTGGCGGACAGGATGCGCTGCGCGACGCGCTGGCCCGCATTCGCAGCGAAGCGGAGGATGCGGTGCGCTCCGGCTCGGGTCACATCGTGCTGACCGACGAGCACTCGGAGGCGGCGAAGGTGGCCATTCCGATGATCCTTGCCACCAGCGCGGTGCACAGCCACCTGACGCGCAAGGGCCTGCGGACCTTCTGCTCGATCAACGTGCGCTCGGCGGAATGCATCGACCCGCATTACTTCGCGGTGCTGATTGCCGCCGGTGCGACGGTGGTGAACGCTTACCTTGCGGAGGACAGCCTTGCGGATCGCATCAAGCGCGGCCTGTTGGACATGGGTCTGACCGAGGCGGTGGCGCGGTATCGCGAAGCCGTCGATCAGGGTCTGCTGAAGATCATGGCGAAGATGGGGATTTCGGTGATTTCCTCCTATCGCGGCGGTCTGAACTTCGAGGCGGTGGGCCTCAGCCGTGCCATGTGCGCCGAGTATTTCCCGGGCATGACCAGCCGGATTTCCGGCATCGGCCTCAAGGGTCTGCAGAAGAAGGCGGAAGAGGTGCACGCGCTCGGCTTTGCCCTGGGGCAGGACGTGCTGCCGATTGGCGGCTTCTACAAGGCGCGCAAGAGTGGCGAGACCCATGCCTGGGGTGCGCAGAACATGCACCTGTTGCAGAGCGCCTGTGACCGGGCGTCCTTCGAGCTGTGGAAGCAGTATTCCAACGCGATGCAGGCGAACCCGCCGATCCATCTGCGTGACCTTCTGGCGATCAAGCCGCTGGGCGAGCCGATCCCGCTGGAGCAGGTGGAGAGCATCACCTCGATCCGCAAGCGGTTCGTGACGCCGGGCATGTCGCTTGGCGCCCTCTCCCCGGAGGCGCACAAGACGCTGAACGTCGCGATGAACCGCATCGGCGCGAAGTCCGACTCCGGCGAGGGCGGCGAAGATCCGGCGCATTTCGTGCCGGAGCCGAACGGCGACAACCCCTCCGCCAAGATCAAGCAGGTGGCGTCCGGCCGCTTTGGTGTGACCGCCGAGTACCTCAACCACTGCGAGGAGCTTGAAATCAAGGTTGCGCAGGGCGCCAAGCCCGGCGAGGGCGGCCAGCTGCCGGGGATGAAGGTCACGGACCTGATTGCCCGTCTGCGCCACTCGACGAAGGGCGTGACGCTGATCTCGCCGCCGCCGCACCATGACATCTACTCGATCGAGGATCTGGCGCAGCTGATCTACGACCTCAAGCAGATCAACCCGACGGTGAAGGTGACGGTGAAGCTCGTCGCCTCCTCCGGCGTCGGCACGATTGCGGCGGGTGTGGCCAAGGCCGAGGCGGATGTCATCCTGATCTCCGGCCACAACGGCGGCACCGGGGCAAGTCCTGCGACCTCGATCAAATACGCGGGTCTGCCGTGGGAGATGGGCCTGACCGAGGCGCATCAGGTTCTGGCCATGAACAACCTGCGCTCGCGCGTCGTGCTGCGCACTGACGGCGGCCTGCGCACGGGCCGGGATATCGTCATGGCGGCGATGCTCGGGGCCGAGGAATACGGCATCGGCACGGCGGCGCTGATTGCCATGGGCTGCATCATGGTGCGTCAGTGCCAGTCGAACACCTGCCCGGTGGGCGTCTGTACCCAGCGCGATGACCTGCGGGCCAAGTTCACCGGCAACGCCGACAAGGTGGTCAACCTCATCACCTTCTACGCGCAGGAAGTTCGGGAAATCCTCGCCTCCATCGGCGCGCGCAGCCTGTCGGAAGTGATCGGCCGGGCGGACCTGCTGTCTCAGGTGTCGCGTGGCTCCGAGCATCTCGATGACCTCGACCTGAACCCGCTCCTGATCCACGTCGATGGCTCCGAGCATATCGTCTACGACCGGGACCGTCCGCGGAACCCGGTTCCGGACACGCTCGACGCGGAGATCGTGCGCGATGCGGCGCGGTTCCTGCAGGACGGCGAGAAGATGCAGCTCAGCTACGCGGTGATGAACACGCACCGGACGGTTGGCACGCGGGTGTCGAGCCATATCGTGCGCAAGTTCGGCATGCGCAACGCGCTGCAGAGCGATCACCTGCACGTCAAGCTGACCGGCTCCGCCGGCCAGTCGCTCGGGGCCTTTGCCGCGCCGGGTCTGAAGATCGAAGTGTCGGGCGATGCGAACGACTACGTCGGCAAGGGTCTCTCCGGTGGTCTCATCGTCGTGCGTCCGCCGCAGGTCTCGCCGCTGGTGGCCTCGGAAAACACCATCATCGGCAACACCGTGCTTTACGGCGCAACCGACGGGTATCTGTTTGCCGCAGGCCGCGCGGGCGAGCGGTTCGCGGTGCGCAACTCGGGTGCGAAGGTGGTGATCGAGGGCTGTGGCTCCAACGGTTGTGAATACATGACCGGCGGCATCGCGGTGATCCTCGGCTCCATCGGCGCGAACTTCGGCGCGGGCATGACCGGCGGGATGGCGTATCTCTACGATCCCGAAGGGCTGGCCCCGGCGCTGATGAACGCCGAGGGGCTGGTGACCTGCAAGGTGACCACGCCGGAGTGGGAGGCCGAGCTCAAGGGGCTGATCGAGCGCCACGTGGCGGAGACAAACAGCCGCAAGGGTCAGGACATCCTGCAGCATTGGGAGATGGAGAAGGCGCACTTCCTCCAGGTCTGCCCGACCGAGATGCTCGACAAGATCAAGTATCCGCTGGGCATCGACATGGACCGGAAGGTTCCGGCGGAGTGACTCTGCCGCAGGATTGAACAGGGACGGGGCGGTCTGCGGGCCGCCCCGTCGCGTTTTCATCAATGATATTGGAGAGAATCGGGCGCGGGTGTATGAGGAGGGCATTGCAAGAGGGGGCTATTGGACATGAAGACTTACCTGATTGCTGCCGCGCTGACCGGGCTTGCCGGAACGGTGTCGGCGGCCACGGCCACGGATGTGGTCTACAAGCTGAGCGACAGCGCCAGCTACAGCGCACCGAAGGCCGATGCCTACACGACCTGGATCGGCGGCGGCGGCCTGAACGAGGGCGTGTCCGGCGCCGCTGACCTGACGGCGAACGGGATCGACTACAAGAGCAGCTGGGTCGAGAGCAACTGGGGCGATGTGCTGTCCGTGCTGGTCGGGATTTACGACGGCGGTGTGTTGCAGGCCTATGTGGAGTTCGACGCGGCGGGCACGACGAAAACCGACTTCTTTGACGTGGCCAACGTGCTCTCGTCGAGTTGGAGCGACATCACCTCGGCGTCGCACAACTTCTTCTCCCCCGCCGGAGACGGGACGTACAGCCGGCGCTGGTTCATCAACTCGACCTATGGCGGCTGCGGCAGCGACAGCGGGCATATGGTCGTGGTCGAGGCAGTGTCTTCGCCCTGTGTCTGGGAGAACAACAACAAGCCCGCGGGCGATCCGAGCCGGATGTTCTTCTACGCGGATGCCGGTACGGCGCAGCTGTACCAGGGGGGCAGCGTCGCGACGGGCGATGTCTTCGCGATCAGCGTGACCTATACGGTGGCGGCGGTGCCGGTGCCTGCGTCGGGGCTGCTCTTGGCGGGCGCGCTGGGGCTTTTCGGGCTGCGGCGGCGCAGGAAGGGCTGACGCGGCGGCATTGGCGGCCCGGCGATTTGGTCCGGGCCGGTCGGCCGAACGCCAGAGTCATGAGACGGAAAAAGGCGCCCCGGATGACCGGCGGCGCCTTTGATCTTTATAGCGTTTCTGGTTAAACTTGAGGCACGCATACCCTGCCATACTTCGTATTCTCGGGACATGCGTGCCGCTCGATGTTTCAGGTTGAACCAGAAACGCTGTAGTGGAGCGGTGTCGCGTCCGGGGTCAGGCGGCCTTGCGGCGCCGCGCCATGAGGCCGAGCCCCCCGAGACCGACCAGCGCCAGCGGCAAGGTCGCGGGCAGCGGCACCGGCGCGTCGACGATCGCTGCGGTGTAGATATAGGCGGACTGCCCGCCGGTTCCGGACAGTTCCAGCGCGAGCGTGCGGCCGTCGGAGAACAGCACCGAGGCGGTGGCGTTCGGTACCGAGGGGCCGCCGTTGTTGAAGAACACGGACCGGAAGTTGGTGGCGGCATCCGCGACACCGATCGGGTCGAGATCGGCGCGGAACTGGAAGACGTCGCTTGGGTCGAAGGCGGTGAAGCCGAAGGCCACGGACGTGGTGCCGGAGTTCTCGTTGCCGTTGGTCTGGCCCGTGGTCAGGGTCTGGCCGACCGGGGTGACAGGCACCGTTTGGGAATAGATGTAATCGAACCAGTATCCCGGCGCGTTGATCGCGAAGGTAAAGGTCTGGATCAACGCGCTGTCGGAGATGTTGGTCAAGGTGAACTGCGGCCGGTCGCCACCCGATCCGCTGGTCGAGACGGTCAGGCCGAAGCCCACGGTCGCCGCTTCGGCGGCAGGTGCGGCGAGCGCGAGCAGACAGGCGGCGGTCGCCAGACGAAGAGCTGCGGTCATGAGGAATGATTCTCTGAAGAACCCGGAACGGGCGGTGTTGGATACATCATAGATTAACCTTTTTACCCGTCCAGAGATTTCGCGGGCCCCCGGTGGAATACCGCGCTTCCCTAAAGCCGATGCCGCTTGCATGAGCACCTGCATCACCCGGGCCACGCAAACCGGAAAAAACCGACGCAAGGTCAACCTTTGGTTTACTCACGATCGTTTACGATTTATCAACAATCGTAAATGCGGCCCCCACGTGCAGGCCGCAGGCAGACAGAAGGCAGCAAGCCTCGAGAGCGGTGGGATAGATGAAGCAAGCAATGGCAGCGGCAGCGCTGATGATGGCGGTTTCGGCTCCGGCGGGGGCGGCGACCACGGGTTTCGGACTGTCCGGGGGAGAGACCTTCACCGGCACACCGGCGTCCTATGTTCCACCCGAGGGGGAGCGCGAGGAGGGCATCGACTGGCAGGACAACCTGCTCGTGTGGCTGATCCACGCGCTTTTCGGCATGGGCGGCGCGGAGGGGACGGGTCCGCAGATTCTGTCCCGCGATGCCTCGGGCCTGCATTTCAGCGCCACGTTCGGCGGCACGGAGTTCCTGGAGGCGCTGCGGCTGCTGGGCTACACCCGCTATGACATCGACGGCACCGATCTCGGCATCAGCGCGATGCTCAGCGTCGGCACGTGCTCCCTGGACCCGGTGGTCTGTCAATTCACCCTCAGCGGGTCCGGTTCGAGCGAGTCCGTGATGGCGCTTCTGACCGGCGGCGGCGTGAGCCTCGAGGATTTTGTCATCACCGATGGCTCCGGCACCGGCGGGACCGGCGGCGGCACCCCGGGCGAGGGCGGCGGCACCGGCGGCGGCACGCCCATCGGCGGCGGCACCGGCGGCAGCATCACCGATGGCGGCGGCGAAAACACGGCGGGCGGCGGCGGCACGAGTGGCGGCGGCGGCGGGTTGGACATTCCCGGCGGCTCGGGTGGCGGTTCCGTCATTTCTCCCGTGCCGGTCCCGGCCTCGGGCCTGCTGCTGATCGGCGGTCTCGCCGGGCTGCTGTCGGCGCGGCGCAAGCGGCGCTGACACCCTTGATCCCTGTGCGGCATCACTCTCCGGGCCCGGCGCCCGGAGATTTGCTTTTGGGCGCGAAGCGGTTAAGCCTTGGCCATGGCAGCACGTAAGACATCGGCCCGGAAACCGGCAAAGGCGAAGGCGGCGGACAGCGCCACACCGGATCGCCCGAGGGTCCGCCCGCTGCGCTGGCTGCTCAAGTGGCTGATGCGGCTGGGAGGGATTGTCGTGGCGGTGATGCTGATGCTGGTGCTGCTGTTCAGCGCGGTGAACCCGCCGACCACGCACACGATCTGGAGCGAACAGAAGCGACTGGGCTCGGTCGAGCGCAGCTGGGTCGACGTGGACGCGATTGCGCCGGTGATGCTGCGCGCGGCGGTGGCGGCGGAGGACGCGAACTTCTGCGAGCACTGGGGCTTTGACATGGCGGCGATCCGGGCTGCGATTGCCAGCGGCGCGGCGCGGGGCGGCTCGACGATCTCGCAGCAGGTGGTGAAGAACGTCTATCTCTGGCAGGGGCGCAGTTATGTCCGTAAGGCGCTGGAGGCGGTGATGACCCCGATGGTGGAGGCGTTGTGGTCGAAGCGGCGCATCCTGGAGGTCTATCTGAACGTGGCGGAGATGGGCGAGGGCGTGTTCGGCGTGGAGGCGGCGGCGCGGCAGTATTTCGGCGTCGGCCCCGGGCAGTTGACGGCCCGTCAGGCGGCGCTGATCGCGGCGGCGCTGCCCAATCCGAAACAGCGCAACCCGGCCCGGCCCACCGCGTCGATGACCCGGCGGGCGAAGGCCATCGAAAGCGGCGCTGCGACGATTGCGGCGGACGGGCGGGCGGAGTGTTTCGAGTGACGTCGAAGCGGCTGTGGCGGTGCTCCGCCGGGCGGATTTCCTGCTATCCGGAAGGGGTCGTCGCGCCTCGGACCCGCCGCGCCGGTTTGTGGATTGCCACGCTTAGCCCTCGCACGGGTGCGGGGCGCAGCCCCGCCCTACGGGATGCTGCGCTGGCCCTGATCTTCTTTGGTCCCCAAATACCGCCAGGGGGAGTCGCGGCGCACAGCCGCGGCGGGGGCGGCGCCCCCAATCGACCTGTGGATCTGTGCGGATGCCCGCCGATTTGCGCCGAGCCGACGTAGGGCGGGGCTGTGCCCCGCTTGCCTGCTTGAACCTCGGCGCAATTCCCTGCAATTAGGGAGAGACCCCCTCCCGTACCCAGGATCATCATGGCCGAGCTCTACCACGTTCCCCTGTCGCCCTTCTGCCGCAAGGTCCGCCTGAGCCTCGCGGAGAAGCGGATCGAGTGCAAGCTGCACGAGGAGCGCTATTGGGAGAAGGAGGCCGACTTCCTGCGCCGCAACCCCGCCGCCAAGGTGCCGGTGCTAAAGATCGACGGCAAGACCATGGCGGAGAGCGCCGCCATCTGCGAGTGGATCGAGGAGAAATACCCCGAGCCGTCCTTGATGCCCAAGAGTGCCGATGCCCGCTACGAGGTGCGGCGGCTGGTGGGCTGGTTCGACGACAAGTTTCACAACGAGGTCACGTCGAAGCTGCTCTATGAGCGGGTGAACAAGAAGGTGATGAAGGCCGGTTTCCCGGACAGCGGGAATGTCAAGGCGGGGGCCCGGGCGATCAAGTATCATCTCGATTACATGGCCTGGCTTCTGGATCACCGGCGCTGGCTGGCCGGGGACAACATGACGCTGGCCGATTTCGCCGCCGCCGCGCATCTGTCGTCTCTGGATTACATCAGCGATGTGGACTGGAACCGTTCGGCGGTGGTCAAGGACTGGTACGCCAAGATCAAGTCGCGCCCGGCTTTCCGCTCCATCCTCGCCGACCAGGTGCCGGGGTTCCCGCCGCCCGCGCATTATGCCGATCTGGATTTCTGAGGCAGGCGTGGGGATTCCTGGGTATTTGACCCAAGAAGAAACAGGGGCGAGGCGTGTCTGATCTGGCCGCGGCTCTGAAGGCGGAGGCGTTGGCCGTCGGGTTTTCCGAGTGCCGGGTGTGTCGGCCGTCCGATGTGCCGCAGGTGGCGGCGCGGCTGGCGGAGTTCGTGGCGCGGGGGCGGCATGGGCAGATGGGCTGGATGGCCGAGCGCATGGGCTGGCGCGGCTCGCCCGAGGCCTTGTGGCCGGAGGCGCGGTCAGTGGTGATGCTGGCGGAGAATTACGGGCCGTCGCACGATCCGCTGGCGGTGCTGGAACAGCGGGATCGCGGGGCGATTTCGGTGTACGCGCAGGCGCGGGACTACCATGACGTGGTGAAGAAGCGGTTGAAGCGTCTGGGTCGCTGGCTCATCGACGCCGTGGAGGGGACGCCCGAGATCAAGGTTTTCGTCGATACGGCGCCGGTGATGGAGAAACCTTTGGGTGCGGCGGCGGGGCTGGGCTGGCAGGGCAAGCATACCAATCTGGTCAGTCGTCGTCTGGGCAGCTGGTTTTTCCTCGGCTGCATTTTCACCACGCTGGAGTTGCCGGTGGATGGCGCGGAGGTCGATCATTGCGGATCGTGCCGGGCCTGTCTGGATGTTTGCCCGACGCAGGCTTTCCCGGCGCCTTATCAACTCGACGCGCGCCGCTGCATTTCCTACCTGACGATCGAACACGCCGGGCCGGTGTCCGAGGATCTGCGCACGGGTCTCGGCAACCGGATCTACGGCTGTGACGATTGTCTCGCGGTCTGCCCGTGGAACAAGTTCGCGCAGGCCGCTGCGGAGGTGAAGTACCATGCGCGGCCCGAGTTGGTCGCGCCGGACCTCGCGGCGTTGGCGGCGCTGGACGATGCCGGGTTCCGGGCGCTGTTCTCCGGCTCGCCGATCAAGCGGATCGGGCGGGATCGCTTTGTCCGCAACGTCTGTTACGCCATTGGCAACTCCGGCGAAGGCGCTTTGCTGCCGGTGGTGCAAGGGCTTTGTGACGATCCGGACGCGGCGGTGCGGGATGCGGCGCGGTGGGCGGCTTTGAAACTCAAACAAACGCTTGCGTGAGCGTGATTGCAATTCGCGCCGATTGGCCCACATTCTGGGGCGTAGCGACAGGAGGGACACCATGGCACAGTATGAACGCCGCCCGGAGGTGATCGAGAGCCTTACCCCGGAGCAGTATCGCGTCACCCAGCAGAACGGCACGGAGCGGCCCGGCACCGGCGCTTTGCTCAAGAACAAGGAGCCGGGGATTTACGTCGACGTGGTCTCCGGCGAGCCCTTGTTCGCCAGTGCGTCGAAGTACGAGAGCGGCTGCGGCTGGCCGAGTTTCGTCAAGCCGATCGAGCCGGACAACATCGTCGAATTGCGCGACACCACGCACGGGATGATCCGCGTGGAGGTGCGCTCGCGGCATGGGGACAGCCATCTCGGGCATGTGTTCCCGGATGGTCCGGCGGACCGGGGCGGGCTGCGCTATTGCATCAACTCGGCGTCTTTGCGGTTCATCCATCGCGATGACATGGAGGCCGAGGGCTACGGGGCTTATGTGGATCAGGTCGAGGAGGTGGAATGATGGAACGCGCTGTTCTGGCCGGGGGCTGTTTCTGGGGCATGCAGGATCTGATCCGCAAGCTGCCGGGGGTGGAGAAGACCCGCGTGGGCTATACCGGGGGCGATGTGGCGAACGCCACCTATCGCAACCATGGCACCCATGCGGAGGGGATCGAGATCCTCTTCGATCCGGAGCGGATTTCGTACCGGCGTCTGCTGGAGTTCTTCTTCCAGATCCACGATCCGACCACGCCGAACCGGCAGGGCAATGACCGCGGGATGAGTTACCGCTCGGCGATCTACTATGTCGACGAGGATCAGCGGCAATGTGCGCTGGATACCATTGCCGATGTGGAGGCCTCCGGGCACTGGCCGGGCAAGGTGGTGACGGAAGTCGAGCCGGTTGGGGATTTCTGGGAGGCGGAGCCGGAGCATCAGGATTATCTGGAGCGCATCCCGAACGGCTACACCTGCCATTTCCCGCGCGCGGATTGGGTCCTGCCGAAGCGCGACGCGGCAGAGTAGGCCGGGTTCCCGGGGCTTTTCCGGCAGCGAAAACCGCCTGCGGCCCCGGGCCGCGCGGCCTGTGCAGCTACGCCGCATTTGCAGCACCGGACCCTTGTGGCAAGGTTGGCGGGATGGTGTCACGCTGCCTGCGGCGAAACTGCGTCCGGGCGCGATCGGAAGGACGAACCCATGAGCTGGCTGTCCCGTCTGAGTGAACGGCGCATCCTGAAGACCCTGCTGGAAGGCGGTCTGTCCGGGCTTGCGGGCGAGGGGAAGCCTTTGCCTGACCGGCCCGGCGATGCCTTTGTCGATGCGGGGGAGGCGGCGGGCTTCCGGATCATGGCGCAGGCCGGTGTGGTGCCCGAGGAGATCACGCTCAAGAAGCAGGTGGCGGCGCAGAAGGCCGCGATGGACGGGCTGACCGGAGACGCGCGGAAGGCCGCGATGGCCCGGCTGGCGGAGCTTCAGATGAAGCAGGCGATGGCGGAAGAGGCGCGGCGGAAGTTCCTGCGGTGAGGTGAGTGTTCGCCTCACGTACGGCCCTGCGGCTGGTGAGTCTGTCACAAGCTGGCTTGATGTGATGGCCCGTGAGAACGGCCAATCGCCCGTTGCGCCTTTTCAGAAAACCAACCGCGGCATGCTCGTTGGCAGCAGGAGGTCCCGGATCAGGTCCGGGACTGCGGCACGCGAAATGATCGCTCATGGTAATCTCTGCTATGCCCTGTCAATGGACGCGGGGGCCGCCACCCAGCGGGGTGGGGGCCCCCCGGGGCCGGGCGGCGCGGCGGGGGC